>JAXDIO010000100.1:0-5083 GCA_034663965.1 Thermoanaerobaculia bacterium | reverse complement strand
GTCCTCCGCGATCTCCGCGCTTCGCGCTGCGTCGCTCCGGCGGCTCAGGATGACAGTGCTCTCCGTTGCGCGAGCACTTACAATCCCCGCCCATGAAGAGCGCCGTAACGTCCGCCCTCCTCGTTCTCGCCATCACTCTCACCGTCTCCCCCGCCACCAAGCCCGCAGCGAATAAGCCCTTCAACGTCGTCGAGGCCAGCATCTCCGACATGCAGGCCGCGTTGAAAGATGGGCGCGTCACCTCGCACGAGCTGGTGCTGCAGTACCTCATCCGCATCGCCACGTATGAGGACAAGCTGCACGCGGCGATTACCGTCAATCCGAATGCGTTGAAGGAAGCCGATGAGCGCGACCGCGAGCGCGCCGCCGGAAAGATTCGCGGACCGCTGCACGGGATTCCGATCGCGCTGAAGGACAACATCCAGACCACGGATCTGCCGACGACCGGCGGGGCCCTGGCGTTCGTGAATCTTGTCCCGCCCTACGACGCCACGCTGACGAAAAACCTGCGCGATGCCGGCGCGATCATCATGGCCAAGACGCAGCTCACCGAGCTGGCGAACTGGGTTGCCGGCAATCCGCCGATGCCGACGAATTACAACGCGCTGAACGGCTACGGCTTTAATCCGTACGATCCGCGCCGCGACCCGCGCACCGAGACCGGCGACGGCCGTCCAGCGCTCGCCACCGGCGGATCGAGCTCCGGCGCCGGCACCACTGCGAATTTCTGGGCCGCGAACGTCGGCAGCGAGACTTCGGGATCGATCCTCAGTCCCTCGAACCAGAACATGCTCGCCGCGATCAAGCCGACCGTCGGCCGCATTTCCCGCTACGGCGTCATCCCGATCACCGCCGACCAGGACACTGCCGGTCCGATGGCGAAGTACGTGACCGATGCCGCCATCCTCTTCGGTGTCCTCGAAGGCAACAACCCCGATCCGAACGATGCCGCCACGACGCGCTGCACGCCGCCGCCGAATCACGACTACACCGTCTTCCTGAAAAAAGACGGACTCAAAGGCGCGCGCATCGGCATCCCGCGCGCCGGCTTCTACGACAAGTTCACGACGCCCGGCGCGACCACGCCGCGTGGCGGCCTGAATCCCGAGCAGACGAAGGCGATGAACGACGCGATTGAAATCATCAAAGCTCAGGGCGCGATCGTCGTCGATCCGGCGGACATCCCCAGCGTCGTCGACAAGAACGCCGCCGACAACTACTTCCTCTGGGGCGTCTGCACCGACATGGACGACGTAAAGGGAAAGAAGTGCTCGATCGATCTCGCCTACGGCATGGAGCGCGATTTCAACAAGTGGCTCGCCTCCCTCGGCACCGCCGCGCCGGTGAAGTCGCTGGCCGAGCTTCGCAAGTGGAACAGCGACCATCAGAAGATGGGCGCGATCAAATGCGGCCAGTCGCTGCTCGACATCTCCGACGCGATGGATCTTGATCTTTTCAAGTCGCGCTATGAGTCCGACCGCGCCAACGACATCCGCCTCAGCGCCACGCACGGCATCGATGAGGTGATGAAGTCGCAGAATCTCGACGCGCTCCTCTTCCCCGGCCCCGGCGGCGCTTCGATCGCCGCGCGGCCCGGCTACCCGACCGTGATCGTCCCCTGGGCGATGGTTCCAAACGCGCCGACGACGGCGTTCCCGGAATCGTTCAAAGCGCTCCCGCAGCCGTTCGGCGTGAGCTTCACCGGGATGGCGTGTAGCGAACCGACGTTGTTGAAACTCGCGTATTCGTTCGAACAGGCGACGAAGAAACGCGTGCCGCCTTTATCTACGCCCTAATCCTGAGCCGCCGAGCGCGAAGCGCGAGGACGGCTCAGGATCTCCGGTGATACCGCGCGGACTGAGCCGATCGTCGCCGCACGCGACATCTGCGGATAGACGTGTATCCGCAGATGGACGCAGATTTACGCAGATGGGAGCTCTTCCACCGGCAGCGCGGCGCCACCGGAGATCCTGAGCCGTCCTTCGCTTCGCTCCGGCGGCTCAGGATTGACTGCTGGTAAGCTACATTTCCGCCGAATGCGAAAACTCATCGCCGGTGGCATCGTCGTCGGATCGCTCGACATCACCTACGCCATCCTCTTCTGGTCATTCCGCGGCGTCGCTCCGACGCGCGTTTTCCAGAGCGTCGCCGCCGGCATCCTCGGCCGCGCATCATTCAACGGCGGGATGAACAGCGCGCTCCTCGGCGCGGCGTGTCATTACTTCATCGCATTCAGCATCGTCATCGTCTACTGGCTCGGCGCGAGATGGCTGCCGGTGCTGACGCGTCACGCGGTGATCTGCGGCATCGTCTACGGCGTCGTCGTCTACATCGTCATGAACTACGTCGTCATCCCGCTCTCGAACGCCGCGCGGCCGAAGAGCTTCAACCCGCTGTGGGTCTCGATGAGCGTGATCGTGCACATGTTCCTGATCGGATTGCCTGCGGCGCTGTTCGCCACTGCTGCGATTACTTCACGACGCGCGTTCGATGCGTCCGGTCGTCCTCGCGGTTGAGCATGCGGCGGAGGTGCGCGCGGCAGTAGAGCGAGCCCTGCTCGATGGGTGTTTTGCACACCACGCAACGGCTCTTCACGACGACGGCTTTTGCGCCGCGTTCGAGGATGCGCATCACGACGCCCGCCGCGATCAGGATTCCGCCGAGGGCCAGCGCTTTTTGGAGCATGGCGGGGGCGAAGAAATCGACGAACGGCGCTTCTTCGTATGTCTGCTGCAGAACGTAGAGCACGACTACGAGCAGGATGACCCAGAGGCCGAGGCGCAGAAGTGTCGTCGACATGAGGGAAATTCACTGTAGGACGCTCACCGGGGAGTGTCAAATTGCTGACGGACGACGAGTTGCGCCGGGAGGAAATCGACGTCGATGGTGCCGTTGCGATCGGTCCTCCACGAATGAATTCCTCGGCTTCGCAGCGACTCGAGAACGCTCGGATGCGGATGTCCGAACAGGTTGTGCAGCCCGCACGAAATCAACGCGATGCGCGGATGAACTGCGTCCAGCAAAAGCGGCGTCGACGACGTCTTGCTGCCATGGTGTCCGACCTTCAGAACGTCGGCGCGAACGTCGCGCGACGCCAGCGACTCCTCGGCGTCGCGTTCGACGTCGCCGGTGAGCAGCGCCTTCCAGCGGCCGATGACGACGCGCAATACGACCGAACTGTTGTTCTCGGGCGAGTGTTTGAACGTGTGGCCGGCGACGAATGCGCGCATCGTCATGCCGCCGACGTCCCGAACGTCGCCATCGCGCACGAGGTGAATCGGAATCGCGCGCCGCGAGGAGGCGTCGAGCACGCGTTGCGCGCAGTCGCCGCGGAAACGGCGCGGCGAAATCCAGATGCTGCCGACGTCGAGGTTTTCGAGGACCGCCGGCAGTCCGCCGCAGTGATCGGGATGCACGTGGGTCAGCACGGCGACGTCGATGTGTCGCACGCCGCGGTCGACGAGCATCGGCAGCAGCTCCTGCTCGCCGAAATGTCCGTCGCCGAGGCGGCCGCCGGCATCGATAAGGACGACGTGATGAGGAGAACGAAGGAGAAGTGCGTCGCCCTGGCCGACGTCGAGCATCGTCAGCCGCGGGTTCGGCACGTCCGCGTGACCGACGATGATCGCGGCGGTGAGCGGGATCAACATCGCCGCAAAGATGACCAGCGCTCGGATGCGACCCGACAGAAACGCGATGGCCAGCATCGCGATTGCGTAGCCGCACACGATCGCTATCAACGGTGGCGCGGCGAAGTAACCCCACATCGGCGACGCCACCCCATTCACGAACGTGCAGACCTTGTGAAGCGCGCCGATGACTCCGAGCAGCATCGCGCACGGCACTGCGCAGACGAATGCGGACGTGATCAGCATCGCGAAGACGATCGGTGTCAGCAACAGCGTCATCAGCGATCCGCCGAGGGCGTATTGGTGGAAGTGGAAGAGCGTGAGCGGCGTGATCGACAGTTCCGCCGATGCTGCGTACGTCAGCCAGCGCGTGCGGCGGGCGGCCAGCGCTTTTCCGGCGAAGAGAAGCGCGGCGGCGCCGGCGTAGGTCAGATGAAACGCCGGTTCGGCGAGATCGTGCGGCGCGATGATCAGCCGCAGCAGCGCGGCCACGCACCAGAGGTTTTCCAGCGTCGTCGGCCGGTGGAGGATTCGCGAGATTGCGTAGACGCCGATGCCGATACTCGCGCGCGACACCGAGGCGGTCGGTCCGATGAACAGCGGCGCGGCGATCGCGAAGAGGAGCAGCGACCAGTCGCCGGCGCGCGGCGCGTGCAGCCACCGCAACGCCAGCGCGATCATTGCCGCGGCGAACGCGATCTGCAGTCCTGAGAAGACGAGCAGGTGATACGTCCCGCCGCGCTTGTAGCTGTCGCGGACGTCGTCGCTCAGCTGCTCGCCGCGCCCGAGGGCCAGCGCCTCGACCAGCGCGACCTCGGTCGGATAGGTGCTCGCGAACGGACGGATGCGATTGGCCAGCGCACGATTCCACGCCGTGGGTGTGAGCGGATTCAGCGAACCGCTGTACGACATCAGCCTCGGCGATTTCACTGTCAGCACCGCGTCCCCTTTTTCGCTGCGCCGCAGAAACCCCTCGGCGCGAACGACGCGCTGCATGTCGATCGTCGGCGGAGCAAATCGCGTGTAGATCGTGATCGGACGTTCGATGGCCACTCCGTCGGCGACGAAGTTCGCGCAGCGCAGCGAATGCGCCTCGCCGCGCGACGACCAGTCGCGATCGATCGGCGCGATGACCGTCACGAACCGATCAGTGATCAGCGGCGCGATGGCGTGATCGTCGGCGTCGCTTAGCGCACCCGCATGCGTGGCCGCACAGACACCGCCCGCGAGCGCGAGGCAGAGCATAGCCATGCGCGGTTTTCGAATCGCGATCAGCAGCATCGCCACGCACGCGAATCCGACAGCCTCGGCGTACGAACGCCCGAGTGCCAGACCGGCGGCGTAGAAGATCAGCGGAAGTGCGGCGGGGTTATCGCTACGCACGCTCGAACGAAGCGAGCGTTTCCACGTGATGCGTATTGGGGAAGAGGTCGAGGAGGTCGAGCGAAGCGAGT
>JAXDIO010000096.1:0-10412 GCA_034663965.1 Thermoanaerobaculia bacterium | reverse complement strand
GCATCGGCTACATCCGCATCAAAGACTTCACCGCCACCACCGTTCGCGAGCTCGATGAAGCGATCGACAAGCTCAAAGGGCAGGGGATGCAGAAGCTCGTCCTCGACCTTCGCCAGAATCCCGGCGGTCTGCTCGATGCCGCGGTCGGCGTCTCCGATCACTTCCTCGACAAGGGGCAGATGATCGTCTACACCAAGGGCCGCACCCCTGATTCGGCGCAGGATTACCTCGCGCCCGGCAAGCATCAGCATCTCGACATGCCGATGGTGGTCGTCGTGAACCGCGGCAGCGCCTCGGCATCTGAAATCGTTGCCGGCGCGCTGCAGGATCACGATCGCGCCATCATCGTCGGCGAAACGAGCTGGGGCAAAGGTCTCGTGCAGAGCGTCTACACGCTGCAGTACAGCGCCGGACTCGCGCTGACGACCTCGAAGTACTACACGCCCTCGGGACGCAACATCCAGCGCGACTACAGCTCGTTCTACGACTACTACGTCGCCGACGAAGGCGATGACGGCAGCGCCTCGGAGATGCCGCTCAAGGACCGCAAGAAGTTCACGACCGTCACCGGCCGCATCGTCTACGGCGGCGGCGGAATCACGCCGGACATTTTCGTCAAGCCGGCGCCGCTGTCGCGCACCACGCAGCTTCTCGAAGTGCGCAGCGCGATCTTCAACTACGGCGTCGACTACGTCGCCAAGCATCCTGACGTGACCGAAGATGTAGCCATCACGCCCGCGGTCATGGAGAACTTCGTTGCCTTCGCCAGCGAAAAGGACATCGCGCCTGTCGCCGATATCCGCGAGGCACTGCAGAAGCCGAACGACCGCAATTTCATCGAGCGGGCGCTCAAAGCGGAGATCATCGCCGCGAAATTCGGCTTCGACGCGTCCTATCCGTATCGTCTCCAGGGCGACAATCAAATCGCCAAAGCCATCGAAGTGCTGCCCGATTCACAGAAGCTGGCCGAGAAAGCGGCCGCGCTTCACAGTGCGCCGGGCGCGAACTCGTCCGATGCCGGCACGCGCGCCGCACAGGCGCTGCCGCACGGAAAGTAATCAAAATCAAACGCATCCTTGCAACGGCGAGCAGAGTCACTGCTCGCCGTTTTTCATCTGTGCCCGCTACTTGCTACACATCAGTCGCGGTGCTAACGTGTCGCCGCTTTTGCGCTGGGGGATTTTCTAGTTATGCCTGATCTTGGAAAGAAGTACACCTGCTATAGCTGTCATACGAAGTTTTACGACCTCGGCAAGCCGATTCCGAACTGCCCGAAGTGCGGCGCGGATCAACGCGATGCCGATGAGGCGCCGTCGGTGCCGGCATCGCGCAGCCGCGCGCGCGCGGTCGTCGCGCCGTTGCCTGTAGTCGAGGATGCCGCCGACGAAGAGTTTGGCGCGGAAGGCGAAGTGGCTACGCCTGCCGGCGACGAGGATGAGGAAATCATCCCCGAGGCCGATCGCGAAGAAGAAGTGGCCGACGAAGAAGAAGACGAAGATTACTAGCGGTCAGAAAGAAGGATTTCAATGGGTAGACTTGGTCTGCTTGGTTGTCTCGGAGCGCTGGTTCTCGCGTTGCTGATTGGCGGCGGCTGGTACGTCGGCGTCCGCAATCATCTCGTGGAGCTCGATCAGCAAGTGCAGGCGCAGTGGGCGCAGGTCGAAAACGACTATCAGCGCCGCTTCGATCTGATCCCGAACCTCGTGCGCACCGTCCAGGGCGCTGCGAATTTCGAGAAGTCGACGCTGGAAGCCGTCATCAACGCCCGCTCGCGCGTCGGCCAGGTGCAGGCGCCGGCCGGCGGACCTCCCGGCACGCAGTCGAACCTGCCGAACGACGCGAACGCGATGGCGCAGTTCGCTGGCGCGCAAGAGAACCTATCCGGCGCACTGTCGCGCCTGCTCGTCGTCGTCGAGCGCTATCCCGACCTGAAGTCGAATCAGAACTTCCTCGAGTTGCAGTCGCAGCTCGAAGGCACTGAGAACCGCATCGCCGTCGAGCGCCGCCGTTACAACGAAGTCGCGCAGACGTTCAACTCTGCCGTGCTCAGGTTCCCGGCGAACATGGTCGCCAACATGAGCGGTTTCAAACCGAAGGCGTACTTCAAAGGCGCGGCCGGTTCGCAGAACGCGCCTGAGGTCAACTTCAACTTCGGCACGACTGCTCCCGCCACAGGAACCCGATGAACGTCCGCCGCAGCGCGATCGCGTTCTTCGCGATCACGCTCCTCGCCTCGGCCGCGCTGGCTCTGGACATCCCGCCCAAGCCGACGCAGTGGGTGAACGACTACAACGCCAACCTCCTCAACGCCTCGCAGATCCAGCAACTGAACGAGAAGCTGGAGGCGTTCTACAAGCAGACCGGCGTTCAGTTCCTGATCATGATCTTCCCTTCGCTGGAAGGCGAAGACGACCTCGGCTACGCGAACAAGGTCGCGAATATGTGGAAGGTCAAAGACGAAAAGGCGTTGATGTTTTTCGTCTTCGCGAAGGAGCACAAAACCCGGATTCAGGTCAGCTACAGCCTCGAGCCGGTCATCACCGACGCGTTTTCGTCCGACGTCCTGCACAACACCGTTCCGACCTACTTTCGGGCCGGCGATTATGCGGGCGGCCTAAATGCCGCGATCGATCAGATCGCGAAGAAGATCGATCCCACCTTTGTGAGCACGACCACGATGCCGGCGGCCGCACCGCGCCCGGCACGATCGTCGAAAGGGGGAGGGGCTGACATGTTCTTTCCCTCGATCTTTTTCCTGTTCGTCATCCTGGTTCTGATCCCGTTGCTGATGCGCGGACGGCGGCGCGGAGGCTGCGGCTGCATCTGGCCGATGTTCCTCGGCGGCGGCGGATGGGGCGGCGGCGGGACGACGTTCGGCGGCGGTGGCGGAGGAGGCTGGAGCACCGGCGGTTCCTGGGGTGGCGGAGGCAGTTCCTTCGGCGGCGGCGGCGCGGGAGGTGGATGGTGACGCAGAAAGAGTTCATCGCGGCGCTCGATCAGCCGCGCATCACAGCCGCGATTGCAATCGCGGAAGGCGAGACATCCGGCGAAATCCGCGTGCACATTCAGCCCAAAGCCACGGGCGGCGAGCCGCGTTACGTCGCTGAGCGCACCTTCGAGCGCCTCGGCATGACGAAGACGGCGCTGCGCAATGGCGTGCTGCTCTTCATCGCATCCGAGGAGAACAGTTTCGTAATCCTGGGCGACAAGGGGATCGACGAGAAAGTGCCCGCCGGTTTCTGGGATGAGATCGCGGCGAAGCTGACCATCCGATTCAAGAACGGCGAGTTCACCGAGGGCATCGTCGAAGCGATCACCGCGGCCGGACACCAGCTCAAGACGTACTTCCCGCGCGCCGAGGGCGACATCAACGAACTCTCCGACGAGATCGACATCGAGGAGTGACGTGCCGGCCTCGGTGCTGATCGCGCTCGGCTCCAACCTCGGCGACCGTGCGCTGTTTCTGCGCCGTGCGATTTCTTCGCTGAGCGCGGTCATCCACGTCGTCCGCGTCAGCTCATTCATCGAAACCGATCCGGTCGATGCGCCGCCGCCGAAGTATCTGAACGCGGTCGTGGCCGGCTACACCGACCTTTCGCCATCCGTTCTACTCGACACACTGCACGAAATCGAATCGCGCCTTGGCCGCCGCCGCAGTACTCGCAACGCGCCGCGTGTCATCGACCTCGATCTAATCCTGCACAGCGCGAATCTGGTCCACACGCGAACGCTGACGGTTCCGCATCCGAGGTACCTGCGCCGCGAGTTCGTCCTGGGGCCGTTGCGCGAATTGAAACTGGACTGGCGTGATCCCGCGACGGGAACCGCGTTGATCTTCACGACCGTCCCAAGCATCACCAGCACAGACAAGAGTGTCTGGGCCACATGAATCCTGCCGCACTTGCGTGGTGCTGCTTCACGGGAGAGCTGGTGTGGCACAGACACTCTGTCTGTGCTCTCGCAAGGTGCAGTGTCTGATGTTGCTAACCGCCTCTCGATAACAATTACCGCGTAGCGACCGGGCCGCCGCTCAACGTCGTATGCACGTGGGCATGCAACGTCGGCACGGCGCGAGACAGGATCGGGTACGGGTTGACCATGTCGTCGTTCTCGTTGATGCCGAAGTGGAGGTGCGACGGCGTGTACTTGGCGTTGCCGGTGTTGCCGACGTAGCCGATCAGGTCGCCGGCCTGCACTTCCATCCCCTCGTACAGTCCGGCCGCCCAGCGGTCGAGGTGCGCGTAGTAGAACGAAGCGCCGTTTTCGTTCGTCAGCCAGATGCAGTGGCCGCCGAGTTTTTGATCGCCGATGAAACTGATCACGCCATCGACGACGGCCACAACCTCGGTGCCCTTGGGCGCGAAGATGTCGATGCCTTTGTGAACGCGTGCCCCGCCGTCGCGCGGCGCGTGCCAGCTGTCGTCGAGCGACGAGGTGTGAACGCCGACGACCGGAAGGCGCAGCGAGACTTTCGCGAGCGGCGCGAACAGCGCCTGAGCGCGCGCGCCGAACGCGTTGTCGCGCGCCTGTGCGCTCGACGGAGCAGGCGAGGCGAGCGGCGTCCGGGCCAGCTCGCGGGTGTTGTAGCGGCTCAGATCGACGCGCATCTGCGTTTTGAGCTGCGTCCAGTCATCGTCTTCCGACGGGAGTGACGCGCTGACGGAAGGCGCGGACTTGACGTCGTCAGGGACGACCGAGGCGCAGCCGGTCAGCAGGAAGGTGATGAGACCGCTCAGCACCATGACAGTGCGAAGCCACATACCGCGCGCGTGAAGGGGACTCATGTGGGATCGGGAGCGACGGACTGGAGTGTAAATAATCTTTGGGGCGGTGTAAAGAGGAAAACCGGTGGATTCATCCTGCGAGTCGCGAAGCGAATCGTCAGGATCTCCGGTGATACTGCGCAGTCTGCGTGGCGCCACCGGAGATCCTGAGGCCGGTGGAAGATTCATCCTGCGAGTCGCGCAGCGAATCGTCAGGATCTCCGGTGATACTGCGCGGTCTGCGTGGCGCCACCGGAGATCCTGAGGCCGATCTTCGCTTTGCTCAGCGGCCTCAGGATAAATTCTTTCCCAAAATCATGTCCGCGAACTCGTCAACGCGGCGCACGCCTACCACTTCGACGTCCGCGCGGATTTCCGCGGCGTTTGACTGCGGCAGGATCACGCGCCGGAATCCGAGGGCCGCGGCTTCGCGGGCGCGGAGATCGGCTTGCGACACGCTTCGCACTTCGCCGAGGAGGCCGACCTCGCCGAAGACGACCACGTCGTGCGCGATCGGAATGTTGCGTTGCGAGGAGAGAAGTGCCGCGACCACGCCGAGGTCGATGGCCGGCTCGTCGATCTGGAGACCGCCGGCGAGGTTCGCGTAGACGTCGCTGGCCAGGAAGTTACCGCCGTTCTTCTTCTCGAGGACTGCCAGCAGCAGCGACACACGGTTCGCGTCCATGCCGATGGCCATGCGCCGCGGCGACGGAAAGTGTGTCACGGAGACGAGCGCTTGCACCTCGATCAGCAGCGGCCGCGTCCCTTCGACTGCCGCGACGATCGCCGATCCGGCGGCGGTGCTGCGCTGCGAGATCAGCGCGGCGGAGGGATTCGGGACCTCCTGCAGTCCGGTGTCGTGCATCTCGAAGATTGCCACCTCGTTCGCGGGTCCGAAGCGGTTCTTGTAGGCGCGGACGACGCGGTAGTTCTGAAACTTCTCCCCCTCGAAGTAGAGGACCGTGTCGACGATGTGCTCCAGCGACTTCGGCCCGGCGATCGTCCCTTCTTTCGTGATGTGGCCGATGAGGAAGATCGGGATCGAGAGGCGCTTCGCCGCGGTCATCAGCAGGCCGGCCGAATCGCGAACCTGACCGACAGATCCGGGCGTCGATGCGCTCGATGATGTGTGGACCGTCTGGATCGAGTCCACGATCACCGCCACCGGCTTCATCGACTCGGTGACGGAGATGATCCGCTCGACCGACGTTTCGGCGAAGAGGCGGATGTTCTCGTTCATCGTGCCGAGGCGGCGGGCGCGGATGGCGATCTGGCGCGGTGATTCTTCGCCGGAGACGTAGAGAACGACGCCGCCGCGCGCGAGTTGTTCGGCAGCCTGCAGCAGCAGCGTCGACTTGCCGATGCCCGGCTCGCCGCCGACGAGCGTCACCGCGCCGGTGACGAGGCCGCCGCCGAGGACGCGGTCGAGCGCGGCGATGTTGGTGGAGATGCGGTGGGCGGTGTCGCCGTCGATCGCGCCGATCGCAATCGGCATCGCGCCGGACGACGTCATCACAGGCCCGGTCTGCTCTTCGCCGTAGGAGTTCCAGGCGTTGCAGTCGGGGCAGCGGCCGAGCCATTTCGGCGACTGGCTGCCGCATTCGGTGCACGAGAAGACCGCTGCCGTTCGTTTGGCCAAGTGCGGCCGATTGTAGCGAAGCGAAGCTGCAGGACCGTCACGCGGACCGTCGCCAAGAGAGGCGACGATCCGCGGTATCTACGGAACGTAGAACGTCAGTTCAGCTTCAGCGTACGGCGCACCGACTCGGCAGCGATGCCGAGGGTCTGCATCGGCTGCGGATCCTTCTGCATCACCGCCGTGCCGTAGCCTTCTTTGGTGATGAAGTCGAAGCGCACCTCGGGGAAGGGAACACCCGCCGGAATGCGGCCCGGCCGGTAGTACCACGACTCGCGCTGACCGATTGCTCCCTGCTGTTGCAGCGAGGCGCCGCCCACGACGAACCGGCCATTTTCGCGGAGCTGGTTGACCGCGTCATCCTGGTTGCTAAGGTCTTTCACGCCGACGTACGTTGGCGGTCCGAGAAACGTGAAGACCGCGGCGCGCTCGGTGAGGCGGCCAGTCAGCTTGGGGTTCGAAAAATACGCATCGGCGAACGCCACGCGCCGCTCGAATTCGTCGCGCAGCTCATTCACCTCGGTCGTCGGAGTCGGATCGAGCTGTTTCCAGAACGCTCCGATGAACGAGGCGCGCTCGGCGTCGCTCGTAAACGTCGCGTACTCCTTCTTCTGCGCGGGCGTGAGGAGATAGCGGACGGGCGATTCGATCCAGTGTTCATCGGGCGCCAGCGACCAGTTCGCCGGCGTTGCGAAGGTCGCAAATGCTGCGCTGACGGTGGTCGATTGCGAGCTCACTTCCTTGCGCGCCAATTCGAAAACATCGACGGTGGCCTTGGGGAACGGCGGCGAGGCGATGGCGGCGTTCGGCACGAATCCGAAGTAGGTTACGAAGGCCGCTTTGGCCTCCGCTTTCCGCCCGAGAGCCGCGAGGTTCGCACCGCGATAGAACGTGATGACCGGCAACAGCTTCGCGCGATCGGCCGCGAATCCGGGCTTGGCACTGTTGGTGTCGAGGAGCTCAAAGTCGGCCAGCGAACCTTTGTAGTCGGCACTCGCGAATTTGTCTTTGGCCCGTTTGAACAGCTCGGGAAGAGTCGGATCAGCGGCAATGGCGTTGACCGTGATCAGGAGCAACGCCGCAACGATGAGAGTGCGGATGTTTTTCATAAGCCTCAAGAAGCGGTCAGTTCTCCGCGCAAATTCCTTTGCAGTTCGCGCTTCACTTTGTCCACGCCGTAGCCGCGGCTGAAAAGATAGTAGAGCTTGGCGAGCGCGGCCTCGGCGGTCATGTCGCGGCCGCTGACGACGCCGGCGACGGCGAGCGCCGACCCGGCCAGGTACTCGCCGAGGTCCACGGTTCCTTCGAGACATTGCGTGCAGTCGACGATGACGACGCCGCGATTCGTCGCTTCGGTCAGCACGTCGAGAAATGCGCGATCCTGGTCCGGTCCGTTGCCGACGCCATACGCCTCGAGCACGAGTCCCTGCAGCGGCGGACGAAGCACGTTGCCGATCAGCTCAGGCGAGATCCCCGGAAAGAGCCGCAGCGCGCTGACGACCGGCGATGCCAGCTCCTCGACGCGCATCTTCTGCCGCGGCCGCGGCTTGCGCACGAGGTCCCAGTTGATCTCGATGTCGATGCCGACGTTCCCCAGCGGCGGCACGTTCGGCGATGCGAATGCTGCAAATCCATCCGCGCTGACTTTCACCGCCCGGCAGCCGCGCAGCAGTTTCCCGCCGAAGTACAAGCAGACCTCCGGGATGTCGTAGTTCGCCGCGATGAGCAGCGAGGTGATGAGGTTCTCGCGTCCATCGTTGCGCACTTCGCACAACGGGATCTGCGACCCGGTGACGATGACCGGCTTCCCAAGTCCGTTCAGCATGAATGGCAGCGCGGACGTGGTGTACGCCATCGTGTCGGTGCCGTGCAGGACGACGAAGCCGTCGTACTTGTCATAGTGATCGCCGATGTCGCGCGCGATGGCCACCCACTCCCGCGGCGTCATGTTCGACGAGTCGAGCAGCGGCGCGTATTCATGAACATCGAACCTCGGCATCGACGGATGCTTGAGCTCCGGCATCGCCTCCATCTGTTGCTGAAGAAACCCGGACGCGGGGACGTAACCCGCGCGTGTCCGCTTCATCCCGATCGTGCCGCCCGTGTAGGCGATGTAGACGCGTTTGCGCATGGGGAGCGGAATGATAGCCGTACGTGAGAAGTGCCGCGGCTCGCGGATGGAACGCTGGCGTCCCGCCGGCTGGCCCGGCGGCATCTCGCCGCCGCGGTGAACGCGGATGTAAGTTGCATCACGCTGGACGTCACAGAACGCAGGCGCGGGACGCCTGCGAGCCAGCCGGCGAGACGCCAGCGTTCCGTTGCGCGCGCGAAGGCGTGCGGAACAATCCAGCCCCGCGCTCGGCGCGGGGTTTCGGATGCGGAGTGGGAGTCGCGGCCGCGGTGGCGGCCGCTACAAGGTTCGCGCTAACGTTTCACCACCACCCCATCCTTCATCACGAACGCCACGCGCTCCATCGCCTTGATGTCATCGAGTGGATTGCCGGGAACGGCGATGATATCGGCCAGCTTGCCGGCAGCGAGAACTCCCCGATCATCGACGCCGAGGAGTGCGGCGGCGACGGTCGTTGCAGATCGCAACGCGGCGGCGGGCGACATGCCCAGTCCCGTCATCAGCGCGAACTCGCGGGCGTTGAGGCCGTGCGGGGAGACGGCGGAATCCGTACCGAACGCGATCTTCACGCCGATCTTCAGCGCGTTGCGGAACATCTCGCTGCGCGCGGCGATTGCGGCGCGGGCCTTGTTCGCGATCGGCAGCGGGAAGGTTTCCAGACGTCCGCCGATCCATTCGCTGGCCAGCAGCGTCGGCACGAGGTAGATGCCCTTGTCGCGCATCGACGTCAGCGTGTCGGGCTTGATGAACGACCCGTGCTCGATCGAATCGACGCCGGCGATCACCGCCATCTTCGCGGCCGCATCGCCGTGGCAGTGCGCGGCAACTTTGCGGCCCCAGTGGTGCGACTCCTCGACGATCGCGTTCATCTCGTCCTGCGACAGCTCCGGCGCGTCGACCGGATCGGAGAGCGACAGCACGCCGCCCGAGGGCATGAATTTGATGACATCCGCCCCGTACTTGATCTGGTAGCGGACGGCGGCGCGGCATTCCGCGGGACCGTTGCAGACGCCGTCGATCGGACCGAGGGATGGGAAGCCTTTCGACGGCGGAATCGGATCGCTGTCGCCGTGTCCGCCCGTCGCGCCGATGGCGTGAATGGCCACGAGCATGCGTGGACCGACCGTCCAGCCGTTGTTGATGGCGTTGCGCAGTCCGACGTCCACGTAATCGCTCGCGCCGACGTTGCGAACCGTCGTGAAGCCCGCATCGATGGTCTTGCGCGCGAACGTCGTCGCCAGGATGGCCTGTTCGGCCGGGTGGCGCATCAGCGTTTGGAAGTATGCGAGGTAGTAATTCTGCGCATTCTCTTCAGTGAGATGAACGTGCGAATCGATCAGGCCGGGGAGGAGCGTGGCGTCGCCGAGGTCGATGACCTGTGCATCCGCGGGGATCTCGACGTTCGCGCCGGCAGCGACGATGCGGTTGCCCTGCACGACGATCGCGCCGTTGCGGATGACCGAATCCGAGGTGCCGTCGAAAAGGCGCGCGGCGCGGAGGACGATCGGCTTCGGGATCGCAGCGGGCGCGGTCTGTTGCGCGAGAACCTGCGACGCGGTGAAAAGAAAGGCGGCTGCGATCGATTTCATGGCGGCGAAACGTAGCACAGCGCCACGCTTACGAAAGCCTTCGTAACAAAGACGTGAACGAAACGTTCACTTCCTAACTTTCGATGCGGCGCTACGTCTCAACGTGCCATGAAGACAATGCGTCGTCTGATGTTGTTCATCGCCGTTCTCTGCCTGCCCATTGCCACGCATGCGCAGACGCGCGAGCCGGCCATCACCTTCGACATCAAACGGGCCACCGGTCCGATCACCATCGACGGCGACCTCTCCGACGCGGGGTGGAAGGATGCCTTGCGAGTGGACAAGTGGTACGA
>JAXDIO010000006.1:0-6080 GCA_034663965.1 Thermoanaerobaculia bacterium | reverse complement strand
CGCGTGCAGGCGGAGAAGGCGGAGCGGCGGCGGATGGAGCTGGAGACGCTTTACGGATTGAGCATCGACCTCTTCACCGCCACGAACCGCGTCGGTGCGCTCGGCGAAGCGGCCGGACGTGCCCTGCTACTCCTCGGCGCGCACGCGGGGGGACTCGTTCTCTTCGACGGCAGCCCGTTCCGGCAGAACGTCATCTCATGGAGCGGCGACAAGCCCGAGGAAATCGAAGACCTGATCGCCGGCGTCGGGCGGCACAAAGAACCGCTGGAGTTTCCGTCTCCGCTCGGGCGCGACGTCTATCTGCCGCTCATCGTCGGAGGGAAGACGACCGGCGCGCTCGTTGCGCGCGGCACCGAGGCATCGCAGCAGGCCCTCGTATCGGCGTCGCGGCTCGTCGCGCTGGCGGTCGAGAGGGAGCGATTCATCGAAGAGAACGCTCACGTCCAGGCGCTGCGCGAAAGCGAAGCGTTGAAGACCTCTCTGCTCCGGGCCATCTCGCACGATCTGACCACGCCGATCACGGCGGTATCGATCCGGACCGACTCGATCCGGCGCCGCGCCGGAACCGACAGCGAGCTGCTCGACGACGTCGCCGCCATCGCCGAGGAGACCGCGCGGCTGCGGAGGCGGATCGACAACCTGTTGGCCATGGCGCGGCTGGAAGCGGGAAAGGCAAAGCCGCACCGCGAGCCGACGCCGCCGGCCGATCTCTTTCGGGCCACGCGCGAGAATCTCCCCATCGTCTTCAGCGCGCGACCGGTCACCGTGCACGTCGAGCCGGATTGCCCCGACGCCTACGTTGATCCGTCGCTGGCGCTGGAGATCCTCGTCAACCTCGTCGAGAACGCACATCGGGTCTCGCCACCGAACGCGGCGATCGAGCTCGCGGCACGCAAGCATCCGTTCGACTCCCACAAGATGCGCATCGAGATCCTCGACCGCGGTCCTGGCCTGCCGCCTGGCGTGGTCGACGCGGACGGTAACGTGGCCACCGAGACCACCGATCTCGCTCAGCGCGGCCTCGGCCTCGAGATCGCGCGCGGTCTGGCCGCTGCAAACGGCGGCAGTGTCGGCCTCGCGCCGCGGCCGGGCGGCGGCACGATCGCGCGCGTCGATCTTGCCGCAGCGCCGCTGCCGGCGGAGGAACGCGCATGACGATCTCGAACGTCATCCTGATCGTCGATGACGATCCTGCCATCCGCGATTCGCTGTCGAAGGAACTGCGCGCCGCCGGTTACTCGACGACCACGGCCAGCGACGGCGCCGAGGGGATGAACACGTTTCAATCGAAGATTCCGGATCTCGTCCTGACCGATCTGGCCATGCCACGCTCCGATGGATTCGAGCTCATCGCCGGCATCCGCGCCACCTCGCGCGTGCCGATCATCGTTCTCTCCGTACGCGGCGCCGATCCGGACAAGGTTCGCGCCCTCGACCTCGGCGCGGACGATTTCGTGACCAAGCCGTTTTCGATGAACGAACTGCTGGCCCGCGTGCGTGCCCATCTGCGGCGCATCGCACCGCCGTCGACCACGCTCACCTTCCCCGATCTCACGATCGAAATCGATCGCCGCCACGTCGTGCAGGGAGGCCGCGAAGTGCGCCTCACCCCGACGGAGTTTTCACTCCTCGAAGTGCTGGCGACGAACGCCGGCAAGCCGATGTTCATCGAACAGCTCATCGCCCGCGTCTGGCGCACCGCACCAAGCACCAGCGCCGACACTGTGCGCGTGCATATGAGCTCGTTGCGAAAGAAGATCGAGCCGAATCCGTCGGAGCCGCGCTACATCGTGACGGAGCCGTGGGTGGGGTATCGGTTTATCGCAGAGCCGGTTTGAAAGCCTGTAGAAACAGTTGCCGGAACTTGGCGGCTTCACGTAGCGCGAAAGCCATCCGAAGTCTCGACAACCTTCGTGAAGCCGCCAGTGCGCATCGCTTCGCGAACATCGTCGCTGAGCTGCCGGCCAATCACATCGACCCGCTGCGGATGACCGATCTGCGACAGGAGCTGCTTCAGTTCATCCGTCGGACGAAACACGGTCACGCTGATGTGCGGCCATTCGGTCGCGCGATTCATCGCCTCGGCTACCGCCGTCCGATTCGCGCTGCTTTCCACGATCCAAACCGGCGTCCGCATCACCAGCGTCAGTAGACGATCGCCGAATTCGCGATCGAACACGATGGCCACACGCCGGCTCATCCGCGTGCTTCGACGCCCTCGGCCGACGGCGTTGCGGCGGCGCGACGACGAAACAATCGCCGCAACTGCAGCCGCACGTTGTCCGCTTCGGCGAACATCCACAGCTTCACGCCGCGCAGGAACATGTGCACCGGAGAGAAGTTGAGGTTGAAGTACGCCTTGATGCGTCGCCCGTTGTTGCGCGCGCCCGCCTCGCCCGCCGCGCGCCGCGCCAGCGCGATCGCTTTGAAACGCCGATGGTAGAACTTGATGAAGTGGTAGCTGAAGAACGCCGGCTTCGGCCCGAGCACCGGCATCCACAGAAACTTTTTCGCGAAGCGATACGCGGGGATGACCACGAAGATGTAGTAGTGCGCCGTATCGAGGATCATCGCCGCCGTCAGCAGGTCGGCCTCGCCCATGTAGTAGTACTTGTCTTTGTAAATCGAGCGGAAGAATCGAACGTACGAGCGTGCAAACGCTTCGTTGTGCTCGACGATGCGCGCTGCGACATCCTCCCCTTTCGCATCCACCCCCACGATCTCCGCCGTCGCCTCGGCGGTGAACGATGCGTGATCGAGTCCCGGCGAGTAGTACGGATCGAGGAACGCGGCCGCATCGCCGAGGAGCGCCCATCCGTTGCCCATGTACTGCTTCGAAACGTACGGAAGATGCGAGTAGAAACGAAGATCGTCGAGGCGCGGTGAGGCACCGTCGAGCAGCTCCGCCAGAGCCGGAATCGCGTTCAGAAACGCGATGAAATCGGCCGCACGGTCTTTGCTGTGATGGAGATCGATGAGTCGCTTGTCGAAAACGACGCCGATCGACGTTTCGCCGTTGCCGAGCGGGATGACCCAGATCCAGTAGCCGAATCCGGTGTAGTGATTCGTCGCCAGCCGGCGCGAACTGATGTTGCGCGCGGCGAGATCGCCGGAACGCGCCGCGATGTCGTCGATATGTCGCACGCCGTTCCAGCGGCACCAGATCGCGGCGACAGGATGCTCGTCGTTGCGTTCGATGAGATTGAGGCGGCGGCCGAGGAAGTTGACGCGTCCGGTGGCGTCGAGAAGCCAGCGGCATCGAAGCTCGCGGACTTCGTCCCCAACCTCGATGGTCAACTTGTTGTCGAAGTCGTTCAGCTCAACGTCGCGCGCCTTCGCGGGACGGAGCAACTCCGCGCCTTCGTCGACAGCAGTCTTCAACAAATACTCATCGAGAGCGTCCCGTCGCAACTGAAACGCCGGCACGGCGCTGCGAAGGTATCCGCCGCCCTCGGTGGCATTGGCGTGACCGGTCACTTTGTCGTTCGTGAACCAGTAGCGCAGTCCCTCTTTCGGCAACTGCTCGGACTCGAGGTGATGCCACATGGCCAGCCTGCGCGTCAGGAACATGGCCGACATCTCGGTCGTGGCCTCGCCGACTTTCGCGTCGAACGCTTCAGCCTTCTCGACGATGAGCACGCGAAGTTGCGGGTGATCGCGGCGCAGCAGGATCGCCGTCGACGCGCCGCTGAACGCGCCGCCGAGAATGATCACGTCGTAGCGTTTCGGCTGCACCGGGGGATCGTAACACCCGCCTTTCGAGTAGGATTGCGCGCCCTATGAGCTGGTTCCACCACTTTTTCCTGACCTGGATGCAATTCATCAACGACTGGGGCTACGTCGGCATCTTCGTGATGATGGCCTTCGAGTCGACAGCGCTGCCGATTCCGGCAGAAGTCGTCCTGCCCCCCGCCGCGTACTGGGCGTCGCAGGGCCGCTTCAACCTGGCGCTGGTGATCGTCGCCGCGACCGCGGGATCGTGGGCCGGTTCCGCCGCCAGCTACTGGATCGCCTACAAACTCGGACGCCCGCTCGTGAACCGCTACGGCCGATTCGTGCTGATGTCGCCATCGAAAATCGAAGCCGCTGATCGATGGTTCGAAACCTACGGCTCCGGCGGAATCTTCGTAGCGCGCCTGCTCCCGGGAATCCGTCACGTGATCTCGATCCCCGCCGGCCTCTTCCGGATGCCGTTCGCACGCTTCTCCCTCATGACGATTCTCGGCGCCGGCCTTTTCAACGGCGCGCTGGCCTGGTTCGGCATGAAGGTTCTCGGCGATCAGCCCGCGCTGATGAAAGACCCCGATGCCCTGCGCCACGCGCTCTCCTCAAAGTCGATGTGGCTGGTGGGCTTCGGCGTCGCCGTCGCGATCCTCTACGGCATCATGGTCTGGATGCAGAAACGCGCCGCTACGCGAGCTTCAAACCAGCGCGTGTGAAGTGGCGAAAGTCGGCGTCGTAGGTGATGAGGGCAACGTCATGATCGATGCAGGATTGGGCGATGAGAACGTCCGCGAGTTTGGCTTTGTAGCCTTCGCGAAGCGTGTTCGCACGAAGTTCGCCTGCGCGCCACCAGTAGCCGCGTCTTAGCTCGAGCATCCGCATCTGGGAAAATCGGATCCGCATAGTGGAGCGGAAGCGCGGGATCGCTTAACAGCTCAGCGATGACCACGGGTGCGACAATCAGAACATCGTCTTGAAATGCGCGAGCCACCCGACTGACGTCGAATCCCGGCTTCCCATCGAAATAGCGCCTGACTGAGCTGGTATCGGCGGCGATCAATCATCGTCCTTACGCAGCTCGTCCAAGGTCATAGACCATTTGATCTTTCCGCGAAGTTTCCGCAGATTTCGAAAGACACCTTCTTCTTTCGCCTGCTGGAGATCGGCGAGCATCCGAGCGCGTGCCTCGGCTTTTTCACTTGCGCTCAGTTGATGAGAGAAGTATCGCTCCCACGCTTCATCGATTTCCGTTTGCGACGCGGCTTTGTCCATAGTTCGCAATTCTCCTACTTCCCCACCTTCCGCACAAAATCGACGACGCCCACCAAAAACTCCGGCGCGAGGCGCAGGTCAGGGTTGCTGTACGACGCGATCTGTTTGTCGCGATCGTCCGGGACTTCCTTGAGCACGTGGTTCATCCCCTCGATTAGGAGCAACTTCGCTTTCGGGTTCGCGGCGGCGAGGCGCTTGGCGTCGTCGACGGTGACCTGCAGGTCGGTCGTGCCCTGAACGATGAGCACCGGGACGGTCAGCGCGGCGATCCACTTCGCGGGGTCGTAGCGGAACCAGGAGATCATGTACGGCTGCACGCTCGGGCGGTAGAGCGCGGCGAGCTCGGGTGGCGTGTTGTCGGTGGTCTTGCCGGCTTCGAGATTCTTCAGGATCGCGTCGCTCTGCCTCGCAAGTTCGGGCGGAAGTTTGCCGGCCAGTTGCATTCGGAGGATTTCGGCGGCGGAGCGTCCGGCACCGGAGATGGAGACGAAACTATCCGCGTTGCAGCGTTTCGCCGCGAGCATTCCGATCAGCGAGCCTTCGCTGTGGCCGGCGATGATGACGGCGGTGAAGCGCTTGTCCTTGCGGAACTGTTCGCACCACGACAGCGCGTCATCGACGTAGGTGTCGAAACGGAGATCGGCTTCCGCCACCATCGCGCCGGCGCTCTCGCCGACGCCGCGTTTGTCGTAACGCAGCGAGGCGATCCCGTTCGAAGCCAGCCCCTCCGCCAGCATCAGAAGCGAATTGTTCTTGCCCTTCAACATCGGCGAATTGCCATTGCGGTCGGTAGGGCCTGAGCCGGAGATCAGGAGCACGATCGGCATCGGCTTGGTCGTGTCCTTCGGCAGCAGCAAGGTGCTGTGAAGCGTCTTGTCCACCGGTGCGGCGGCGACTTTCTGAGGTTCTTGCGCGATTGCGGCGGAAGCGATGAGAGCGAGCATCAATGCGTAGCGCATGTGCCGATTATCCTTACATTTGTCATCCCGCCTTCATGACTTTCGACACGGGGCGAATCGCGGCGCGCGCCCTACATTGGCGGCATGAATCCACTACAAATCGAGAACGTCGTGAAGACGTTCGCA
>JAXDIO010000438.1:0-11522 GCA_034663965.1 Thermoanaerobaculia bacterium | reverse complement strand
AGAAGGTATGGGACTACATCAAGGCCAACGGCCTTCAGGACCAGACCAACAAGCGGATGATCAACGCAGACGACAAGCTGCTGAAGATCTTCAACGGCAAGAAGCAGGTCTCGATGTTCGAGATGACTGCTCTGGTCAGCAAGCACCTGAAGGCCTAGCCGGCACGGCCGGCGGCGTTGGTTGCCCAAGGCCCTGCCGGCATCCGCGTACAAGCCAACAGCCTCGCACACGAACGAAAAAAGGCCGGCGTAATGCCGGCCTTTTTGTGTTTGGTGTGCGCGCGCTATCGCAGGCCGGTATCGATGTTCACGTCCACCTTGGTGACCGTATTCGCGTGAATGGCGACCACCTTTGGCAGATCCGTCGTGTGGTCCATCGCGGCCGCCTTCAGGTCTACCGTGTACGTCGCAGGCGTCAGATCGATCAGGTAGCTCCCCTGCGAATCGATATCGACCGTGAAGAGCAGATTGGTCTTCGCCGCGTCCCACACCTGGATCTTGCGCGCCGCATACGCGGACGGCTGCGTCGGACACGGATTGCTGTCGTTCTGCGGTCCCGGACAATTCGGACCGATCGTGACCACGCCCGAAAGGCGGCCGTGCTCTAACGTTCCTCCCGATCCCGCGTTCTTGCCATCCGTCGGCGAGGTCGGACTGTGGCAGGCGATGACGACGGCGAAAAGAGCGGCCGCAAGAGCAGGACGTTGGGAGCGCATCGCGCTATTGTAGTCATCCATGCGTCGTTGGGCGTCGTAATCCATCGAAGGAGGAGTCATGAAGCGATTCATTTTGGCAACCGCTGCCGCAATTCTCACCGCCTGTTCCTCGTCTCCACGCATCTCGTCGGACTATTCGCCCGGCGACGCCGAGAACGCCATCCGCCGCGCCAACGCCGATTTCGCCGCGAATGCGCGCTCCGGAAATGCCCAAACGTTGGTCACCAACTTCTACGCACCGGATGCCGTGGTCATGGCTCCGAACATGCCCGCGTTGCGTGGACGCGACGCCATCCAGCAGTTCTGGACCGGCTTTCTGGCCTCCGGTTCCGTCGACCTCGCGCTCACCAGCACGAACGTGACGCAGCCCTCCAGCGACGTCGCCGTCGAGACGGGGCGCTACGATCTCTCGCTGCGGCCCGCGAGCGGGCAGGCCATCAAAGACGCCGGCAAGTACGTGGTCCTCTGGAAAAAATCGAACGGGCGGTGGTGGGCAGCCGAGGACATCTTCAACTCCGACATGCCGAAGTAAAACCGGGTACATCCATTGCTCCGCACAGGCTGTTCGCGGAGCGAGAGATGAAGAAATATCTGGGCATTTTCAAACAGACCATCAGCGAATTCATCGCCGACAAAGTGCCGCGCCTCGGCGCGGCGCTCGCCTACTACACGATCTTTTCGCTGGCGCCGCTGCTGCTGATCGTCATCGCCATCGCGGGCCTCGCGTTCGGACACGACGCCGCGCAGAACAAGATTTTCGAGCAACTCCACGGCGTGCTCGGGGCGAACACCGCCGCGGGCGTGCAGGACATGGTCAAGAACGCCGCGAAGCCGAAGAGCGGCACCATCGCCACGGTCCTCGGCGTCGTCACGCTCCTCCTCGGCGCCTCGGGAGTCTTCGGCCAGCTCAAAGACGCGCTCAACACGATCTGGGATGTGAAGCCGAAAGAAGGCCGCGGGGTCATCGGAATGGTCAAAGACC
This sequence comes from Thermoanaerobaculia bacterium, assembly GCA_034663965.1. GTDB lineage: Bacteria > Acidobacteriota > Thermoanaerobaculia > Gp7-AA8 > Gp7-AA8 > JADGNZ01. The sequence continues at coordinate 9,825 of JAXDIO010000438.1, read as the reverse complement.
GCTTCCTCTCCTTCGCCATGGTCTTCGGCCTCGGATTCCTGCTCCTGGTTTCGCTCGTGATCGACACCGCGATCGCCGCGATGGGCAAGTACGCCGGCAATCACCTTCCCGGCGGCGAAGCTCTCTGGCACATCGTCGAACTGGCGTTTTCGTTCGTGGTCATCACCGTGCTGATGGCCGGCATTTTCCGGCTGCTTCCCGATCTGAAAATCGAATGGCGCGACGTCTGGCTCGGCGCATCGCTAACGTCGCTTCTTTTCGTCCTCGGCAAGTTCGCCCTCGGGATTTACTTTGCCAAGAGCGCGGTCGGCTCGAGCTTCGGTGCGGCCGGCTCGCTCGTCCTGGTCCTGCTCTGGGTCTACTACTCCGCGCAGATCCTCCTCTTCGGCGCTGAATTCACGCAGGTCTACGCGCGCTCGCACGGCAGCTTGAAATCGGAAACCGAAGCGAAACGGACCGTGAAGGAGAAAGAAGAGCAGACACCCGCGCCGGCCGCGAAGCCGGTCGTCGTCTACAAGACCGCCCCGTCGAAAGGTGGCGGAGCAGGCATCGCGAAGATGGCTGCGGGCGGAGTTGCCGGACTGCTGATCGGCGCGCTCGTTGGCGGGATCAGCGCGACGATTGTCGTGGTGAAATCGGTGAAGAAGCTGTTTACGCGATAGCTGGAGTCACTTCCGCGTCGCCTTCGTCATCAGGCCGATGCCGATCACGATCGCGGCGGCGCCGGCGGCGAGCCAGGACGAATTCGACCTCGCGTTCTTCACGCCGCGTTTGATCGACTTCGCCGCGTCATGCCGCTTCTTGTACGCGATGCCATCCAACTCCATCACGCTGCCCTTGACGCTCGGCGTCTCGAGAATCTTGCCGATGGCCCACACCGTCAGCGGCGGGATCAATCGCTTCAGGGTCTTGTGAGTCGGGGATTTGACGTTCATCACGTCCTCCTGCGGTTTTCAGAGCAAGGTCCGGGCCGCTTAGCGAGTGCAGCGAGGGGAGCGCTGGCGTCCTCGCCGGCTGGACCGGCGGCGTCCCGCCGCCGAACCGCCAAACCCTCAACATTCGCTGGTAACACGACATCGTCGCAAGCCTCCCATTCGCGGCGAGGACGCCGCCGAGCCAGCCGGCGAGACGCCAGCGCTCCGAACGCTTTATGACAGTTCCACACCCCGTACCACCTCCGCGGCACCGCAGACGTAGAGCTGATCGCCGGCTTGCAGGACCGCGTCCGCCGTTGCAGGGACGAACGCGCCGTCGCGTTCGATCGCCAGTAACGAACAGCCGTGTTCGCGCAAACGGAGCTCGCGAAGCGCGCGAGGAGAACGCAACGTGAAGCGTTCCACGCGGCGGTGCTCGTCGCGCGAGCGCGCCACGCGGCCGAGGAGGCGCGAGGAGAGCATCTCGCCGGAGATGTCGCTGATGGAGAGCGCGAAGTCGGCGCCGGCGCGGTAGATGTTGTCGATGTTGCGCGAGTGATTCACGCGTGCGATGACCGGCACGTCGGGTGCGGCGTCGCGCGCGATGACGGTTGCAAACAACGTCGCGTCATCGCTGTCCAGCGCCAGCACGACTGCACGGCATTCGTGCAGCGACGCGCGTTGCAGTACCGAGGAATCGAGCACGTTGCCGACGACGTCGACGCCCGGCGCGGACTGCCGCTCGACGACGCGTACTTCCTCGCCGGCATCGGTGAGCAGCTCATGCACCTTGCGGCCGACTTCGCCGAATCCGGCGATGAGATACGGACCGCTGCGGCGAAGAAAGTTGCTGCTGATCATCGCCGCGGCGCGATCGAGCGAGGCGGCATCGCCGACGATCTCCAGGATCGAACCCGGCTCGATGACCATGGACGCATCGCAGCGCGCGTGAAGGCGGTTGCGCATCCACTGGCCGACCACGATCGCGCCGCTGGCCGCGCCGAGGTTCGAGGCGGCAAGAGTGAGGCCGGCGAGCGGACTGGCGGCGGCAACGCGGATTTCGCGCCGTTCGAGCGGCAGCGTCTCAGCGCCCGGAAGGCGCGGGCTGATGACGTCGCTCGCGTGCGCCGCCAGCGCCGCCGCGACGATGTGGCGCGGCGTGTACGCAGCCGTCGCACCGGCAAGCTCCATCGGCTTCCGATGCGCCGGCTCTTCGACGAACGCGAAGATCTCGCCGTGAAACCCCATCTGCCTCGCGCGAAGAATCAGCGCCGCGTTTTCTTCGTCGCGTCCGTTCGCAACGAGCGCACGCGCAAACGGCAGCCTGCACACATCAAGCGCATCCTCCTCAGCGCGGCTGAAAACGGCCGGCAGTCCGCGTTCGAGCACTGCACGCGCCGCGCTTTCATCGGTCTCGACGACGATCGACGGAACGCTGTGCGCCGCCAGGTTTTGCAGCAGCGTCTCCACCGTCGGTCCGTAGCGATAGACGATCACGTGATTGGCCATCTTCGGGGCGATGCGCGGCACGCGTCGTTCGAATCGTTCTTCGAGAAACGGCACCAGAAAAATCGGCACGATCAGGAAGACGAGAAAGACGCCGGCGAACTGCACGACGACCACGAGCACCACCATGGCCGGATGCCGCCAATGGCTGTCGGCGCCATAGCCGGTCGTGCTCAGCGTCTCGGCCGACCACTCGAAGCTGTCCCAGAACGTGCGCGGCTTTCCTTCCAGCCGCGCCATGCCGGCCTGATAGAGCAAAGCCGAGGCGATCAGAAACAGGAGCAGACCCGCGACGAGCCAGAGGAGGCGCCGCGTGGAACGGTGCATGGTTGCCGGTCAGTTTACCCTGCGCGAAGACGCAGGGTCTCCGGTGCAATCGCGCGATCAGCGCGACAGGCGCAGACAGCGCGGCGCAACCGGAGATCCCGCGTCTTCGCGCGGGATAGACTTTTACGACCTTCATGCTCCTCTGCACCGTCCGCACGTGTCACCAGCCGCTCGTGCGCGAGGAGCGGCGCGTGATCTGTCCGCGCGGACATTCGTTCGACATCGCGCGCAGCGGCTACATCAACCTGTTGCAGCCGCAGGACCGGAGATCGAAAGAGCCTGGCGACACGTCGGAGGCAGTGGCGGCGCGGCGGCGTCTGCACGATCGCGGCGTGACTGCGCCGCTGCTGGATGCGATCAAGGCGATTGCAAACGTGACGACGGACGACGTCGTCCTCGATGCCGGTTGCGGCGATGGCTTCTATCTCGGCTCGCTCGATTGCGACGCACACGGCGTCGACATTTCGCTGCCTGCGATCGAAGCGGCGGCCAAGCGCTATCCCGATTGCGAGTGGATCGTCGCCAACGCCGATCGCTTCGTTCCGTACGCCGGCGCGACCTTCACGCGCGTCTTGACGATCACCGCGCGCATGAACAGCAGCGAGTTCCGGCGCGTAATTCGTGACGATGGCCGGTTGCTCGTGGCCATCCCAGCGCCGGACGATCTCGTCGAACTGCGCGGCGTCGGACGCGATCGCGTGCAGCGCACGATCGAAACGTTCGCCAACGAGTTCACGATCGTCGAGCAACGCCGCGCGACGACGAACGTTGATCTCGATCGCGACGCTGTCCACGATGTACTGCTCTCCATTTACCGCCCTCGCGACATCGAACGCGTGGAACCGATGCGCGTCACCTTCAGCTTGGACCTGCTCCTCTTCGTTCCGCGCTGACGCTACAATCCGCCGCCCCATGTCCGAGCCGTATTTTTCCGTCGTCATCCCGACCTACAAACGCCTGCCGATGCTGCTGCGCGTTCTCGATGCACTCGACGCGCAGGACGGCGCGCCAGAGTTCGAGGTGATCGTGATCGACGACGGTTCCGGAGACGACACGTCAACGGTGATGCTCGGACGCAGTGCGAAAAACTACGCGATCACGTTTCGCTCGCAAACGAATTCCGGTCCTGGCCGCGCGCGTAATCACGGCGTCTCGCTCGCGTCCGGCCGCTACATCCTCTTCATCGGCGATGACACCGTCCCCGAGCCGCGATTCCTCGCCGAGCACGCGCGCGTCCACCGCGACGCTGACGACGATCGCCTCACCGCCTGCCTCGGCTACACCGGCTGGCCGCCCGGCGAGCGCGTCACCGCGTTCATGGATTACATCAACAACTACGGCCTGCAGTTCGGCTACAAGCTGATCCGCGACGGCGAGATCGTCCCGTTCAACTTTTTCTACACTTCGAACATCTCCATCGATCGACTGCTGCTCAGCATCGATCCGTTCGATACGACCTTCCCGGCCGCGGCGTGGGAGGATACCGAGCTGGCCTTTCGCCTCGATTCCTTCGGCTTGAAAATTCGCTACAACGCGAAAGCAGTCACCCGTCACTATCACCCGATGACGATCGATTCGTTCGCGCGGCGCCAGTACACGGTCGGCCGTTCCGGCGCAATCTTCTACCGCAAACATCCCGAGCTGGCCGGCTTCCTCGGCGTGCACGAGCTGGAGACGCGCACGCTCGCCGACGAACGCCGCCTCGCTTACCTCCGCCGCCGCGCGCGCCTCGGTGAACGCTTTCGCGTCCTGGCCACGAACAGCGTTTTCGAAACGCTGATGCGCGAGCACTACCTGCGCGGCCTGCGCGATGGATTGGCAGCGGTCAGTTAACCTATCGCCTCGCGCATGTTCCCCACGACCCGCCGCAGTGTGATCGCCGCGCTGGCGAGCGACGACGACGATCAGCGCCGGCGCGCGTTCGATACGTTCGTCGCGCTCTATTGGAGGCCGCTGTACAAATACCTGCGGGTCGCGCGCGGCCGTGAGGTTGCGGATGCCGAGGATTCGACCCAGGCGTTTCTGGCGAAGTGTTTCGAGGATGGATCGCTGGCTGCGTACGACGCCGCGAAGGCGAGCTTCCGGACGTTTCTGCGATTGCTCTTCGATCGATTCGTCGCGAACGAGTTGAAGGCAACATCGCGGCAGAAGCGAGGCGGCGATCTCGCGCGGCTCGATTTCGAAAATGCGGAGACGGAGATCGCGCGCGAACACGATCGCGGAGGTAGTCCCGAAGATTACTTTCAGCGCGAATGGGCGCGGAGCGTTTTCACTCTTGCCGTCGAGCGGTTGCGTGCGGAAGCCGATGCGACACGTTTCGCGCTCTTCGAAACGTATGACCTCGATGATGCAAATCGCGCCACGTATCGCGAAACCGCTGAACGTTTCGGAATCAGCGAGACGACGGTGACGAACGGACTGGCCGCGATGCGCCGGCGTTTTCGCGCAATCGTTCTCGATGTGCTGCGCGAGGCGACCGCGTCCGAGGGCGAGTATCGGGCAGAGGTGCGCTCGCTGTTGGGAGTCGACGCGTGACGTGGCTGTCCGACAACGCCGTCGCGCATTTGCGCGAGGTCGCGGAGCTGCCGGATTTCAGCCACACGCGCTATCGCATCGTCAGCGAGATCGCGCGCGGCGGGATGGGCGTCGTCTACGAGGCCGAAGACGTCGAGCTGCGCCGCCGCGTCGCGATCAAGGTGCTGGCCAGCGAGCTGGCCTCGGGACACGCCGTCGAGCATATGCGCGACGAGGCCCGAACGATCGCAAAACTCGAACATCCCGGCATCGTTCCGCTGCACGACGCCGGTCTGCTGCCGGACGGGCGGCTCTGGTATGCGATGAAACTCGTCCGGGGACGGCGCCTCGACGAATTGAATGCATCGACCGAAGAACTGCTGCGCGTTTTTCTGCGCATCTGCGAGGCGGTTTCCTTCGCGCACGCCAACGGCATCGTTCACTGCGATCTCAAGCCGGAAAACGTGATGCTCGGCGATTTCGGCGAAGTGCTGGTGATGGATTGGGGCGTGGCGCGCGAGACCGGCGCGAGCGATTCGCTGATCGCCGGCACACGCGGCTTCATGGCTCCGGAACAGGAGCAGGGAACGATCGTCGATGCGTCCGCCGACGTCTACGCGCTCGGCGCGATGCTGCGGGCAATCCTGCCGTCAAACCTTCCGCGTGCACTCGCCGCAATCTGCGCGAAGGCCTCGGCGGCTGCGAAGGATGATCGCTACGCGTCCGTACGCGCGCTCGCGAACGACATCGCGAACTGGCTCGACGATCAGCCGGTGATCGCGTATCGCGAGAACATCCTCGAACGGGTCGGGCGGTGGGTATCGCGCAACCGCGCGCTTGTTACCATCGTGCTCGCGTACCTGGTCATGCGCATCATCGTAATTTTGTGGGTCCATCGTTAAAGGATTTGGGCCAAGCGTTGAATACGCTCTTCGGAGGAACATCATGAACAAGATTCTCGTAGGGCTTCTGCTCGGCGCCATTCTTGGCGCAGTCGACGGCGCGACGGCGTGGTTCACGCCGGCCGTGCGCGCCGGAATCATCGGCATCGTGATCGGCTCTACCGTCAAAGGGATGATCGCCGGCATCGCCGCGGGATGGTTCGCGCGCAAGGTGCAGTCGGTGGCGTGGGGAATCGCCTTCGGCTTGCTCGTCGGCGCCATCCTGGCGTACGGCGTGGCGGCCATGCAGCACGGCTACTACTTCGAAATCATGCTGCCCGGCTCGATCGTCGGCGCGATTGTCGGATGGGCGACGCAACGTTACGGACGGGATCTTCATCCGCAGATGACGCAGATTTAGACCCAGATTAATCGACGGCCATCTGCGTCATCTGCGGATGGATGCCGTCTTCGGCGGTGCCGGAACGGTCGTGTATTCGAGCGCGATGGCCGGCGTCCCCACTTCCTTTCCGTCCGCCTCGGCGTGGGGATAGATGAAGTAGTTGAGCGGTTCGGCGGTGGCCGGCGACAGGACGAGGTCGCGGCCCATCGTGAACTGGACGCGGTCGGGATCGAGGTTGCCGAACAGGTAGGCACGGCGCGTGGCATCGGCCGACTTTGAGGCCTCCGAGGGATCGACCGGAATCCAGCCCTTGCCGTTCACGTAGAACTCCGCCCAGCAGTGGTAGCCGGTGACTGTGCCGTGGTCGGAAGCCATCGGGAAGCCGATGACGAAACGCGCCGGAATCCCTTTCGCTCGCGCCATCGACATGAAGAGCGAATGGAAGTCGGTGCAGTTGCCGGCCTTGATGTCGCAAGCGCGCTCGGTGTCGCCGTGGCCCCAGCCCGGGATGGTCTTGTCGTACTTCATCGTCGCGAGCAGATAGTCGTAGATGGCGTGCGCCTGATCGACTGTGGTCGTTTTTCCGGCGGTGACTTCGTTCGCCAGTTTTTTTACGCGCGGCGAAATCGTCACGAGCTTGTCCGCTCGCAACGCGCGTGCGAGCTCCGCTTTCGATGCGCGCGTCTCCGCCAGCTTCGCCGTCGTCACTTCATTGCGCGTTCCGCGGAAGTGCACCTTGACCATGAAATCGCCGGCCGGCGGATTGGAGACTTTCGCGTACGCGTAGCGGTCGCCGAATGCGCCTTCCGAGGTCTGCATCCATTTCAAAGGCGAATCGATGCGTACGTCGCTGATTGTCTGGCCGCCTCGGCTGACCGGCAACGGAATCCATACCGTCATCTGTTTCAGGCCGGCCGGGACGTCTTTGATCGTCGCGACGTAGGTCGCGTCGAATGTTTTGTCCGAGGCGAATAGCGGCAGCGCGGCGGCAGTGAGGAGGAGGAAAAGGACCTTGCGCATGGTGCGGCGCAGTCTATCCGACCAAACATTTGCAAGCAGCCTCTTGACAATCGGAGTATTGGACTCCAATGTTTCCCCTCCACGCATCATCAGGAGCCAAGCCATCATCACCGTAGACCAGCTTCCCGACAGTCGCCGCGCCATCCTCCTCGCGCTCAAGCGCCAGGGGCCATCCACGATCGCGCAGCTCGCCTACCAGTTGCAGCTCACGGGCGAAGCGGTGCGACAGCAACTGCTGCAGCTTCAGCGCGAAGGATGGATCGAGTCGCGCGTGGCGCGCGGGGACGAACGCGGACGCACCGGACGGCCGGCGACGCGCTACAACCTCACCGAGGCCGGTGACCATCTCTTTCCGAAGAGCTATGACCTGCTCAACGTCGCCGTCATCGATGCGGTCGCCGAGGAGCTCGGGCCCGACGCGGCGGTGCGCGTGCTGAAACGCGTTTGCGACGATCGCGTCGCGGTTGAGGGCAAGACCCTGCAGGGCATGCCGCTGGAAAACAAAGTCGAAGCGCTCAAGGGTCTCTACGCGTCTGCCGATCCGTACATGACCAGCGAGAAAGTCGACGACGGATTCCTGCTCGTCGAGCGCAATTGCCCGTTCTTCAACACGGCGATGCGGCGCCCGGCGCTCTGCAGTGTGTCGGTCAACGCGCTCACGCGGCTCCTCGGCGTACGCGTCGAACGCGACGAGACCTTCCAGGCCGGCGCCGGCCGTTGCGTCTTCCACATCTACGCGAACGAGCCGATCGACGACACGAAGTGGGAGTTCCAGCTCGAGAGCGAGCTGCCCCACCATCCCACGGACTCTTAGTCGGAACCTTCCGGACGCACCTGCTGCTGCACGATTCTCTGCAGACTCCCCGCGGACGAGTCGAACAACGCGACTGCGCGGATCTGAATGGGCGAACGTCCGTTGAAGTTGCTCGGATCGTTGATGTAGGCCGTGGTATTGAAGTTCGCGGATTGCGCCGTGTGCGGCTCGATGACGATGTTGAATGGCCGATTCTTGGCCTGGATGGCAATACCTCCGCCGCCGAGCGTGTCGAGATCGATCCGCTTGAGCGTGATCGGGATATCGGCCTGATTCACGATTCGGAATTCGAAGTTGGCTGCGACACCGGAGGCGACCGTCGGGACATTCGTCAGATCCGAGCGGCTGATGACCGTGATCTCCGGCTCCGGGATATGCGCGGCGTTTTGCGAGAGTTGGGAGCCGCTGCTGCAAGCTGCGGCGGTCAGGAGAGCTGCAAGAGTGAATGCGTTACGCATGACATCGATCTCCCATTTCAAAATCGTTTTTTCCAAAAACAGAACGGGGAGCGTTTCCGCCCCCCGTCAGGTTGTCACATCGAATTGGTGAAGTTGTTTCACTTCACGTAATTCAGCATCTCTTTCGCCGTGGCGGCGTCCTTGCCGGTTGGTTCGAGCTCCAGGTACTTCTGGAGGTTCACCTTGGCGTCGGCGTTCTTCTGCGTCCTTACATAGAGCATGCCGAGCTCGTAGTAGGCCGGGGCAAACTTGTCGTTCGCGGCGATCGCACCCTTCAGGAGAGGCTCCGCTTCGCCATCCTTGCTTGCGTTGATGAGTCGGGCCGCTTCGTTGAACATCGCGACCGCGTCGGCCGGCAGTTTCTTGCGGTACTGAGCAGCTTTCGCCTTGTCCCCCTTGGCCGTGTACGAGTCCGCGAGGACGCTGAACATGTTCTGGTTGTCGATGTCGACCTCCAGCGTTTTGTTGGCGCGGTCGATAGCCTTGTCGTAATCCTTCGTGCGGAGATACAACTTCGCGAGCGCTTCGTAACCCGCCGTGAGGTCAGGCTTCGCGGCGACCGCTTCCTCAAACTTGGCGATCGCTTCGGGAAGTTTGCCGTCGTTCGCGAGTGCCGCGCCTTCGTTGTACGCAAGCACGGCCGGATTCGGTTTCGCTGTAGCAATCGGTGCATTGGCCGCAGCCGCCGGCGCGGCCGAACCCGCCTCCAGAGCCACGTCCTTGGTGGTGACCTCACCGAGCTTCGGTTTGATCGTGTACTCGGCCGGCGCATAGCCGTCGGCCTTGTAGGTGAACTTGTAGTTGAGAGTGCCGTCAAGGATGAGAAATTTGTAGCCGCCGTCCTTGTCTGCCTTGAACTCCTTGTGGACGGTGTGGCCCGAAGTCGCGTCAATGATGATGACGGCGTTCGGAATCGGCTTGGTGGTGGCGGCGTCGGTGATCTTTCCCGCCATCCGGGCTTCTTCGCCCGCGAAGGCGCTGCCAGCCA
>JAXDIO010000433.1:0-2985 GCA_034663965.1 Thermoanaerobaculia bacterium | reverse complement strand
GCGCTCGTGATCCTGCTGCTGTGGGCGGTGCGCGAGGTGCTGATCCTCGTCTTCATCGCCGCCGTGCTGGCCGCGGGCATTTCCCCGGCCGTGCATCGCGTGCGCGTCCTCGGCCGTTACCGGCTGCACCGCAGCATCAGCCGCGGCGCGGCGGCGGTCATCGTTTACTTTCCGTTCCTTCTGCTGGTGATTTTGCTGGCGGTGCTGATGGTGCCGCGGCTGATCGGCGAGACGACAGCGCTACGTGCGCAGCTTCCGGCGTTGATCGAGCACAACCTCCTCACGCCACTCCAACGCTACTTCCCGATGTCTGCCGTCCGCGTCTATCTGAAGGACGGCGTGACGCTGCCGCGCGGTCATGTCTTCGGCTACGTGCGCGGCGCGGCGACAGTGATTGGCTCGTTTGTGGCCGTGCTGTTCATGGTCGTCTACATGCTCATCGACGCGCACCGGCTGCGGAACATGTTTCTTTTGCTCTATCCGGAAAACGTTCGCGGCGACCGGCGCGACACGATGAACCGCATGGCGCGGCGCATGAGCTCCTGGCTCTCGGCGCAATTGATCCTCTCCGGAATCATGGGCGTGGTGATGTTCGTGGCTATGCTGCTGCTGCGCATTCCGTACGCGCTGCCGCTGGCGCTTTTGGCCACGCTCGGCGAGATGGTGCCGGTGATCGGCCCGATCGTCGGTTTCACGCCGGCGCTGGCAATTGCGATCCTGCACTCGCGCTGGCAGTTCTGGTCCGTGCTGATCATCGCGGTGGTGATGCAGAAGGTGGAGAACCTTGTGATCGCGCCGCGGGTGATGTCGCGCAAAGTTTCGATCTCGCCGCTGACGGCCTTCATCGCCTTCATGGCCGGCGCTTCACTCCTCGGCATCGTCGGTGCGCTGATGGCGATCCCGGTCGCCGCGATTCTGCAGGTGGCGTTCGAGGAAGTATTCGTCGGCCGCCGCGAGCGGAGGCAGGACGTCTTTCGCGCCGGCACGCTGACGAAGATGCGGCGGTGAAACGCAGTGGATTAGTCGATTAGTGGATTAGTAGATTAGGAAGGCTGCGACCGCTGACCACGGTTCGACTGATTTACTAATCCACTAATCACTAGTCGACTAATCCACTACAATCACTCCCTCCACAATTTATGGTGAAGCTGCCGATCGTCGATCAAATGATCTCGCTCGTGCGCAAGCCCGGTGCGCCGCCGTTGCCCGGCGCGCCGCGCGAGGCACGGTTGCGCGATGCGTTTGAACACGCTCCGATTGGGATCGCGCTCGCGTCGATCGACGGCGCGTGGCTGCAGTTCAACGAACGTTTCCGCGAAATCGCCGGCTACTCGCGCGAGCAGTTGAGTCGCCTGACGTTCACCGATCTCACGCATCCCGACGATGCGCGGCGTGAGGCCACGCTGATGCGCCGCATGCTCAGCGGCGACGCAGGCGGCTATCGCATCGAGAAGCGGATCATCGAGAAGAAGGGGAAGTACCGCGAAGTGGAAGTGCTCTGCGCCATCGCCGGCAGCGATGACGGCGCGCACTTCCTCGTCTACATCGTCGACGAACGCGCGCGCACGGTGCAGGGTCAGGTCCGTCCCGCCGCGCAGAGCAGCGAGCAGTTGCTGATCGCCGTCGTCGATCAGCTAACCGACTTTGCCATCATCCGCACCGACGACAACGGTCTCATCGCCGGTTGGAACGCGGGCGCGGAACGCATCCTCGGCTACACGCGCGAAGAAGTGATCGGCCGTCCGCGCCGGATGCTGTATCGCGATCACGAACACTGGGGCGGAAAGTCGACGGCGCAGTTGCAGGAGGCGCGCGACTCGGGACGCATCGATCTCGAAGATTGGCGCGTCGGGAAAGACGGCCGGCATCTGTGGGTCCGCACGAGTCTCACGCCGGTGCGCATCAACGGTTCGATCAAAGGCTTCATCGAAATCATCCGGGCACCGGACGCTCCCGCTGATTCGCATGAAAAAACGAAACAGCTCGATGCCTTGCGCGCCGAGCTGCAGAAACGGCAGCAGACCGAAGAGGCGCTTCGATCGGCGATCGATGAGCTGCGCGTCAATGGCGAGCAGACCATGGACGAGCTGAAGATCATGACCGACGCGCTGCGCAAAGAACTCGATCGCCGCAAACGCGCCGAGGAAGAGTTGCGCGCGATTCACGAACGAGTGGCGAAAGCAGTCGTGCCGCCGAAGGCGCCTGCCGAGTCGGAGATCGTGTCGACCTCGATGCCGCCGCAGCGGAAGTGGAAGCCGATCGGAAGTGCCACGCCCGCGGAACTGCTCGTGAAACATGCCTCCAACCAGCGCACCGGCCGCCTGGTCCTCGCCAAAGGGAAGCACGAGAAAGAGCTTTTCATCGACAAGGGGAAAATCATCTCCTGCTCGTCGAACGATCCGGCGCGTTTCCTGGCGCAGCGGCTCATCGCCGTCGGAATGATCACCGAGGAGCAGCGGCAGAAGGCGCTCGACATCCAGCGCGAAACGCAACTCGCGCTCGGCCGCATCCTGGTCATCCTCGGCGCACTGACCGAGAACCAACTGCACGACGCCATGCGCGCGAAAGCCGAGGACGAGATCCGCGAGCTATCGACATGGACCGACGCGAAGTATGTCTTCGTCGAAGAAGAGATCCCGACGTTGCAACTCGTGCCGCTTCGCATCGACGTGGCGGAGTTGATCGTGCACCAGCTTCATGCGCGCGATGACGTTCCCGAGGCCATCGACGTCGCCGGCATCGTCTACGAAGCGGTCACGGATCTCGTCATCGACGACATCTCCTCGGCCGCCGACGAGATTACGCACAACATCGAAGCGATCACCTCGAACGCGGAGATCCTGGTTGCGAACGCCTCTGGCAAGACCAGGCGTTTCCATCGCGCCAGTTGCGCCGCCGCGAAACGCTTCGCCGACGAAACGCGCGTCGTCTTCATGAGCGCCGTCGACGCGAGCGGCGCCGGATACGACGCGTGTCGAATGTGTT
>JAXDIO010000396.1:0-10250 GCA_034663965.1 Thermoanaerobaculia bacterium | reverse complement strand
GAAAAATCCACCCGAGGATGAAGAGGGCGATGTTGACCGACATCGGCAGCCACGCGCCGATGAGATAGAACGCGATCGAGACGATCAGCATCGGGATGGCCAGCCGCCACTCGAGGGTGAGGTAGTAAATGACCGCGATCGCGATGAGTACGACTGCGGCGTCGATGCGAAATCCGTCGATCGTCACGATGCGCACGCGCGCGAGCATGCCGAGGAGCGTGAGCATAATCAGCGGGATGCCGAAGCGGTGAAACCACTTGTTGCCTTTGGTCTGGTGATAGGCGGCGTAGTCGGCAAAGGCGTCGCGGATGTTCGGCATGGGCGAAAGTTTACGCGCGTGCGCGCTGGAACGCTGGCGTCCTCGCCGGCTGGCGTGGCGGCGTCTCGCCGCCACGTGAACGCGGATGCAAGTTTCATCACGCCGAGCGTTACAGAACGCAGGCGCGGGACGCCTGCGAGCCAGCCGGCGAGACGCTGGCGTTCCATCCGTTACCGCTGCTTAACCTTCATCTCAATCCCGCCCTTCGGCCGGAGCGTGATCGACGCCTGCGGCGTCACATCGCGCGACACCAGCTCCAACTTCCACCGCTGCGCGATCGTGGCCACGATCAACACCGCCTCCATCCACGCGAATCCTTCGCCGATGCAGATGCGCGGTCCGGCGCCAAAGGGGAAGTAGGACAGCTTCGGACGGGACGCCTTCAACTCGGCGTGAAAACGGAACGGCTCGAATTCATCGGGAAGAGGCCACCAGCGCGGATCGCGATGCGTCACCGCCTGCGCTGCCACGACCACCGCGCCACGCGGCACAAGCCACTCGCCGATCATCGCGTCCTCGATCGCCAGCCGGCTCACCGCCCACGCCGGCGGAAACATCCGCATCGACTCAGCTACCACCATCTCCGTGTATGGCAGCCGCGCGTAGTCCGCAGGCGTCGGCAGGCGATCGCCGAGGACGGCTTCGAGCTCATAGCCCATGATCTCCTCGGCCGCGGGATTCTGCGCCAGCAGGTACCACGTCCACGCCAGGGCGTTCGCGGTCGTCTCGTGGCCGGCCAGGAAGAGCGTCATCGCTTCATCGCGAAGCTGCTCGTCGGTCATGCCCCCGCCGTCGCCCTCCTCATCGACCGCCATCAGCAGCATCGACAACAGATCGCCGCGATCCTCACCCGATTTCCGCCGCTCGTCGATGATGCCGTAGACAGTCCGATCGAGCCTCTCCAGCGAACGACGAAAGCGCATCGTCTGCGGCAGCGGCAATTTCCGCAGCAGGTTCGCGATCGGATTCATCAGCGTCGGAAAGAGATCGACCAGCGACGTGAGCGCAACGCCGATCTCGTCCGCCTCCTGGTCCACATCCGCATCGAACAGGGTCTTTGCGACGACCGACAGCGTGAGCCGCATCATCTCCTGATGGACGTCGAGCACCTCATCGTCGTTCCATGACAATCTCGCCGCCCGCTCGATCATGACCTCGGCATACCGCGCGATCCGCTCCCGATGAAACGCCGGCTGCACCAGCCGCCGCTGCCTTTTGTGCAGTTCCTCCTCCGAGGTCAAAAGCCCTTCGCCAAAGATGATCTTCGACCGCTGCAGCACCCGACTCTTGTGAAACGACCGATGCTGCGTAACGAGCAGTTCGCGAATCAGGTCGGGATGATTGAAGAAAAAGATCTGCTGCGGGCCAACGTGAAACTGCGATGCATCGCCGTACTCGCGCGCCAGCCGCGCGAAGAACGGAATCGGATCGCGCTGGAGTGTGCGCAGGTAGCGGAAGGGGATGCGGCTTCTCGGGCCGAGTGGGGTAAACATGGTCGTGGTGATGTTAATCCTCCCCCTTCGATCTTGTTTCCGTAATCAGAGGTAGGAAAAGAGGAGGATGAGTCACTCCTATAAATATGATCGAATTTTGGCATGCCGTAAATGTCGTCATCCACTCTCCAGCCGCCGATATCCTCGAACGCTTGCTAACAATAACTGCGATCTTGCTCGCCGTCGCACATGAGCGAACTCTGAATGCGCAAGTGGGGCGCTTTTTAGAAATTACGAACAAGTTGGGAACGGTAGAGTCAGAACTCGGCGAACAGGCCAGCAAATTGAGTGTTGTTGAGACACAACTTGGAGCCCAAGCTACAAAGCTGAGCACAGTCGAAAGCCATCTTGGCGCTCAAGTCCGTCAAATGGATGAAATCCGCTCAGCAATTCGGACATACCCACTGGGTAACTTCCCGAACTACCTTAATCGGATTGCGCAGCTCGTCGCGCGCGCTGAGCGTCGGGTTGTCGTCTGTTGTGATTTCCCGGCATATGGAAGCTTCTCTGATCCCGATTCTTTTCTGGCCTATCATCAGGCAATCGCAAAGAAGATCGCTCGCAAGGTCCATGTGGAAATCGCCTGCCTTGGACCAGAGGCGAGGCGAAAGAGCGTGACGCGTGAGCAGTTCGCCAAGGCCGGTTCTTGGGAGAAGATGACAGTCGACCGTCACGAAGATTTCAAAAGGTATCTTACTGTACACAAAGGCACCGATGACTTGTCAAGTTTGACTCAGGACGAGTTTCTTCAGATGATCGTGGACGAGGATACTTTAACGTTACAGGGATCCTTCGGTGGCGCAATAAAATACGAATTGCGTGAACGGCCACCGGTTTATTTTTGGCTCATTGACGATGCGATGGTCTTCGTTATTCCTAGTCCCGTGCGTTTAATGGAGCACGGCTTTATAACTCATGACCTACACTTCATTGATGGCTTGTGTGATATTGCGGAGCGATACACACCGCTCCGCTTCCCTGAGCGCACGACAACATAGGCGTTGAACCGATCGCATATAAATCGGTTCAAAAGAGGTGTTCCATACCGGCTTGTTCGGTTTTATTCAATTGCCTGACGACAGTATCATCAGGTCGTAGGCGAGCGATGGCTCAGTGCATGGTGAGATCGATGCTCTGAGTTTCCCAAACCTCCTTTGGCGAAGCGGCCGGCTAGGCATGTCCCTTCTCGCAGCAATCGTCTCGCTTCGCAAGGGCGTGGCGGAGCACTCATTTCAGGTCGCCCTCGATGGTGCAACGCTCTCCACACCCCAATTCAATACCCAAACATTCCCCACCCACCCCTGACAGTCCCCCTCTAGAATCCCCCAAGCATGAACGCCCTCCCGCTGATCCTCTTCTTCCTCGCCGTCACGGCCATCGGGTACCGCTACTACTCCGCGTTCCTTGCGGCGAAGGTGATGGCGCTCGACGACAGCCGGGTCACTCCCGCGCATCGGTTCAACGACGGCCAGAACTACGTGCCGACGAACAAGTGGGTGCTCTTCGGGCATCACTTCGCGGCTATCTCGGGCGCGGGGCCGTTGATCGGGCCGGTGCTGGCGGCGCAGTTCGGATATCTGCCGGGACTGTTGTGGCTTGCGTTCGGCGTCGTACTCGGCGGGGCGGTGCATGACTTCGTCACGCTGGCGGCGTCGGTGCGGAGGAATGGGAAGTCGCTGGCGGAGATCGCGCGGACGGAGATTTCGCCGCTGGCGGGGATCACGGCCATGATCGCCATCCTCTTCATCATTGTCATTGCGCTGGCCGGACTCGGCATCGCCGTCGTCAACGCGCTGGCCGATTCGCCGTGGGGGACGTTCACGATTTTTCTGACGATTCCGATCGCGCTGCTGGTCGGGCAGTACCTGCATCGGTCGAAGGCGGCCTATGCAATCCGCAACGGTTCCATCGCGGGCGCGCTGATGGTGCTGGCCGCGGTCGTGGCCGGACGCTTCGTTCCCGGCACGGCGCTCGGAGCGTTGTTCACGATGTCGAAACCGCAGATCACCATCGCCATCGCCATCTACGGCTTCACCGCCTCGGTTCTCCCGGTCTGGATGCTGCTCTGCCCGCGCGACTATCTCTCGTCGTACATGAAACTCGGCACCATCGCCGCGCTCGTCATCGGCACGGTGATCGTCGCGCCGCACATTTATGCGCCGGCCGTTTCGCAGTTCGCGGGCGGTGGCGGGCCGATCATCCCCGGCAAGCTCTTTCCGTTCGTCTTCATCACCATCGCCTGCGGGGCCATCTCCGGTTTCCACGCGCTGATCGGATCGGGGACGACGCCGAAGATGCTCGATAAGGAATCGGACGCGCGGATGATCGGCTACGGAGCGATGCTCTGCGAAGGCCTGGTCGGATGCGTGGCGCTCATCGCCGTCTGCGCGCTGCATCCCGGCGACTACTACGCCATCAACGTTCCGCCCGCCGTCTTCGCCAAACTGGGACTATCGACAGTCAACCTGCAGCACTTTTCGACGCTCGTCGGAGAAACGCTGGTCGGCCGCACCGGCGGCGCGGTGTCGCTGGCAGTCGGCTTCGCGCAGATTTTCTCCGGCATCCCCTTCCTCGGCGGACTGATGTCGTACTGGTACCACTTCGCGATCATGTTCGAGGCGCTGTTCATCCTCACCACCATCGACACCGGCACGCGCGTGGCCCGCTTCATGGTGCAGGAGTTTCTCGGCCGCGCCTGGAAGCCGTTCGAAAACACGTCGTGGATTCCCGGCACGATCATCTCGACAGCGTTGGTCGTCTTCGGCTGGACGTGGTTCATCCTCAACGGATCGATTTCGCAGATCTGGCCGATGTTCGGCATCGCCAACCAGCTCCTGGCCGCGGTGGCGCTCTGCGTCGGAACGACGGTGATCCTCAACGCAGGCAAAGCGAAATACGCGTGGACGACGATGTTCCCGCTGGCCTTCGTCGCCTCAACCACTCTCTACGCCGGCTACCGCTCCATCTTCGACAACTTTCTCGGGCCGAAGATGATGGCCAAGGACCCGTTCACCGGCTACCTCGACGCAACGCTGACGTCGATCCTGATGCTCTGCGTGATCGTGATCCTGGCCGCCTCGGCGCGCGCATGGCTGCGCGCCATTCGCGGCGAAGGCGTAGCATTCATCCCGGCCACGGCCGGACCGGACCACATGCATATGCCAGGAAGCGGGTGCTGCTGATGATTAACGATAAGAAGATCGTCGCCTTCGTCCCCACGCTCGATTTCGACAAAGCCCGCGCGTTCTACGTCGACAAACTCGGTCTCCGCTTCGTCGACAACGACGGCTTCGCCATGGTGCTCGACGCGAACGGCACCATGATTCGCGTCGCCAAAGTGCAGCCCGATTTCAAGCCGGCCGTCTTCACGATCCTCGGATGGGAAGTTTCCGAGATCGAAAAAGAAGTTGCGGAGCTGACGGCAAAAGGCGTCGTCTTCGAACGCTACGGCTTCTTCGAACAGGACGCCTTCGGCATCTGGGCCGCGCCCGGCGGCGCGAAGGTGGCGTGGTTCAAGGATCCCGACGGCAACACGTTGTCGGTGTCACAACACGTATAGCTACTGCAACGGAATGCCGAGCTGACGCGCCTGCGAGGCGGCGTCGCGCGCGCCCCAGCGGCGCTGGATTTTTCCGTCGCGGATCACGAACCACTCCATGGCCACGAGCTCGTACGACTTGCCGGTCGGCTCGTTGCCGAAAGCCGGCGCGCGGAACGTTCCCCGCTTCGTGTACCGCACCGCCACGACATCGCCCTCGGCACAAACATCGTCGACAGTGAACTGCACGCCGTAGCCTGCGATGAGCTGACGCCAGATCGGCGTGATCTTCTCCATCAACCCCTTGCCGAACACGCCCTGAATCTCGGCATCGTCCGCGAAGAGGGCGCGCAGTCCATCGAGATCGCCGCGATTGAAGGCATCGACGTAGTTCATGACGATCGCTTTGTTTTCTTCCTGCTGGCTCATGACGTGAATTTTATAGCCGGCGTGGCACCGTAATCGCGATGCCGGCGAAGAACACGATGCAACCCGCAATCGCCGGGCCGAGGTGGAAAAGGTCGGTGTAGCCGATCACGGGATGAACCGCGATCGCGGCGCAAAAGCCCGTCACTCCCGCCGCGGCCAGCGCCTGCCAGAGATTGCGCGATGGCGTTCCGAAGAGCACGGCGAGGAACATCGCCAGGCCGCAGGAGACGAGCGCGCCGCCGAAGCCGGCGCGGTCGTGAGCGATGAGCGGCACGAGGTGCGGATTCACCTGGCGCAGTTCCGCCGGCGTGATGCCCATGAACACGATGTCCGTCGGCACGAACACCGAGGTCATGCCGACGGTCATGATCGTCAGTCCGGCGGCGATGATGCCGAACGTCGCCATGAGCAGCAGGGTTCGGCCGACGCCATTTCGCGAATGAACATCGAACGCCGGTCGCGAAACCTGTTCGATGCGCAGAGTGCGCGTGCGTATCAGACCAGCCGCGAACAGCGGCAGGAGAACAAGCGTCGCCGCGCCGTGCCAGGAATCGAGATAGCCATAGCCGAGGTACGCGAGGAAACTCAGGAAACCGGCGCTGCCGCTGATGAGCAGCGCCCACCACGCCCACGTCTCGCGGCGGCGCAACGGAAACTCGGCGAGCCAGAGATACATGATTCCGATGGCCATCAGGACGCCGCCGAACGAGACGCGGTCGTGAACCATGAAGTGCACGATGCGGCAGCCGCGAAGCGCGCAGAGTTGCGCGGCTGTCATGCCGAGGTAGTCGGTGTCCTGCGGCAGGAACTGGCCGGTCGAAGCCTGAAAGAGCGCGAAGGCGCCGGCTCCGATCAACGCCAGAGCCGTCAACTTGATCAGCGAGCGACCGTCGCCGATCAGTGTTTCGAAGAATCCGCGATCGTCGTCCATGTCAGAAGAGAAGCGTCACCGGATGAATGCCGAGCCGCGCGAAGTGAGCATCGAGTCTGTGCGCGAGCTGCGGCCAGTGATGGTGCGGAACTTGTGGATAGAGATGATGCTCCAGATGATACAGATGCCCGGCCGCAATGACCGACAGCACTTTGCCTCGAAAGAGCTTCGTCCGCATCAATTCGGTCTTGCCCGCAGCGTTATGCGGAATGTAGACGGTGATGAGCGGGAAGATCCAACTCCCCGCAATCATCAGCGCGCCGTAGATGGCAGGCAGCGGCGTGGCCGGAATGATGGCAATCGACGCGCAGGCGAGACTGATGACGGCAATGCCTTCGCCGACGATCCAGCGCCGCTCCCGCTTCGCCGCTCGGAGTGCGAACAACCAGAGACGCGGCTGCAGCGTGACGCCGTCGAGCAATGTGCCGGCGAGCGACAGCCGGGCAGAGCGCGCCTCAATGTCGTCATCTTCGGGGAAGTGAGCGTGGTGGTGTAGATGCGTGAACCGGTACGCGTGTCCGCTGCGAAAGGCGATCAGTTCGGTGGCGCAGAGAAGCACGTCGTTCAGCCATCGCGGCAACTTCAGCGAGCGGTGGACGAGATCGTGCGAGATCGAGCCATACGTGATGAAGCTGAGGATGACCGGACACGCCAGCGCAGCGATCCAGAAACCGCGCGCACCGAGAACAAAGAAGGCTGCCAAAAGCACGAAGGGGAGCGATAGCGAGAGCACGCGGCGCCACACCGGCAGCACGAACAGATCGCGTCCGAGCGCATCGAGCGAAGGCAGCCCGTCGTCGCCGTGCATTGGGAGAGGCTACCATCCGCGCGATGTTCCCCACCGGCCGCTTCGCGCCCTCGCCCACCGGTCCGCTGCACCTCGGCAGTCTGGTCGCGGCGGTGGGATCGTGGCTGTTCGCGCGCCGCGAGGGTGGCCGCTGGCTGGTTCGGATGGAGGATCTCGACACGCCGCGCGTCGTGGCTGGATCAGCGGACGAGATCCTTCGCGCGCTGGAGCGTTACGGACTGACGTGGGACGGCGAGGTCGTCCATCAATCGCAGCGGATCGCGTTGTATGACGACGCGCTGGCCACACTGCGCGCGAAGAATCTCGTCTACGACTGCGGCTGCTCGCGCGCTGACCTCGCGCGCACCGCCTCGGCGCCGCTCGGACGCGAAGCGGTGTATCCCGGCACCTGCCGCGATGGATTGCCGGCTGGACGCGTTGCGCGTGCCGTCCGCTTCCGCACGTCGCACGAAGTCATCGGCTTCGACGACATGCTTCGCGGACGTGTCGAAGAGGACGTCGCCGCGGAGACCGGAGACTTCGTCGTCCGTCGTGCTGACGGCGTTTACGCGTATCAACTGGCGGTGGTCGTTGATGACGCGGCGCAAAACGTCACGCAGGTCGTCCGTGGCGCCGATCTTCTTACATCGACCGCGCGTCAAATCGCGCTGCAGCGCGCTCTCGGATTGCCAACTCCCTCGTACGCGCACCTGCCGCTCGTTCTGAATGCGGACGGCTCCAAATTCGGCAAACGCGACGGCGCCTTGCCGTTGCCGTCGCTCGATGAGAAGCGCATTCGCGAGACGTTGTCGTTTGCGCTGCGATTCCTCGGCATCGAAGTCGCTCTCGACTCACCGTCGCGAATGTTGCACGAGGCGTTGGGGAAGAGTTCTTAATCTTGCAAAAGCACAGACAAGAGTGTCTGTGCCACACCGGCCGCGCGCGCCCTTTCCAATTCGATGAATTTGAGCAGAAACCGAAGATCAATGTGGCACAGACACTCCTGTCTGTGCGGGCGGCGGAGGGCGACTGCGAAGATTAGAGTTTCAGAATCAGCTTCGTCATGTCGTGCGGGTTGCCGTCAGGATCGGCGCCGTAGCCGGGCATCACGTAGGGGGTGAAGCCGAGGTTTTGGAGTGTGGTGACGGCGTCGGCTTCGAGGTCGGAGATCAGCATCGCGTTGATGTGGCGGAGGCCTTTTTCGCGGGCGATGCCGATGAATTGGTTGACCAGCAACGTGCCGAGGCCGACGCCGCGGAAAGCGGGATCGATCATCCATTTGAGGCGGCCGGTCAGCCGGAGCGGACCGCCGTGGCGGCGATGGAGCGTCGCGTCGGCGACGATGCGGTGGCCGTCCAGCGCCAGCAGCGGAAAGACCTTCGCGTAATCGATGTCACGGCCCCAGCTCTCGATCAGCGAACGATTCTCGATCGGATCCCAGGCGAAGCGGCGATAGGCGACGGGAAGGTGCTGGAAGAACTCGAACAACGCGTCAACGTCCTTCTCAGCGAAGGGACGGAGCAGAACTCTGCGGCCGTCGCGCAGGACGGCCTCCTGCGGATAGCGATGCGGCATTTGCGAACGATACCATCACGGGGCTCAAACGAATTCGGCACGATCTCCAATACGAATCGCCCCGCCCTCGACGATCTCTCCGAAAACTCCGGCGCGCCAGTTGGGACTGAGCGCCTCGCGAAGGCCCGCCTGCGCGTCCTCCATCTGCTCACACGGCCGCGTCTCGCCGAGGATGCGCACGAGGCACTCGCCGAGTCGGAGGAGTTTGCCTCGCGAGTCAGGGAGCGGAAGGCCGCGCAGCATCACGTTCGCGCGGCGCTTCGAGGGGTCGACGTCGTGGCCTGTTTCGGCAGCCGCTTCGTGCCACGCAGCTTCGTCGATGATCGTGATCTGGCGACGCCGGCTACGATCGGCGTTGCCTGCCAGACCGCGGCCGGCGATCGCGTCGGCCTGCTGGACCCGGTCCATGACGCCACCATGCGCGCGCTTGATCCAGATATCGACGATCTCCCCCGTCACGGCGTTGCCTCCGCACGGCGTTTGATCGCTTCGAGCCAGCTGCGGCGGATGATGCCGCTGCCGGGGCGGATGAAGCGCCAGTAGATCGCGAAGCGACGGCGCGCTGCGTCCGTCTGTGAGAAAACGCGCGTTTCCGTGGTCACGAGGCCGTCGCCATTCACGCGAAAGTTCATCACCGCGAACGTCCGCGGTGCGACGCGTGTACCGATGACCAGCTCGCGCGGCGCGTCGTCAGCCAACATTCGGAATCCGCTGCCGACGGCGACGTCGAGGATCGGCTTCGCCGCGGGCGCGTGGAGGATGCTCTCCTTTTCGCGGCAGCGCCCCATGCAGCGGACCGATGTGAGGATTAGAAAAAAGCGGATCTCGCTCGCCGTCACGTTGCGGATGGCGGAGTAGATCCGCTCTGGCGGCGCGGCGATCCGGATCTCATGACGTTCGACGAATTGCCAGCGCGGCATGATCGCGTCGAGCTTCGACGCGTTCATCGTCGCGCGCTGCTCGGTTGCCGGCCACGCGCACGCAATGACAACAAGCGCGACGCCGGTTGCAACGATCGCCGCGGCACGACGCCTCGTCCGGCGCCAGAGCATCGCGATCGCGCCGGCGATCGCGGCGAACAAACCGCCATAGAGGATGACAGACAGGAGCATCGAGCGAGTGTAATCCGCCGTAGCGCCGGCGGCTCGCCGGCTGGACCGCCACCGGCTCGGTGGCGC
>JAXDIO010000384.1:0-6719 GCA_034663965.1 Thermoanaerobaculia bacterium | reverse complement strand
GAGTAGGTCGTGCTGCCGCCGTTGTTCAGATTGAGATAAAGCCAGCCGCCCGCGTCGGAGCTGAGCGTGGCCGGATACCTGGAGTCAGACGAAGAGGTCGAAGACGTTGCCGGCAACCGCGGAGGCGAGCTTGCGAGCGTGGACGGATTTTCGTGCTCATCGAAGCGCACGACGTCCGCCACGGTCATCGTCGAAGACGTTTGCGCATCGGTGCAGCTGCTGCCAAATCCTTCGCGCCAGATATTGAGGTTTGTGCGGAAGACTGCCGGACCGCCTTGAACAAAGCGCGCCGCGAATGTGGACGGCAATGGCTGCCTGCGATCGCTTTCCCGGCTCGTCGCCGGCGTGTAGCGATCGTAGAAGGTGAATGGCAGCGCGGTTGCCGGCTTCGAGCCGGTGCCGCCGCCTTCGGGGACGGCTCGGATGTGAACCATGGGATTGGCACTGCCGTCGAACGACGAAGCGGTCGTTCCGCTCGGAGTCGGCCCAAGCTGCTGGTAGTCGCCGATCAGGACGTTGTCGAACAGAAGATCGTTCGTGTAGTACAGCGGATCGGTGGGAAGCCGGCTGGTGCAGTTCGAAACGACGTCGATCGTGATGTAGCCGATCGCGTTCGGGGTGAGTCCGAAGGTGCTCGGGTGAACGCCGCCGACTGCGTTCGGGCACACGGCAGGACCACCCGGATTGTAGATACCAGTGCTGAGCGCTGTTCTGACCGCCGCAACGAGAATGGAAGGCAGCTGTCCCGGCTGGCCCGAGCAGTTGATCGAGGCACCGCCACCGGCGAAGTTTGGGTTGGCCGTGAACCCCGCGGAAAGCGAGCCGAGCGGCGACTGAAACGTCGTGGGGCCCGTGCCTTGAGGCTGACCGACAAAGCCGTTGAGAATCTGGTTGATCGAGATGCCCTGCACGTCATAGCCGGTCAGGTAAATGTTGAAGCTGAAGAGCGGAAACGACCAGTCCGTCCAAATAGTGACGTGAGCGATCTGCGGCAGCCGTGTCACGTTCGTGATCGTGAAAAGCGTGTCCTGAACACGATTGGTGAAATCCACTTCAAAGTACGGCAGCAGCAGCGTGGCCGCGGGAGCGACGGTTACATCACAGGAGTCGTCGTTGTTGACCGTCGAAGGAGAGGCGGCAAACGCGGACGTGGCGATGAGCAGTAGCAGAAACGATACGCATTTCATTGTTTTCATCTGATCCTCGAGTCACGGCTTCGGACTGATGTCGTGCCTTTGCAGAGATCCGTGCAGGTGGCGTCGTTGTCGGCAACTCCGCCCGACGCAGAAACCGTAACCAAAACCGTGAGCAGGGCCAAACGCGATCTTTTCATTGCCGCTCCTCGCCTGAATGAGAAGCAATCTATCTGTTACACCATACAAAGCCACACTTATTTGACCGGGTATACTCACCGTTGAACGTGATGGGAGGGTGTCCATGCAAGGTCTTACGCCGCTTGATATTCAGAAGCAGACATTCGCGCGCGGGCTCAAGGGCTACAACGTCGATGAAGTTCGCGGGTACCTGCACCTGATCGCCGAGGAGGTCGAACGGCTGGTCCGGGACGTCGACCGGCTCTCGCGCGAAAACGCCATGCTCCGCGACGAGCTCGAAGAGCACACCGCCCGCGAGCGAATCCTCAAAGACACGCTGCTCTCCGCGCAGAAAGTCTCCGAGGATGTGAAAGCGAACGCGCACAAAGAGGCGGAGCTGATCGTGAAGGACGCCGAGATGCTGTCGGATCGTCTGACGTCGCAGGCGATGTCGCGCGTCGGCGATCTCGAACGCGCCATTCAGGATCTGAAGATCGAACGCCGCGGCAACCGCAACAAGCTGCAGTCGATGCTCGACACGATGCAGCAACTCGTGATGCTCGACGCCGAGCAGGAAGCGAACGAGCAGCCGATTACAGCGATGTTTCGCGCGCGGGAGTAGGGGATCGGGTGTCGGGAGTCGGAGCAGAAATTCGTCCCTCGGCCGGTTTCCGACACCCGACACCCGACTCCCGCGTTCTCCTCATTCACAATCTGTCACAGATCGCCACGCCGCACGGCCGTGCCGGCCTGCGCGGCCGCGCGATGCACGAGCTGGCCGTCTACGACAACGCGGTCATCGTCGTTCGCGACGGCCGTTTCGCATTTGTCGGACGCGAATCGGACCTCGACTCCGATCTTCGCTCAACCATCGACGCCGACTTCGATGCGCGGGGCGCCACCGCCGTCCCCGGCTTCATCGACTCGCACACGCATCTTCCCTTTGCCGGTTATCGCGAGACGGAGTTCAATCGCCGGCTTCAGGGCGAAACGTACGAGCAGATTGCGGCGTCGGGCGGCGGAATCGCATCGAGTGTCCACGCCACCCGCCGCGCATCGCAGGAGGAACTCGTCGACAACATCCTCGCCCGCGCCCGCACGATGGCGCGCTACGGAACGACGACCGCCGAGGCGAAAAGCGGATATGGATTGTCGGTCGAAGGCGAGCTGAAACAGCTGCGCGCCATTCGCGATGCGAACGAACAGTCTCCCGTTCGCCTGATCGCGACCTGCCTCGCCGCGCATGATTTTCCGCCCGAAGGCCGCAGCAGCGCGTCGGCGCGCCGCGGCTATGTCTCGACCGTCATCGGCGAGATTCTTCCTGCCGTTGCCGAAGAGAAGCTCGCGATTTTCTGCGACGTCTTCGTCGAGCGCGGCGTCTTCACCAACGAAGAAGGCGATGCCGTCCTGCGCGCCGGCGCCGCCCTCGGCCTCGTCCCGCGCATGCACGCCGACGAGCTTTCCGACACCGGCGGCGCCGCCCTCGCCGCCTCCCTCGGCTGCGCATCCGCCGATCACTTGATGCAGATCTCCGACACCGGCATCGCCGCGCTGGCGGCATCGAAAACCGTCGCGAATCTGCTTCCCGCCACGAGCTTCTTCCTCATGTCCGACCGCTACGCGCCCGCCCGCCAACTCATCGACGCCGGCGCCATCGTCTCGCTCTCCACCGACTGCAATCCCGGAACGTCGATGACCGAGTCGATGCCGATGGTGATGCAACTGGCAACGCTGCAGATGAAAATGACCGTCGAAGAATCGCTCGCCGCCGCCACGCTCAACGGCGCCGCGTCGCTCCAGATCGCGCATGAGACGGGCTCGATCGAGATCGGAAAACGCGCCGATCTCGTCCTCCTCGACGCGCCGAACTACCTCCACCTCGTCTACCACTTCGGCGTGAACTTGGTCACGCGCACGATGCGCGACGGCGAGTGGGTGATCTAGAGCGGCAGGTTGCGCCGCCGGCCGAATTCCTGATCGACCTTGCGCAGGATCTCGAGCGCACGGTCGCCGAAGGCGTCCGCGACATAGACGCGTGCCTCCCACGGCCGCGGCTCATCGAAGACGATGTCCTCGCTGCCCAGCATCGCCACCGCCGTCCCGGCTTCGATGACGTACGGCACCGCCGCTTTCTCCAACCGGTCCAGCAACTCCGCCACGAGCTCCGGCGACTTCTCCTCGACGAGCGCCATCAAATTGCCGAGGTGCTCGGGTTCATCGCGCAACTCCGGCACGAGCGCGACGTCGCAGTCCGCGCAACGGGCGATCCCGTCGCGATACTCGCTTTCGCAGTCAGGGCAGAACATGGATGCAGAATCTTACCCGTAGAACGCGATGATCTTTTCGTACAGCTTCGCGCCGATGGCGCTCTTTGCCTCGGTGGTGCAGCCGGCGACGTGCGGCGTGAGGATGAGGCGCGGGTCGTCGGGCCAGGTGCGTGTAGGCGGCTCGGGATCGTAGACGTCGATGGCCAGCCCGCCGAGGTTGTTGCGATGTAGGGCGTCGAACGCGGCGTCGAGGTCGAGTACTTCGCCGCGAGCGGCGTTGATGATGATCGCGCCGGACGGGAGCGACGCAATCTGCTGCGCGCCGATCATCGTCCGCGTTTCGGGCGTGAAGGGAACGTGCAGCGTGAGGATGTCGCTTTCGCGTAGAAGTGCGTCGAGCGATGTCACTCGCGTTGCGCCGCGCTGCACGAAATCTTCGTCGGTGATGTAGGGATCGAAGGCGCTCACGCGCATTCCGAACGTCGCGGCGAGACGCGAGACGCGCATTCCGACCTGGCCGAGTCCGACGATGCCGAGGCGATGATGGCGAAGCTCGTGACGTGAGGCGCAGCCGTCGCGCGTCCACTCGCCGTTGCGCATCTCGCGGTCGTACTGCGGCACAGTTCGCGTCAGCGCGATCATGAATCCGATCACCAGCTCCGCGACCGCGTTCGCGTTTTCGCCGGGCATGTTGATGACGGCGATGCCGCGTCGACGCGCCGCCTCCATATCGATGTTGTCGGTACCGCTTGTCCCTTGCGCGATCAGTTCAAGATTTGACGCTGCATCGATGACGCGCTTCGAAACGCGGTTGTAGGAACGAGTGACGAGAATTTCGCAGTCGCCGACGATCGACTCCAGCTCGTCCTCCGTTTTCACGGGATGGTCGACGATTTCGAAACGGCCGTCTTCCTGCGCGCTAGTGCGGAGCGATTGGTCGACGTCGGCGGCGATGAGGAGGTGTTTCATTGGTTCTTCTTCAACTCCATCCTGCGGAGCGCAGCGAACGTCAGGATCTCCGGTGGCGCCGCGGGATCCTTGAATCCTTGACCAAGTACCGGAAGCGCGATGTCACGACCCCGAGCGCTCGGCCAAGCAATGAATCTCAGGTCAGCGCGGGCTAGCCCGAGATCCTGACGTGCGCTGCGCTCCGCAGGATAGACTTTCGAGAATCAGTGCGCCTCATCAAAAAACATCGCGTCGCCCTCATCGCGCTCGCCGTTTATCACCTCGTCTTTTTCTTTCCGACGCTGTTCATGGGGCGGATCGCGTCGCCGAACGACGTCTTCTTCAACTTCGAGCCGTGGAAAAGCGTGCGGCAGCTCAGCGCGCAAAACTCGCTCGTCAACGATCCGCCGACGGCGTACTACACCGTCCTCTCGCTGATCAAAACCGACTGGCGCGCGTTTCACTGGAATCCGTTCATTGGCTCCGGCGTGCCGGGATTCGGATCGACGCTGCTCGCGCCGTTCAGTTTCTTCCCGGCGCTGCTGCTGCCGCTGCCGTGGGTTTACACCGGCATCATTCTTCTCAAACTCAATATTGCGTTCTGGCTCGCGTACCTCTGGCTTCGCGAGGAGCGACTGGGAAAGCGCGGCGCGGCCGTCGGCGCAATCCTCTTCGCCGCCGCGGGACCGATCGCCGTTCGCTGGTGGTGGCACGTCACGAATGCCGCGCCGCTCTATCCGGCGCTTCTCTGGATCGCGCTACGCACCGCGCGCGGAAAGCGAACGCCGGCCTGGGCGATCGGGCTCATCGCGCTCTGCTACGCGCTCTCCGCGTTTCCGGCGACGATGGCGTACGGCGCGTATGCGGCGGTTGTGTACTTTGTTTTCCTGATCGGGAGTCGGGTGTCGGGCGTCGGGGGTCGGAGAAAAGACGATGTTTCCGCTTCGCTCCGACCCCCGACTCCCGACTCCCGACTCCCGCTAAAACCAATCACGGTCGCAGCCCTCGCGACCCTCCTCGGCATCATGATCGCGGCGCCGTCGTTCATCCCTCTCGCGCAGCTCGTTGGCCGCAGCGGCTACCTCGAAACGCGCGCGAGCTCGGCGGCGGAGCACGTCTTTCCACTCCACCACTTCGCACTTTTCGTGAATCCCGATCACCTCGGCAACGTCGCGCTGCGCGACTGGCGCGGAGACCGCGCGCTCGGAAATCTCAACAACTACATCGAAGCGACGGTCTACGTCGGCATCGTCTCGCTGCCGCTGATTTTTCTCGCGCTCACGAACCGCCGCGCGCGCTCGCGTTGGTTCTGGCTGGCGATGCTGGCGATCATGCTCGCGGCGATGTTCGGAATGCCGGTGATCGCGAAAGTCGTCGGCAGTCTGCCCGGATTCAAGTATTCGCCGCTGACACGCATCGAGATGATGATGCCGATCGCGGTCGCGTATCTTGCCGCCGCCGGCGCCGCGTTTCTCTCGCGCGGCCGATTTCGAATCGGCATCGCGGTCGTTCTCGCCGTCGCCGCGGCCGGCGATCTTGCGGTCTTCGCCGGACGCTTCTATCCGTATCTCGAACCGCGCCTGGCGTCGCCGCCGGCGGGCGCAACGATCGCGTTTCTGCAGGCGCAGCCGAAGCCGTTTCGGATCGCGCCATTCTTCGATTACCTCTGGCCGAACAGTTCCGAGTTGTACCGGCTCGAAGATGTACGCAGCCATTTTTCGTCCGAGGGGAGTTATCGCCGGCTGCTGGAACGGATCGATCCGAGCGCGGCGCTCACCACATCGACGGTCATCAACTTCAACAGCCTCAAGTTCAACTTCGACGATCCGCTCATCTCGATGCTCGGCGTCCGCTACTTCGTCGAGCAGCGATCGATCGACGTGATGAAGTGGACGATTTTCAAGAGCACAAAACCGGCGGTGAAGGAGATCGCCGCGATGGTGCTTCAACCCGGCCGCGTCATGCAGCGCCACGTGCGCGTCGACGAAGAGCCGTTTTACGCGATCGAGGTGCCGGTGGAACTGCAGGCCACATTCGGCCGCGCGCCGCACCTCGAGGTGACGTTAACGAAGGGATCATCGATCGTTTATGCGCGCTCGTTCATGGCGGTTGACATCACGGCTCTGGGCAAGATCTACATCCCGCTGCGGCCGTACGCGCGGCTCGGTGAGACGGTGGTGCTGCGCCTGGC
>JAXDIO010000381.1:0-5741 GCA_034663965.1 Thermoanaerobaculia bacterium | reverse complement strand
GCGTACGGTCGCTGCTGAGCAGGCCGTTGTTGTTGACGAGGAAGTCAGCGTAATCGAACGCGGAGTTGATGTTCGGATCGTTCTGACCGGTCGAGTTCTGGAAGGTACCGTCGTAGTTGCCCTTCAGGCGCGACCACACGTAGCTGGTGAAGAACTGATAGTTGTTGCTGAAGCGCTTCTCGGCGTGAATTTCGACACCGGTGTACGTCCGCTTCGCCTTCGGAGTCGGAGCGACGAAGTCAGCTGCGTGCGCATCGCCCGGAATCCAATTGATGAAGGCCGTGGTCGAGCCGATGCCGGTGCCCGGGTTGGCGACGAAGTATTCGCCGGTGGCCGGGTTAAGCATGTCCTCGATCACGCGGCCGAGATTACGGTATGTGCCCTTGATGCCGACGCCGAGGTTGGATGCCATCTCGTAGTCGTAGCCGACGAGGAACTCGTCGATGTACTGACCCTTGAGGTTCGGGTCGACCGGAGTGGCGTCGGTGTTGCCCAGGAAGGTGAACTGACCCTTCGCAGAGAGAGCCGGAGCCGCAGGGTTTGGAACGAAGTTGCGCGGGGTCGGGTCGAGGTTCGCGACCTGCAGCGAGAGCTCGCCGCCGAACGTACGCAGGTTGATGTCCATCGGAATCGACTCGTAGAAACGGCCGAAGTTCGCGTAGACCTTGCTGCGGCCGTTGTTGGCCGGATCGAAGATGATGCCGAGACGCGGCGCGATGTTGTGCTTCAGGTCGATGTGGAAGGCGTTATCGAGACCGCCGACCTTCTGCTCTTCCCAGCGGACGCCGAGGTTGAGGGTCAGGTTCGGCATGACCTTCCACTGGTCCTGCAGGTACAGCGAGGTGTTTTCCGTCTTCGGGCTGGAGACGAGCGCGTCGAGCAGGTTGGATGAGAACGTCGCAGGATTGTTCTGATCCAACGTGGAGGAACGCGTGTTCACGTAGCCTTCATGGATGTAATAGACGAAACCGCTAGCCGGGCACACGTTGTTGACCGGTGTGACACTGCACTGCTTGCGGATGCGGTCGCCGCCGCTTTCCTGGTTGGCGTTGAGCGCGAGCAGCTTCTCTTCGTCGCCACCGAACTTGATCTGGTGGTTGCCCCAGAAGGAGCTGATGTCGAGTTTGCCGGTATCGCGCTTGAAGTTCTGCGTCTGGTAGAAGCCGAAACCGCCTGTGTTCTGGGCCGGGCTCTGCGTGTTGTCGATCGTGCGCGGGATACTCGCACCGGCGCCGGCGAGAATGTTCTTCTCTTTGTGGCGGCCGAGCTGGGCATTCACGTTCCAGTTGGTTCCGAAGACGCCGGAGTAACGGCCGACGAAGTCGTTACCACCGACCTTCTGTACGCCCTGCCACGTGCTGGGCGGACCCGCCAGTGCAAGCACGGCACCCGAGAAGGATGACGGGTCGCCGAGGATCGAGAAGTTGAAGAGCTGGCTGGACGTCAGAGCCAGGCTCAGTTTGGCAGCGTAGAGATCGCGCTTGACCGTCGTCGACTGGCTGCCGCCGACGGGGATGGTGCACGACGGGCAGCCGTTGACGATCAGCGGCGTGTTGATGCGCGTGCTGAGGTCGGTCTCGCTGACCTTGTCGTAAGCGCCGAAGAACCAGAGGCGGTCCTTCATGATGTAGCCGCCGCCGTCGACGCCGTAATCGAACTGTTTGTCGATGCTGCCGACCGTGGTGAAGCTGGTCGGGAACTGTGCGACCTGCTTGTTCGGGTCGGAGTTGAAGCTGCCGCCGCTGTCATAACCGAAAAGGTCGCCATGGAACTCGTTCGAACCGCTTTTGGTGACGGCCACGATGGCGCCACCGGTGAGACGGCCGTATTCGGCGGGAAGACCGCCGGTCAGCGTATCGACTTCCTGAATGAAGTCCTGGTTGAGACGCTTGCCCTGCAGGCCTTTCTCAACACCGGTCACGTTCAGGCCGTCGATGATGTACTGGTTCTCACCACCGGACGATCCGTAGACCGTCGTGCCCGCACCGTCCACCGAGGTGCCGGGAGCGACCTGCGCCGCGGCGACGAAGTTACGGCCCAGGGGTAGCGAGTGCATCGTCTCCGAGGTGATGTTCGCGCCGGAAATGTTCGACGTGACGTCGACGACCGGAGCGGCGCCCGTGACGGTGATCTGTTCGGAAGCGGCCGGGCTGAGACCGACTTCGAGCGTGACCGTCTTGTTCAGAGAGACGGCGACGTTATTCTGCGTCACGGTGTTGAAGCCGGAAAGGGATGCCACCACCGTGTACTGGCCCGGGGGCAACAGCGTGAAGCGGAAATTGCCGCCTGCGTCCGTCGTTGCGCTACGGACGCCCTGGAGCGCCGACGAGCGGACTTCAACGGTGACACCCGGAAGCGGCGTTCCGGCCTGTTTGACGACGCCCGCGATCGCGCCCGAATCACCCGTCTGCGCGAATGTGCCGGCAGCGACGAGGAGCACCATCGCAAACAGCGTGGCTACTCGAAACTTTTGTAAATGCATTGCGTTCATTCTCCTAACGATTCACTGAACTGCGGTTTAACTGCGGTGGTCGACCTGACTGTTCACTCTGAGGCTGGCGTACCTCCTGGTGACTGATTGAAATACTTACTGGCCGCGAGTCGCCCTGCCTCCCGGCCGCTGACCGTAGAAGGCGTGCATGCCCGCTGCCGCTGAAAGCCTTGGACCCCAAGGCGGCGCGAGGTTAGTATTTTTAAGCGGTTAGCGCAAGTCTGTCCTTGATCGTCAACCGGTCACTCCTTCAATAATTCGGATTTTCGATTCGAATGATTGGTGTCCCACCCAATTGCCAAGTCGCCTCATGCAGAATGACGCTGTGTTTCGAAAGCCGGCAGCGATCGTCATCCTCGCGCTTCTCATCGCTGCGAACTGCCGCGAGACACCGCGCCGCCCGCTCAACATCCTCCTGATCACCGTCGATACGTTCCGCGCCGATCGCCTCGGCAGGAACACTCCCGCGCTGGCCGGCCTGGCTCGGGAAGGCGTCCGCTTCGATGCCGCCGATTCGCCGGTGCCGCTCACCCTCCCCGCGCACGCATCATTAATGTCCGGACTCCTGCCGCTGCATCACGGGCTGCGCAACAACGGCATCGGCGCGTTTCCCGCGGCCCGCCAAACGCTGGCGACGGCGTTCGGCAGCAGCTACCGCACCGGCGCCTTCGTCGGATCGTTCATCCTCGATCATCGCTTCGGACTCGATCGCGGCTTCGAGCGCTACGACGACGAGATCGTCCGCAACGTGACCGACAGCAGCGGAACCTTCGACGCCGAGCGGCGCGGCGGCGAAGTCATCGACCGCGCGCTGGCGTGGCTGCGGCAGAACGATGCGCGGCCGTTCTTCGCGTGGGTTCACCTTTACGATGCGCACGCGCCATACGCGCCGCCGCCGCCGTATCCGCAGACGTATGACGGCGAAGTCGCCTACGTCGACGCGCAGATCGCGCGGCTGCTCGCGGCAGTCGATCGCCGGAACACCATCATCGTGGTCGTTGGCGATCATGGCGAAGCGCTCGGCGAGCACGGCGAGTTGACGCACGGCCTGCTGCTCTACGAACCGACGCTGCATGTGCCAATGATCATCGCCGCACCATCGCTCGCGTCGCGCGTGATCAAGACGCCCGTGAGCACCGTCGATCTCGCGCCGACCATTGCGTCGCTGGCCGGTGTTGCGTTCCCGGCCGTCGACGGACGCGATCTTGCCGAATATCTCCGTAAGGGAAGCGAGCCCCAATCGGTACCGATGTACGCGGAGACGCAGTATCCGGCCACGTTCGGCTGGAGCGAGCTGTCTTCGATGCGCCTGGCGTCTACGAAGTTGATCGCCGCGCCGGCGCCGGAGCTTTACGACCTGCAACACGATCCCAGCGAGATGGTCAACGTCTTGACCAACCAGCGCCGCGCGTATCGCGACCTCACCACGCGTCTCGACCAACTTCGCGCCACCGCCGTTGCGTCATCACCCTCAACCGTCGACGCCGAAACCCGCGCGAAGCTGGCCAGCCTCGGCTACGTCGCTCCGACGCAATCGGCTGGCAACACGAAGCGCGATCCGAAAACCGTCGCGCCTCTTTTCCGCGCGTTCGAAGAAGCGACGGCGATGCTCAACGCCGGCCACGCGCGCGACGCCGCCGCATCGCTCGAGCAACTCGTCCGCGACGATCCCGCCAACCACGTGTTTCGCGAAACGCTCGCCCGCGCGCTTCGGCAAAGCGGCGATGTGGCCCGCGCGATTGCGCTGTACCGGCAGGCCGTCGCGCTCGCGCCAAACGACGAAGACGCCTGGTACAACCTCGCGGTCGCGCTCCAGGAAAATGGCAACGCGCGCGAGGGCGCGATCGCACTTGCCGAGGCCGCGAGGCGGGATCCGAACCGGCCGGAGATTCACAACATCCGCGGAACGGCGTTCGCGGAAGCGGGCAATCTCGCCGAGGCGGAGAAAGAGTTCCGCGCCACGATTGGTGCCGATCCCCGCAACGCACGCGCGTACAACAACCTCGGCAACGTGCTTGCCGCGATGAACCGTCACGACGAGGCGGCAGGCGCGTATCAGAAATCGATCGAGCTCGCACCGCGCTACGCCGATCCGCTGAACGGACTCGGCGCGATGCTCGTGAGCGACGGCCACGCTCGCGATGCCCTTCCGTATTTCGACAGAGCGCTGCAGGTCGCGCCCGCCTACTACGAAGCGCAGCTCAATCGCGCCGTTGCGTTGCAGATGTCGGGAGACTCCGCCGCGGCCGCTGCCGAGTTGCAGCGGCTCCTGGCGCGATTGCCCGCTGGCCGCCAGTACGATTCGGAGCGCAACGCCGCGCGCACGTTCCTGGGCCGCTTGCCGACGCAGTTCCGTCGTTAATCTCTTTGGGGTATCCTCGCGCAAATTCAAATCGCTTTTACAGGAGGTACATCGTGCGCTCTCGTTCCCTGCTCCTGGTCGGTTTCCTCATCCTTCTCCTCCCCAACCTGCTTTTCGCACAGACCAACGCGGGATCACTCTCCGGCCGGGTCTCTGACAACACCGGTGCGGCGCTTCCCGGCGTCACCGTCACGGCGACGAACTCCAGCACCGGCTTCAATCGCACGGTGATCACGGAGACGGACGGAACGTATCGATTCCAGTCGCTGCCGGTCGGCACGTACGAGGTCCTCGCCGATCTCGCGGGCTTCGGCTCCGTGGCAACGCGCAACGTCGAAGTCAACGTTTCGACGGACCGCACGCTCAACGTCACGCTGAAGCAGGCCAGCGTGAAGGAGCAGATCACAGTCACCGCCGCGTCGCCGCTGATCGAGACGACACCGGCCATCGGCACCGTGGTCAGCCAGCGTGAGATCGCCAACCTGCCGCTGAACGGCCGCCAGTTCGCGAACCTCGGCTCGCTCGCGCCGGGAACGACGCTCTCCGTGAACAGCGACCCGACCAAACCCGGCCAGCTCACGATCGCCCTCAACGGCGGCAGCGGACGGAACGTCAATTTCCTCGTCGACGGCGGCGACAACACGGACGACACCATCGGCGGCGCATTACAGAACTTCAATATCGACGCCGTCCAGGAATTCAACATTCAGACGCAGCAATACAAGGCCGAATATGGCCGCACCACCGGCGGCGTATTGACCGTCGTCACCAAGACCGGCACGAATGACCTCGAAGGAAGTGCCTACGAGTTCTATCGGGCCAAGGGCCTCAATTCGGAGACGGAAAGCGAAAAGCTCTCCGGCGCCGGCAAGTCGCCGTATAGCCGCA
>JAXDIO010000373.1:0-12507 GCA_034663965.1 Thermoanaerobaculia bacterium | reverse complement strand
TGCGTGCGAATTCAGCGACTTACCTCGCTGCGCCGCAGTTGAATGCGAGTGGCTAAGCACCCGACCCCCATTCTCAGGCAACTGCCGGTTTCGGGTCTGTGCCACACCGGCCCCTACGTTAAACTCTCCTCAATGCTCGGGCGTGTGGCGGTTGCGGTCTCACTTCTCCTCATTCCTGTCGTTGCTTTTCCGCAGTGCAACCTGACGCAGGTTGCCAGCGTGCCGTTTCGCGCGTCGTATCTCGACGTCGCTATCGACGGCAACGATCTCTGGACAGCGACCTCGTACGGCGTCTCGCTGTACGACCGCAGCGTCGATCCGCCTGTGCTCATCGCGACTCTGCCGCTGCCGGGGATCACGCGCACCGTTCGCGCCGCGAACGGCATCGCGTACGCCGGTAGCGGATCGACGTTATTCGTCGTGCGCAGGAACGGACGCGCGCTGCAGCTCGTGCGCGGCGTCGATGCTGGCGCCACGATCAACGATCTCCTCCTCACCACGCTCAATCTCTACGTCGCTACGGCGAACGGAATGTCGCAGTGGGACCTGCTCGATCCCGTCAATCCATCGAAGACGCCCGCGGTATTCGTGACCAGCCGCGCCAACGTGCAGTCGCTCGCACTCAGCAACGCCATTCTCTTCGCGGCCGACGGCGACTCATCGGTCGAGTCGTTCAACATCGCCGTCCCATCGATTCCAAACGGAGTCGGAACGGTGACCTCGCTGCCCGGCGCGAATGCAGTCGCGGTGAACGCCGGACGTTTGTACGTCTCCGACGGCCAGCAGACCGAAATCTTCACGAACATCGACAGCGGCGGCGGCAACGCTGCGAAAGCGGCCACCGATTCGTTCGGCGGTACGGCCATCACCGCCATCAACAGCAGCGCGATCTTCGCCGCCGGCGCGGACCGGCAAGTGCGCGCGTTCGATCTCTCCTCCGCTGCCGCGCCGGTCGAGTTGTGGCGCGTGCAGCTCAACCCGACCGGCGGCAGCGTGAACCGCATCGGCCGCATGGCCACCGCCGCGAACCGTCTCTACGTCGCCGGCGGCGACCTCGGCCTCCTGACCTACGACACGACATCGTTCACCACGCCCTTCCCGTTGCGCAGCTACGCCGGCGGCGCCACGACCTCGGTCTTTTCACTCGGGACGATGGTGTACGTTTCACGCGCGTCCGGCGGCATCACGGAGTTCAACCAATCGTCGGGCGGCGCGCTGACGCAGGCGCGTTCGTGGGACAGCAGCATCGACATCGTCCGCGACGGCGGCAACAACTTCCTCCTCACCACCACCGGCGCGAAAGCATCGCTATGGGCGCTCACGCCGGCAGTGCCGACGCTGGTCTCCTCGCTGACGTTGCGCGCGCCGATCGCCTCGGCAGTTCTCTCCGGCACCACCGGCTACTTCGTCCTCAACGAAGCGGCCGGAAATACGCTCTGGACCGCCGACCTCTCGCCGGTCACTCCCACCGCGCAGCAGATTTCGCTGACCACCATCAAGCCGTCGTTCATCGCGCGATCGGGATCGGCGTTCGTTCTTGCGGAGTTGCGAGGCGACGACAAAATCACCACGCTCTCCTACTTTGCCTCGAGCGATTTCACGAACCCGCCGGTCACGATCAGCGTCCCCGGCCTCGCCACCGGTGGCGTCGCACTGTCCGGCGCGACCGCGGCCGTATCGACCTTCACCGGCGTCAGCGTCGTCGATTTCGCAGCCGGGGCGACGACGCTCCTGCCGCAGTCGAGCGGCGCCATCGCGTTGAGTCTCACATTCACCGGAACGACGCTCCTCGAATCGACCGACACCTCGCTCATCGTCTGGAACACGCAGACGAAGACGCTGACGAAACAGTTCACGCTTCCCGCCGCGCCCACGGCCGTGCACATCGCCGCCAACAGCACCATCGCCGACCTGGCCACCGAAGATGGCGTCACTACCGTGCAACTGACCGCAACGACGCGTATGCCGTCGCTGCTCTTCGCCACCAATGGGAACGCCTACTACAAGAAGCTCGTGGCCGGCAGCCAGCGGCTCTACTTCTTCGATGGCCGCAACGTCGACATCTTCACGAATACGATGCAATCCACCGGCGGCATCCGCGCGCCGCTCATCGTCGACGTCGCCGCCAGCGACACGAACGTCTTCACCATCCAGAACAACCTCACCGTGACGTCGTACGGCCGCGACGGAAACGCGCTCGCGACGTCGACGATCAACCAGACCTCCGACCTCCCGCCGTCGATCGCCTCCGCCGGCGGCGCGGCCTGGGCTTCGATCGCCATCAATTGCCAGAGCAGTGGCTGCGAAGGGAAGACGATCGTCTTCGATCCGAAATCCGCGTTCGCCCAGACGGCCACGATGACCGGCACGGTCCGCGACGTCGTCACCAGCGGTACGCGCGCCTACGTCCTCACCGAGCTTCCGAACGAAGTGCGCGTCGTCGACATCACCGATCCCGCGCATCCCGCGATCCTCGTCAGCCACGCCACCGAAGGCTCCCAGCCGCCGCGCGCCATCGCCTTTGCCAACAACACCATCTACGTCCTCGGCGAAAAGCTTTACGCGTATTCGCCCACGGACCTATCAAAAACCGGCGAACAGCTCGGTTCCTACGTCACCGATCCGACGAGCGGCCTCACGTACGTCGACCAGCACCTCCGCGCGGATGGCTCCTGCATCGCCCTCACCGGCCGCCAGTTCTCGCCGCAATTCCTCGGCGGATCGCCGTCGATCGCCTCGCCCGCCGCCGGCCGATCCATCGCCGCGCAGCCGGGCACGTTCTACTTCCTCACCGACTACTCGATCGAGATCTGGTCGACCAAGCCGCTGCCGTCGCCGCCGCGGCGGCGCGCGTCGAGGTAACGGACGAAACGTGAGCACGCATTTGAAGGCCGCGCGAACCCCCGTCAATTCGATTCGGAATCGGGCGTTTTCTGGTCGAGCTTGAAGTTGACGACGATGTTGAAGATGACGTCGACCGGTTTGTCGTTCAGCGTGCCGGGCTTGAATTTCCACTGCGTCACGGCGTCAATGGCTGCCTGATCGAGGCCGAAGGGCAGCGGCTTGAGAATGGATGCTTTCTTCACGAGACCGTCGCGCCCGATGACCACCTCGAGGATGACGATGCCGTTGATCCGCGCGTTCCGCGCCTCCTCGGTGTACGAGGCCTCGACCTTTTGGACTACCACAGGCGCTCGGACGTCCCCTCCCACGCGCAGCGGGGCGTCGTCGGAGTGGAGCATGAAGTTGATGGTGAGGTTGGAGATGACGTCGACCGGCTCGCCGTTCTTCGTTCCCGGTTTGAATCTCCACTGTCTTACAGCATCGACGGCGGCTTCGGACAGCCCGAACGGCAGCGGTTTGAGAACGCGGACGTCTTTCACGACGCCGTTGCGATCGACCAGGGTCTCGAGAATCACGATCCCGCTGATGCCTGCTTGCCGCGCTTCGTCCGGATAGAGCGGTTCCACGCGGTGGATCGCCACTGGCGCTTTGACGTCGCCGCCGGAGTGATAGGGCTGCGCGTTCGCAACCATGGCAACGAGAAGAAGGAGAGCAACGATAGAGAGCCGACGCATGCCATACCTCCGTCCGCGGATTGTACAGGGCCACCCGCTGCTCAGACCGGTAACTCCCTTGTCACGGCTTCTACCTTGCACTCGATGAAGCCGGTGGTGACCTCATGAAACGACTTCTTCCGATCCTCATCGTGCTCGCGCTCGTGCCGTCGCATGCGCAGGCGCTCGACACCAGCGGACTCCGTTCGCTTTGCGCCATGCCGCTTGCCGTCGATGCCTGCGCCCGGACCGGCCGCGTTCCGCCGGACCAGCTCGGACGCTTCGCATCCCGTCTCAATGACGCTGACGTTCCGCCGCCGCTGTTCGTCGAGGCGGTTCGCTACGCGCCGGTCGCTGTCCAGCAGCCCGACTTTTTTCCGTTCGTCGATTCGGAGATCTCGCAAGGCGTCGTCGGCGACGCGTTGGTGACCGTGATCGAGCAACGCGTGCGAGGTTATGGATACGACGTCCGCCGCGGCAACGCCACGCCGGCCTGGGTGCTCAGCGACAACTACATCCCGCGCTTTGACTCCTACAGAACTACAACGCGTACGACGGCTTATGACACGCGTTACGACAGCGCGCCGCGGTATGACCGCCGCACGATTCTCTACCTCGTCGAGATGCCGCTGGCGGTTGCCAACGTCAGCGATTACGGCGTTCCGCAGGACCGCCTGGCGCGATTCTGCGGCACTCTCAACCGCGGCTACCTTCCGCCGGAGCAGTTCGTCGACACCGTCCGCTACGCGCCGCAGGTGATCGTCGATCGCCCCGACTTCGTTCCGTTCCTCGACGCGCAGATCGGGAACGGCATTACCGGACGCCGGCTCTTCGATGTCATCCATCCTCAGTTGCCCGCGTACGCGGCGCCGCGTGCGGCGTACTCGCCGTCGTACGTTCTCGCTGATCAATACATCCCGCAGACCGTTCGTACGCGCTATGCGCGAGCGCGCGTGAATCCCGGCTTCGCACAACAGCCGGCGTTCATTCCGCAGCCTGTAATTCAGCAGCCGGTCTACGTTCCGCCGCCGCAGCCCGTCGATGTGCAGCAGCAGCCGCAGCAACGGTTTCGCCGTCAACCTCCGCCGCCAGTTGTCGTTCGTTCTGCGCCGCAGCCGGTTGTGATTCAGAGTCCGCAGATCGTACAGATCCCGCCGGGCCAGGCGAAGAAGGAAGCGCGCCGGATGGAGGAACAAGCGCACGATCAGGGACACGGCAAGGGACGGCAGCGCGTGGTGGTGCAGCAACAACCGCAGCCCGTAGTCATCGCGCCCCCACCGATGGCGTCCGCGGTACCGCCAGCGCCGGTCGTCGTCGCTCCGCCGCCACAAGAGAACGGACACGGCCACGGAAAAGGTCCGGGCGGCCAGGGCCCTCCCGGCCAGCAGAAGGACAAGGAAAAAGACAAAGGCGGCAAAGGCCACGGAAAGGATTAGCCCAATGAAACGATCACTCCTCGGAATCGCTCTCTGCGCCTCACTCATCGCCTGCGGCGGCAACAAGACCGATCAGACGGCCAGCACCACAAGCGCGACAACGACGTCCTCGAACGCACCGGCCTCCACGTCGAACGCCACGACATTGACGCCCGAACAACTCGGCCAGCTCGGTGCACTGATCAACAAGCAGCCCGGCAATGCCGACAAACTCCTCGCCGATCAGGGCCTGACGCAGGCAACATTCGAAGCCGCCATCCGAAAAGTCAGCTCCGATCCCGCCGCGTCGAAGCGCTACGCCGCCGCGTACAAGAGCGCGAGCTAGCGTTTTCGAAGTTCATCCTGCGCGCAGACGCAGGATCTCCGGTGATACCGCGCGGCCCTTGCCAAAAGCGCAGCCCACGAGATGCCACCGGAGATCCTGCGTCTGCGCGCAGGATTGGTGACGACGACGACCTACTGCGCCCGAGTCACGCTCTTGCAGTCGACCGTCCCGACGAGATGCACGCCGTCCGCCGTCTTCGCATCGAACGAGATCGTCGCCGTCGAGCCTTTGTCGTGCACGGTGATGGTCCCCGTCCCGCTCTTCTTCTCCGTTTCCACGTTGTACTCGGCGTCGCGCTTGAAGATCCGTCCGAAGGCGACTTTGAGAGTGAAGTTATGCGTCCCCGACGCCGCGGCCTTCGCGTCCGGCACGATGATCTGGACGCTGTTCAACACCTTCGGATCGTTCTCCTTCGGCAGCGAATACTGATTCCCGAACGATCCCTTCCCGGTCATCCCCGCCGAACAGCCGCCGCGATCAGTACTCCCGTCATACGTCCCCGCATGTTTCCCACCGGTGATGACGACATGGACGGTTTCCTTCACCTCCGCCGCAAACGCGACGGGAGCAGCGAGGATGAGAATCACAGCCAGACTTTTCATGGAAGCCTCCTCAGGTATTCAAATTTTGGTGGGTATTGTAAGGGGAGACGGTTTCACGCGGAGACGCGGAGACCGCGGAGGTTCACTTCTCGCGCGCGAGACTACGTGCGCTGGTAGAGACTCCACAGCAGGAACACCGCGATGATGATCGCGATCCACAGCAGGAAGGTGCGAAGCAGCCGTGGAGAGGCTTTGGCGGCCGTTGGCGCCGCGGAAGCGAGTCGACGGACGCCCTCCCACGACTCTTCATCCGCGAAGAACTCCCGCGGAAAAATCCGCATGATGTGGGCTGACTGATACAACGTAACCAGCTTCGGCGTCATCATGACCTTGTGCATCATCGCCCACGGCAAATCGGTCCTCCCGTGCAGCTGTTCCATGCGGACGCTCTGCTCGTCGGCCTCTCCCGTAATCGGTTCCGACAGAAACCGATCCGTCGCGAACGCGCGCTTCACCGTGATCGCCGGGAGCAGCAATGCGAACACGCCGAAGAACAGGAAGAACAACGGCAGCCCCCAACTGGCAGGTCGCTCGAGTTGCGCCGAAGAGAGGCCGATGATGCCAACGCCGATCCATAGCGCAGCGAAGAACTGCATGCGCCGGCCACCGATTGCGAGCGCGCGCCGGTAAATCTTCGGCGTGAGCGTCCCCTCAAAGCGGATCATCCGCGCTCACCCTGCAGGAGTTCCCCCCTCGGCGGAGGAGACTTCATCCCGCGCGCGATGAGGTACGCGATGAAGCCGAGGAGGTGAAGAAGGAAGATGATCGCCATCCAGAAGCCAGCGCGCATCCCACGGCGTGAGGCGTCTCGATAAACCCAAAAAAGCAGCGCGCTCCAGACGAACAACCTCAGAACGACCATCAGCTCGGGCAGTCCCAAAGAAGTCATGTTCGCTCCGCCTTTCTCCGCCCCTCCGCGTCTCCGCGTGAACCGTCTCCCTCTTTCAATCGCGCACAGCTTGGAGAGCCAGCCGCCGGAAACTCTCCCACGACTCTTCATCCGCGAAGAACTGCCGAGGAATGATGTGAATGATGCCGGCAGACTGGTGAATCGCCACGAGATCCGGAGCCACCATGACTGTGTGCAGCGTCCACGGCAGATCGACTGCTCCATGCGCCGATTTCATACGGACGCCTTGCTCGTCGGCCTCGCCCGTGATCGGTTCGGACAGAAGCTTGTCCGTCGCGAACGCCCGCTTCAAGGTCATCCTCGGCATCACCAACAGCATCACTCCGAAGAGCACGAGAATGATCGGCATCGCCCAGGCAACGGGCAGCGCAAGGTTGGCGAACCACAGGTTGATCACTCCCGCGAAGATCAGAATCCACGCCACGATCTGCATCGGCCGCCCGCTACCAGCGAGCGCGCGCCGGTAGGCGTCAGGCGTGAGCGTTCCCTCAAAGCGAATCATGCGTCCTCATTTTGCACGAGTTGATTCACCACAGAGGCAC
This sequence comes from Thermoanaerobaculia bacterium, assembly GCA_034663965.1. Taxonomy (GTDB): domain Bacteria; phylum Acidobacteriota; class Thermoanaerobaculia; order Gp7-AA8; family Gp7-AA8; genus JADGNZ01. Next base: position 5,135 of record JAXDIO010000373.1, on the reverse strand, counting down.
AGAGGACACCGAGACCTCCGTGTTCTCTGTGTCTCCGTGGTGATATCCCTCCGCGTCTCCGCAGCTCCGCGTGAAAAAACGGCCTGCGCGACGTCTCGCGCAGGCCGTCATCGACTACCTTAATGCTGCTGCGGAATGGGACCGGGCGACTGCGGACTCTTCGCCTTGCGCCGGATGCCGGAACGCCCGAGGGCGGACTGCATCGTGCGGACGTGCGCGACGAGCGCGCTGGCACGTTCGTTACGGGTGAAACCTTTGGCGAGGTTGTACACCTGCAACGCCTGCTGCACGACGTCCCAGCGCTCGCGGCACATGTTGTAGCGAATGTCGCGCGCAAGCGCCTCGGCGGCGGCAGCAAGAGGCTCGAACCGCAGATTGCGGGTAATGACCAGGCGCGTTTTCGCCGGATCGATGCCTGTCGTAGCCTGCATCGTCGGGTCGTTTTCGGCCGCGACGGCACTGGCTTCGAGAAACTCGTCCGCGAACGCGCGGGCCGACCGCATCGTCTTGACGCCGTCAGCCGGAGCCGGAACGAAATCCGGCAGGAGCTGATAGACGCCTTTGACCTGCGCCACGGCCTGCTGAATGACCGCGTCGAGAGCCGTCAGGTCAGCCGTTGGAACCGCTGTGTTCTTACCGTTATCTTTAGTAACCATAGCCTTCTTCTCCTTTCCGCCAGGGTTGTCCCGCGCGCGCTGCTTTGGATCGCCTGACGGACCCAACCTAGAAGGGGAAGAAGCAGGAGTCAATAGAGTTTCCATTCTCACGGTAACGGTCCGCAAGTACCTGTTTTCGGAATCGCTTACAAGCGAAAAATCGAATTAAGACACCAAACCTTTACAAGAAATCTTTGCCTTGACCGTTGGAAAAAGGAAGCAAGACGAAAATTTACGTCTGCACCTCGAAGTCAAAACCCGTTCACAGGAAACCGGAACGCGTGCACGCGAAATCAGAACCCATTCACACGAAACCGGAACGTATGAAGACGTAATCAGAACGTGTGCACCGAAAAAAAGAACGTCTTCACAATAAAAAAGAACTTGTTCAGTCTCTCACGGGGATAAACCCTCATCCGCAGATAGCGCAGATGGAGATCCGATCGAAGCGCATTCCGCGAATGAATCCACGGGAAACCAATTGCACGCGGAGCCGCGGAGATCGCGGAGTCTCTTTTCTCCGCGTCCCCCGCGTCTCCGCGTGAACCCGTCTCCCTGTTGGTCATCGCAACAATGCTGAATCGCTACTTTCGATGCCGCCAATATCCCGGCCGCCTGCTTTGATGGGCGACGGCCGTGATGAAGACGTGATCAGCCTTCGCGTGATACAGGACGGTGTATGGGAAACGATCCAGCACGAAACGGCGCTCGCCCCTCTTGACTTGGGGCCATCGCAACGGCGCTTGCGAGATCGCGCGGATCGCGTGATCGATCTCGAGAGCGAAGGCCTGCGCGGCGAGCTCACTACGTTCCTCGTACCAAGCCGTCGCTTCCGTCAGCTCTTGATCGGCCTCGGAGTGGAAAATGACGCGCATCAGGCGCGGCGAAACAATCGCGCGCGAACCTCTTCCCACGGAATGGTCTGAGCGGTGCCGGACTCGATCTCCTGCCACCGCCGCTCTGCCTCGACAGACCAAAGCTCTTCGACATCGGGATCGGGCGGCGGATCCAGACTCTCAATCAGCAGCCCCGCCAGAGTCGCACGATCCCCCTCGGAGAGATCCAATGCGTCGCGAATCATCGTCTGTAGGTCACGTGCCATAGGCCGACATTCTACCGCGCACCTCTTGTTTTTCTCCGCCCCTCCGCGCCCTCCGCGTGAACCCGTCCCTCTACGATGACTCGCTATACGTCGACTCGATCATCCACCGCACCAGCGCGGCGGTGAAGCCGGGGACGGCGTCCTCGAGGTGCGGCATCTCCTTCACCGAAAGCGGCGAAAGGAGATACCACTCGACGACGTCGTTGAACGACACCATCTCCTCGTCGTCCGCTCCCGCGTTCGTCATCTCCACCCGATGCTCCAGAGCCCGGATCGCAAACTCCGGCAGCTCGATCAGAATGGTCCGCCGCCGGCTCAACGCCTTCGCGGCATGCGTGGTGAAGGATGCGGTGCGCGTCATGATTGCCTCCGGGGCAATCAGATCACTTAGGCCAAGTGAACTCTACACACGACGGTGTGCTAGCCGACGACTTCAGACCGACTCAACGATTGTGCGGGACGGCAGTTCGACGGCACTCAGACCCTAGCGTCAGCCGCTCGACGATTCTTGAAAAGGACGGGGGCTAGTAAAATGCTGTCGCTCAGCTGGTCGCCCAACGACTTATGAAAAGTTTTCAAATATTGGATCCGCCCGCGGAGAGAATCGAGGTTGCCGCCAACCTTCGTCGCAACGTGGGCTATTGCCCGAACAATTCGGCGTCTCTGGCGCGAGAGCGATGGTCGTACGTTTACTACTGTCCCAAGGACTTCCTGACGCTTTCCAGCGGGCATTACTCTGCGCTTTCGCTTCGAGTGATGAATACTCAGGCCGGCGTGCTTCAAGTGTCGGGCCACCACCTCGAAGACTACTGGCGGAACAAGCCGGCCAGAAAAAATCATATCGTCAACCCATCGCGTGTATTGAACGTCCGGAAAACGCCGACGCAACTCCTTGAACATGCCTCGATCGACCGGTTCGAGGAGCAGGTTCGCGAGCGCCATCGAAGTGGACGCTCCTTGAGGCAGTCGATGTCGATAGGTCGTCAAACGCGTCAACAAAGCAGATACACGAGTGCCGTGGCCAAGTCCTCGCCAGATCGCGAAGATCTGATCGTTTGTCACTGACGGATAGAAATTTCGAATGTCCGCCGTAATAACTATTGGCTTAGCAACATGCTGGGCAACGGCTTTGAGCAGCGATCTTCTTGGTACACCTGCCTGAGCGAAACAGGCAAAAGGATGTTGGCGAAGGAGTGCACGGTAGATGCGCCGTTGCGCTGATCGCAGAATCTTCGTCGGTCTGTCGATGGTTCTCGGTTGCCGACCGGAATAGTCGATGTACGGCGCGTACAGATCATCTGCGTGATTCGCGATTTCTTGCAGCCAGTCGCGGGGCATCCCCAACTGAGCAGCGAGCGCGCGAACCGAATTGTGACTCATTTCTTTGACGATCGTGATCTAGACGAAGTCATTGTAGGAACCATCAGAGCGAGGAGCTCATCCGCTAGCGTACCCATCGCCCTTGTGTCCTCGCTTCGCAATGCCGAATAATCGATTGCAGAGAGAAGCAAGAGATCGTCTGAAATGTCTAGCCCGCGAGCCAGGCCGCGTATCATCGAAAGACTCGGCTCCTTCTTCCCCGACTCCATGAGCGAAAGATACGAGGGCGAAATACCAACTCGGCCTGCTAGTTCATGCTGCGATACGCCTCGTGCGAGTCGGACGAATCGTATTGCTCGAGCTATATTCATGTAATTGTGTTTAACGAACCGTTGTCACACAGACGCACCGCTTACGACGACCACTTGTGCAGAACCTCTAGAATGCTTGCGACGATAGCAGCCCATTTAAGCGTCTCGGCGATGAAGTCACCGACATCGGGTTCGCTTTTGAGCCGAATGAGCTGCCGTCGAACTTCTTTCAGTTCCCTCCGTGCTGACCGTTGCAGGTCTCTGCGAGACAACAGCCAATCGATTCGCTGAATGGCGTTGTCCGTCCTCAGACTGACTCTGTTTTTCATAGAGTCTCCTTTCTTTTCGGACGTTGTCGTCCTGCCCACAACGATTCCGCCGATAAGAAGAAGGCCTGCAACACGACTCGTTCACAATTAAAGCTGCCCTTGGCTCACTAACATCGAGACAAAGTATTAGTACTAGGTATCGAGATGCGCTACTACGGTATTCGATTGCGACGTATTGCTACGGTCATCGCTTATTGCGTCGATACCATGGTGGGTAAAACTGCGGCTTACGCCGCGACCTTGCGGTCATCAACTACGAGTGTCTACTTGAAGACACCCCACGGGTTCATCGCTGTGAAGAAAGGTTGTCAAAGAACTAACCAGGGCGTATCGCCCAGTCGAGAACAATATAGGCCTTCGTTAGCTGAAAGTCAATGGCCCATTAACTATTAGTAAATGAAGATTCCTCATGAACAGCCACTCGTCGAGCCACAGTTCAAGCATTTGTAGCAGGCCCCGTTGCGTACCATGATCGAGCCGCAGTCAGAGCATGACGGTGCGTCCTGCTGATAGCGGAAGGTGGCGGTGTTGCGGGAGTTGGGGCCGTCGGCATCCTTTGGAGCGGCGATGATTGGGGAGGTGGCGAGGGAGGTTACGAACGAGGCGTCCTCTTTCGTCAGCGGGGCGACGTTGGGGGCTGGTTTCGAGACCACGGGGGCGGCGTCTTCACGGAGGATGACGCCGGCGTTGCTTTGGCTTTCGCGGTCGAGGAACTTGGTGGCCAGCCATTTGAAGATGTAGTCCATGATCGATTTGGTCATGGGGATTTCGGGGTTCTTGGTGAAGCCGCTCGGCTCGAAGCGGGTGTGCGTGAATTTGTCGACCAGGAAGTTGAGCGGGACTCCGTGCTGGAGGGCGAGGGAGGTCATGGTGGCGAAGCTGTCCATGAGACCGGAGATCGTGCTGCCTTCCTTGGCCATGGTGATGAAGATCTCGCCCGGCGTGCCGTCTTCGTATTTGCCGACGGTGATGTAGCCCTCGTGGCCGCTGATGGAGAACTTGTGGGTGATCGACTCGCGCTCGTCGGGGAGCTTGCGGCGGACGGCGGTGGGGGTTACGCCGAGGTCGGTGAGCTTCTCTTTGTCTTTGCCGGTGGAGAGGGGCTGCGAGCGTTTGCAGCCGTCGCGGTAGACGGCGACGGCTTTCAGGCCGAGTTTCCACGCTTCGTGGTACGCCAGCTCGATCTCGTCGACTGATGCGGCCGAGGGCATGTTGATGGTCTTGGAGATCGCGCCGCTGATGAAGGGCTGGACGGCGCCCATCATCTTGAGGTGGCCCATGTAGTGGATCGAGCGCGTGCCGTTCTGCGCTTTGAAGGCGCAGTCGAAGACGGTGAGGTGCTGGTCGAGGACGTGCGGGGCGCCTTCGATGGTGTCGTTCTCGTCGATGTACTGGATGATCTCGTTGATCTGCTTCG
>JAXDIO010000372.1:0-14898 GCA_034663965.1 Thermoanaerobaculia bacterium | reverse complement strand
ACAACGCATTCGTAAGCCTTCCATTCGGCAGCGAGGACGCAGCCGAGCCAGCCGGCGAGACGCCTGCGTTCCCGGCGCCAGCCCTCATCCTGAACATGTTCAAAACAATCCTTGACACCAGTCGATCGCGAGCCTAACTTGTTTTTGAACACGTTCAAGGAGGCCATCAAATGAAGATCGTCATCCCCGGAGGCTCTGGACATCTCGGCACTCTTCTGGCTCGTGCGTTTTACCCGCAGCACGAGGTGGTCGTGCTCAGCCGGCGTCGCGCGCTGCGGCCGTGGCGCACCGTCGCCTGGGACGGCGTCCAACTCGACACGTGGGCGGGGGAGATCGATGGCGCCGACGTCGTCATCAATCTAGCCGGACGGAGTGTCAACTGCCGCTACACCGAGGCCAACAAGCGGGAGATTCTGGACTCGCGCGTGCTTTCGACGCGCGTCGTCGGTGACGCCATCGCTGCCGCGCAGAATCCGCCGCATCTCTGGCTTCAGGCGAGTACGGCAACGCTTTATCCCCATCGCTCTGAGACGGCGAACGATGAAACGACCACTATCCGTGAGGATGACCTGCCGCCCGACTGGCGCTTCAGCATCGAGGTCGGCCGGCAATGGGAGCGCGCCGTCGATGAAGCGAAGACGCCGCGCACGCGCAAGGTGAAACTTCGTTCGGCGGTGGTGATGACGCCCGACGCCGGCACGCCCTTCGCCATCTTTCTCAACCTCGTCCGCTTCGGCCTCGGCGGCAAGGCCGGCGACGGGCGGCAGTGGATTTCGTGGGTTCATCACGAAGATTTCATTCGCGCCATCCGCTTCCTGATCGATCAGCGATTCATCGCCGGCGTCGTCAACATCGCCGCACCGAATCCGCTGCCGAACGCCGATTTCATGAAAGCAATTCGGAAGGCGTGGGGAATCCCATTCGGCATCCCGGCGGAACGCCATCTGCTCGAGGTGGCCGCGTTCGTCCACCGCACCGAAACCGAGCTGTTGCTCAAGAGCCGGCGCGTCGTCTCCGGCGTTCTGACCAGGAACGGTTTCCGGTTTCAGCATCCCAGCTGGCCGGAGGCGGCGATCGAACTGTGCGACGAGTGGCGTGCGCTGCACGGGCGTCCGTCCGGTGCGCCGCGCGCGCAGCCGACGTGGTGACGTATTCTCTGCGCGTGGCGACGGCAAAGGCGGAAGAGACTCGCGAGCGCATCCTCGACGCGGCGTTGAGCCTCTTCCGTAAGCGCGGATTCGACGAGACCACCATGCGTGATATCGCCGCCGAGGCGGGCGTGGCCACGGGGGCGGCGTACTACTACTTCCGGTCGAAGGAAGAGTTGGTCATGGCGTTCTACGCGCGGACCGCCGAGGAGGCGCGCGAAGTCATCCCGCCGCTGGTGACGCGTTCGCACGACCTCGGCAAACGCATTCGCGGAATCATCGACACGCAACTCAAGCAGTTCGAAGAGCATCGGCGGCTGATGGTCGCGCTGGTGCGCATCGGCATCGATCCGAAGCATCCGTTGTCGCCATTCGGTGAAGAGACCGGCGACATGCGCAACGCCAGCATCGACTTTTTTCGCGAGGCGATCGCCGATTCCAAGCCGCCGGTGCCGAAGGATCTCTCCGCCGATCTGCCGCGGCTGCTGTGGCTGTATCAGATGGGCATCATCCTCTTCTGGATGTTCGACGAATCGCGTGGTCAGCGACGTACGCGCGCGCTACTCGACGGGACGATCGATCTCGTCGTGCGGCTGATTCAGATCTCCTCGCTGCCGATGATGGGACGACTGCGCAAGCGGCTGCTGGCCATCCTGCGCGCCGTCGAAGAGTAGCCGCGCCGCATGGTAGGCTCGCCTCGCTTGCAACCTCACAAACCATCAGTAGACGGACTCCTCCTTCTCGACAAAAAGACAGGCATCACCTCGCACGATGCCGTCGAAAAGTTTCGCCGCCGCTCCAAGATCAAAAAGGTTGGCCACACCGGCACGCTCGATCCGCTGGCGACGGGACTGCTCGTGCTCTGCGTCGGAAAAGCGACGCGGCTGCAGGCGTATCTGATGGGGATGGAGAAGACGTACGAGGGCGTGATCCAGTTCGGATGGGCCACCGATTCGTACGACGCCGCGGGCGAGCCTGGGGGCGAAATGAACGAAGTGAATGTCGAGCACATCGACTTCGCGCCGCTCGTGGCGCCATTCATCGGACCGCTCCAACAAATGCCGCCGCAGTTCTCGGCGAAGAAGGTCAACGGCGTGCGCGCGTACGAGTTGGCGCGAAAGGGCGAGGTGGCGGCGTTGACGCCGAAGTCGGTCACCGTCTACGAATTCGAAATCGTGAGCGTGACCGGATCGACGGCGCGCTTCCGTATCCGCTCGTCCGCCGGCACCTATGTCCGTTCCCTCGCGCACGACCTCGGCGCGGCCGCAGGCATTCCGGCGCATTTGAAAGAACTCCGCCGCACCGCCATTGGCAACTTCCGCATCTCCGACGCGCTGCCGTACGACACGCTAGAAAACGCACCGATCGAAGAGCTGCTGTCCTCGCCATGGTTCCAGTCGCTGTCGGACGTCGAGCTTCCGCTGCCGAAGTTGCGCATCGATTGGGGGCAGCAGGGAAAGTTGATGCGCGGCCAGTCGATCATCATGACGCCGTCTGTTCCTGTTCACGTCACCGACCTCCTCGCGCTCGGCAACCCCGAGGATCGATTGATTGCAATCGGAGAAGTCGTGAATGTGCTGCGCGAAGGCGGTCCGGTCGAAGTGCGGCCGAAGGTCGTGCTCGCGGGGTGAATGTGGCACAGACACTCTTGTCTGTGCTTTGGATTTCGCGCGAATTGAAAATCATGCGCGAGCCTCTCATCCGCACAGACAAGAGTGTCTGTGCCACATCGCTATAATCGCCGCCGAATGTCCAATCGCACCGAGCGCGATTTTGCGGAGAGCGGGCCTCAGACCTCGCGGCGACGGTTCATGATCGCAGGCGAGCACGTGATCCTGCGCGCGTTCGAGCGCGACGATGCCGAACGCTGCTACCGCTGGATCAACGATCCGAACATCGTGCGGACGTTGAAGACGCGCTATCCGATCGCGTTTCAGAACGAGATCGAATGGCTCGAGGGCGCGATGCACGCCAGTCAGACGGAGCGCCACTTCGCCATCGAGCGGCGCGACGACCGGACGCACATCGGCAACGCCTCGATCCATGACATCGACTGGGTCTCGCAGACTGCGTGGTTCGGTCTCTTCATCGGCGAGCCGTCGGCCTGGAACCGCGGTTTCGGCGGCGATTCCATCCAGACCCTGGTCCGTTTCGCGTTCGACGAAATGAACCTCGGCAAGCTGCGCATCAACGTCTTCGACTATAACGATCGCGCGAAGCACGTGCTGGAAGGCCTTGGATTCGTGCAGGAGGGTTGTCTGCGGCGCGACTTTTATCGCGAGGGGGCGTACCACGACATCGTGATCCTCTCGAAGTTCCGCGAGGCCGCGCCGCAGCGTCAGGGAGAGTTATGAGCGACCGAAAAATACGAGTGCTGATCGCCAAGCCTGGCCTGGACGGGCACGATCGCGGCGCGAAAATCATCGCGCGCGCGCTGCGCGATGCAGGGATGGAAGTGATCTACACGGGATTGCGGCAAACGCCGGAGCAGATCGTCGCCGCCGCGGTGCAGGAGGACGTCGACGCCATCGGGTTGTCGATCCTCTCCGGCGCGCACAACGTCCTCTTCCCGGAGATCATGCGGCTGCTGAAAGATGAGAGCGCGCAGGACATCGTCGTCTTCGCCGGCGGCATCATTCCGGAGAAGGACATCCCGCGGATGAAGGAGATCGGAATCCGCGAGATCTTTCTGCCGGGAACGCCAACCGCGACGGCTGTCGATGCCATTCGCCGCGCCGTGAACGTCTGATTCATTCAAAACAGGGGAGGTTTTATGAATCGTAGATTGCTTGGGGTGCTGATTGTCATCTGTTGTTTTGCACCGGCTCTTTTCGCGGAAACCATCCGCTGCGAATCGGATCGGGGCCGTCGGCACGAGTGCTCGTTCGATGGATGGGGACGCGTGGAACTGATTCGCCAGATCAGCCGCACCGATTGCATCGAAGGCAGGACGTGGGGAACCGAGAGGCACGCGGTCTGGGTCAGCGACGGCTGCCGCGCCGACTTCCGTATCCGCCGCGAGCGCGACGATGATCGCGGTGACCGGCACGACCACGACCGCCGTTCGCGCACGATTATCTGCGAGTCGGATTACAACTCGCGCCATCGCTGCGACGCCGAGACGCAGTACGGCGTTCGCCTGACGCGTCAGATCAGCCGCACCAGCTGCATCCTGAACCGGACGTGGGGTTACGACAGCCGCGGGATCTGGGTCCGCGACGGCTGCCGCGCCGAGTTCACCCTCGGGCGCTGAGCCGGCAACCGCTCGCGCGTAATCGTCGATACGAAGTCGTACCGTATTCGCCACTATGACCATCGAGCGCCGTCAGGCGCTCGATGTGTTTACAGGCCGGTAACTGCGACTAAGAGTTCCTCCTACGCCACAATCGGACGCGCTCCGTGGCGGCGGCCACCTGCTCTGACGCATAGTGCACTTTTGGCAACGGGTCCGTTCACCGCCAACAATCAGAGATGGCTCGGCGAGCTTTTCGAGGGTCGATAAGCAATTGCCAACGGTACCTCCAACTAAGGAGCGCGCATGCGGTTGAGGCGAGGGATTTGGCATATCGCGCTGTTCTGTGCGCTCACAGGCCAAAGCCTGTCCGCGCAGCAGGAACGGCCTGGCGCGGTAGAACCTGCCAACGAGCTCGCCAATCTCGACCTAAAGGCGCTCATGAACCTCGAGATCACATCGGTATCGCGAAGGGCGGAGCCGTTGTCGGGTGCGGCCGCGTCGATCTTCGTCATTACGGGCGATGAGATCCGCCGGTCGGGCGCGTCCAATCTGCCTGAGGCGCTACGCCTGGCGCCGACGCTTGACGTAGTTCAGGTGAATGCGGGCGGGTATACGGTCAGTGCGCGCGGTCTCATCAACTCCGCCGCCAATAAACTCCTCGTTTTGATCGATGGCCGGTCGGTTTATACGCCGCTATTTTCCGGCGTCTTCTGGGATGTGCAGGACGTGGTGCTGGAGGACGTCGATCGTATTGAAGTGATCAGCGGACCGGGCGGAACGTTGTGGGGCACAAACGCAGTCAATGGCGTCATCAACATCATCACGCGTTCCGCGAAAAATACGCACGGAGGCCTTCTAGCGGCGGGCGGAGGAACCCGTGAGGAGATCGGCGTACTGCGGTATGGCGGCAACCTTGGCGGCAACGGCGACTATCGCGTCTATGGCAAGTACTTCGACCTCGGTCGCACGAGAACCGCAAGCGGAATGGTAAAGGACGACGCCGAGCACAAGAGCCTCGCCGGCTTGCGCGGCGATTGGGCGCGCGGAGCCGGCGAGTTCATGCTTCTCGCGACCGCTTATAACGGTTCCGAAGGGCAACCGCCGCCGGGGACGATCTCGATCACGAACGTCAATCTCGCGCTCGGCGTGATTTCGTTCTCCGGCGCGAATGTGACCGCACTTTGGAAGCGGCGCCTCGGGAACGGTTCCGCGATCGTCGTGCACGGTTACTTCGACCGGACGGAGCGCGTTGTCCCGCCTACATTCACAGACCGGCTGAATACGTTCGATCTGCAATTCCTGTACTCCGGGCGCCTTGCGGGCATCCACAGCTACGGCTGGGGCGCGGAATACCGTTATGCCTTGGATCGCGTCACGAACAGCCCCTATGTGGCCTTTCTGCCTGCGCGTCTGAATCAGAAATGGATCGCGCTATTTGCTCAGGACGAAATCGTGTTGCCAAAGAGACTGCGCCTGATTCTTGGCGCAAGGAGTGAGCACAACGACTACACCGGAAACGAATTTCTACCGAGCATGCGGCTGGCCTGGAACGTCGCGGCCGATCACATACTATGGACGTCTGCTTCACGGACTGTACGAGCGCCATCGCGTCTCGATCGCGACACGTTCGTGCCGGGGCAAGCGCCCTTCCTGCTGACAGGCGGACCGGACGTCGTCTCCGAAATTGCGAACGTGTACGAGGTCGGATACCGAGGACAGCCTGCATCGTCGCTGACGTTTTCCGTAACCGGATTTCATTCTCTGTACGATCGCCTGCGAACTCAGGAGATCGCCGCCAGCCGCACGTCGTTATTTTTCGGGAACGGGATGAAGGGAACGACCAGCGGCGTGGAGGCGTGGGCTTCCTATCAGGCGATGCCGCACTGGAGGTTGAGCGCGGGCTTTAACGGGCTGACGGAGCATCTCCAGCTCAAAGCAGGCAGCAACGATGTCGCGAGTCTCCAACAGCAAGGCCGCGATCCAAAGCGGAGCTGGCGCCTGCGGTCGTCACTGGATCTTCCCCGGCAAGGCGAATTTGACGTCGTCGCGCGTGGAGTCTCTGAACGATCGAACCCGACCGTCCCCGCGTATTCGGCCGTCGACCTGCGTTACGGCTGGAAGCCTCGCCCCGGAATGGAACTATCGGTGACTGGGCAGAATTTGTTCGGCAAGAGCCACGGCGAGTTCACAGACATAACGACGCGCACGGAAATCGGACGTGCGGTATTCGTCAAACTCGTCAAACGCTTCGGCCGAGGATCGTGATGCAGGGTCGGGTGCTCTGGCGCGGGTCGTTGCTGATGGCAGCCGGTCTTTGCCTTGCGCGGATAGGCGCGGGCGCGACGGGTGCCGAGTATCAGGTCAAAGCGGCGTTTATCTACAAGTTTGCGACCTACGTCCACTGGCCGGCTTCGGCAGATGCCGACGTGAACACGCCGTTTGTCATCGGCGTCCTCGGAAAGGATCCATTTGGCTCCGCGCTGCGCGAGGTTGTGCGCGGGCAGAGCATTCAGGGAAGAGGCATCCTCATCAGAAACCTCGGCCGTCTGGACGAGGCCCTCCGTTGCGACCTTGTCTTCGTCAGTTCCTCGCAGCGTGAAAATCTGCCGCAGATATTTGCGGCATTGCACGGAGTCCCGGTGCTCACAGTCAGTGATGTTGATCAGTTCGCGGAACAGGGCGGAATGATCGGTTTGGTCACCACAGAGGACAATCACATCAGATTCAATATCAACAAGTCGGCGATCGAACGGCTCGGGCTCAGAGCTTCGTCGCAGCTCTTGCAACTGGCGCGGATCGTTGGAGAGCCGCAAGCGGACAGAGGACGGCGCTGATGTCCTCCTCGCTATCCATTGGACGCCAACTAGGCTGGCTGAGCGCCGTCAGCAGCGGCGCGGCGCTCCTCGCTGCAAGTCTGGCACTTCTCTTTTTTCAATTGCAGGAAGTACGAAGCAGCTCCCTTGTGCGATTGGAGACTGTCGCGGATCTGATTGCTTTCAATATCGCATCGGCTGTGGACTTTAACGACCCCCACGCGGCGACGACGATGCTCACATCATTGAAAACGCGGCCGGCGGTGGTGTCCGCAGGAATTGTTGTTGATGGCCGGATTTTCGCTGCGTATGCGCGCCCTGGTGCGAGCGTTCCCGAGAATGGCGATCTGCTGATGACCTCGGCCGGCTCTCGCTTCAAGGATCAGGAGCTCACCGTCTACCGGCCGATTTCTTCGCAAGGCAGACCGCTGGGCATGCTTTTCATTCACGCTGACCTCCGCGACATCGGCCAGACGTGGCGGCGGTTCGCAGTCATCACGGGGCTGGTGGCAATCCCAGCTCTGTTGATCGCCATCCTCATCTCTCAACTGCCGCGGCGCGTCATTTCGCAGCCGATTCTCAGGCTTGCGTCACTAGCCGCGGCGGTGTCGGACAGGAAGGACTACTCCGTTCGCGCGCCGACGGTGCGAAGTGCCGCGGAGATCGAGCAGCTCGTCGTTACTTTTAATCAGATGCTGACCGAGATTCAGGCGCAGCACGCGGAAATCGAGGAGGCGCGCGCGAGGCTGGAACAGAGGGTGGCCGATCGTACGCGTGAGTTGGAGTCTCGCACCGAAGAATTGGAAGGCCAGGGGCGCGCACTTGCTGCGGCGAACGGGGAGCTGGAGGCGTTTTCGTACTCCGTCTCGCACGATCTCCGGGCACCGTTGCGGGCGATCGATGGCTTCAGCAAGGCGCTCCTGTCCGAGTATGGCGGCGACCGGAAACTAGACCAGCGGGGCCTGCATTTTCTGGCGCGCGTGCGAGCCGGTACGCAAAGAATGTCCCTTCTCATCGACGACATGCTCCGGCTCGCCCAAGTGACGCGCCGGCCTTTGGAGCGGAGTGACGTCGACGTCACAGCGGTGGCCGCGGACGTCGCCGCCGAACTGGCCAGGCGCCATTCCGACCGGGTCGTGCACTGCACGATCGAGCCGGAATTGCGTGCCTCGGCCGACTCGCACCTCCTTACGATCGTCTTTGAGAATCTCCTTGGCAACGCCTGGAAATTCACTGGATTACTGGCGGAGGCACAAATCGATGTCGGGCAGACGTCACTCGGGGGCGAACCCGTTCTCTTCGTGCGCGACAACGGTGCCGGGTTCAACGCCGCGTACGCGGACAGGCTGTTCAGCCCATTTCAACGCCTGCACGATGAGTCCGAGTTCGAGGGGACTGGAATCGGGCTGGCCACAGTCAAGAGAATCGTCACAAGACACGGCGGTCTCATTTCGGCCGAAGGCATCGAAGGCAGCGGCGCCACGTTCTATTTCACACTGGGAGGTACCTCTTGAAGCAGCATGCCATTCTGTTAGTCGAAGACAACAAGGATGATATTGAGCTCACACTCATGGCATTCGATCAGGCCAGAATCACAAATCCCGTGATTGTGGCAAGGGACGGCGTGGAGGCGCTGGACTATCTGTTTGGTGAAGGCCGGCACGCCGGCCGCGACACGCGCGAGCAGCCGGTGGTGGTCCTGCTCGATCTCAAGCTGCCGCGGATCGGAGGCCTTCAAGTTCTCGAGCGCGTGCGTCAGGACGTGCGCACACAATACATCCCGGTCGTTATTCTTACGACATCGACCGAGCAGGACGACATGATCACGGCCGGAGATCTTCACGCGAACAGCTACGTACGGAAGCCTGTCGACTTCGATACGTTCGTGGAGGCGGCTCGTCAGTTGGGTCTCTATTGGACGGTGCTCAATGAGCCCATTCCAATGACTCTGTGATCAGTACAGGTACTTATGAAAGAGAAGCATCTACGTGTTCTGATCGTCGAAGACAATCCGGCTGATGCGGAGCTTCTGGAGCTCGAGCTCCTGAAGGGAGGCTATGTCCCCAGCGCGTTGCGCGTGCAGACCGCGGAAGCGATGCGGGCCGCGCTCGATGTGCAGGAGTGGGACCTGATCCTTTCCGACTACGCGATGCCGCGCTTTTCCGGTCTCCACGCGCTCGAGGTGTTGCAGGCCACCGGCAAAGACATCCCTTTCATTCTGATCTCGGGCAGCGCCGGCGACGACGTCGCGGTTGACGCGATGAGGGCCGGTGCTCACGACTTCTTCGGCAAAGGCAGTTTGAATCTACTCGTATCGGCTATCGAGCGGGAACTTCGCGAGGCGGACGTTCGCGCGACCGCGAGAGCACAGCGGGAGCAACTCCACCTGAACGAGAAACTGGCCGCACTCGGGACGCTTCTAGCCGGCGTTGCGCACGAGCTGAATAATCCGCTGTCTGTGATCATGCACCAGGCTACGATTCTGGAGAGATTGTTGAGGGATGACCCGGGGCAGGCACGGGTCAACACGATCCTGCAGGCCGCGGGCAGTTGTTCAGGCATCGTCAAGAACTTCCTCGCGCTTGCCCGGCATGAACCGCCTCGATGCGTACCCGTCTCGGTCAATGACGTCGTGCACGCAGCCATCGACCTTGTCGCTTACGGTTTGAGGAACGACAACATCGAAGTGACGCTCGATCTCACTGAGCCTCTCCCGTCCGTCTCGGGCGATCCACAGCAATTGGAGCGGGTGGTCATCAATCTCGTCAGCAACGCTCAGTACGCGCTCCGCTCGCGTGCCACACCGCGGAAACTAATCCTCCGGTCGGGCGTCGACGCTGCAGGTGAACGTGTGCTGCTTCATATTGGGGACAACGGCGGAGGCATCCCGCCGGAAATCCGCTCGCGGATCTTCGATCCTTTCTTCACCACCAAGCCGACCGGGGAGGGCACTGGGCTCGGATTGGCCCTTTGTCACGGCATTGTCTCTACGCACAACGGAACGATCACGGTGAGCAGTGAATCGGATGCCGGTACGACCTTTGACATCAGTCTGCCGATCCGTTCCGAGGTGAATGTGACCGAAGATATCGTTGGGGACGCGAAGTCATCCATACCAGGACTACGAATTCTGGTTGTGGATGACAATCCTGATGTCGCGAGGGCGTTCTCAGACATCCTCTCCGTTCAGGGACATCGAGTGGATATTGCGGGCACCAGCCGAGCCGCGCTGCACATGGTTGAGACGAGTAAGTACGAGATCGTGGTGACCGACGTTCGGATGCCCGATCTCGACGGACCGGCGCTGTACCGTGAGCTCACGGCGCGGCATCCGCTGCTCGAGAGCTCGTTCCTGTTTGTCACCGGCGATGTCTTCAGCGCCGATACCGACCGATTCCTGAAAGAAACCGGCGCCGTATTTCTAGGCAAACCCTGCACGTTCGACGATGTCGAGAATGCCGTGCGACAGGTAGTGCGCCGGCGTGCACAAAGGGGACTGCCGGGATTCTCGATCATCGGATGACGTGTTATGTCCTACCAGGGGTCCAGCATCATGCGAATCGTAATTGCCGATGACCATGCCGTCGTCCGGAAAGGCCTGCGGCAGCTCATCGTTGAAGCAGAAGACATGACCGTGGTCGGGGAGGCCGCGACGGGTGACGAGTTGCTGACCGTGTTGCGGTCTACTGCTGTCGACGTCGTCGTTCTCGATCTCAGCCTCGGCGCGCGCAGCGGGCTCGACCTGCTCAAGCACATTAAGAGCGAGTTTCCGCGGCTGCCTGTGATCATTCTGAGCATGCACTCGGAGAATTTGTTCGCCGTCCGCGCACTGCGAGCCGGAGCATCCGGCTATGTTGAGAAGACAAGCGCTCCCGAGGAATTGTTGATGGCCCTTCGACGGATCGCACGCGGGGGAACGTACGTGAGTGCACCAATCGGCGAGAAGCTTGCTGCCGATATCGTGCGGGGAGGTGCGGCTGTCCTCGCTCACGAACGCCTCTCCGATCGTGAATTGGAAGTCTTCCGCCTCCTCGGTTCAGGCATGTCGGTCACCGAGATCGCTCACTCTCTGAACCTCAGTGTGAAAACCGTCAGCACGCACCGCACGCACCTGCTGGCCAAGAGCGGACTTCGCAACAACGCCGAAATCGTCGAATACGTGAGCTCGCATGGACTTCGCTAAAACTTGGCGGACGCCGTTGCTTGCTACTCTCGCGTTGGCCTGCGTCGCGGCCGGTGTCACGGCTCAGCCCGTCGCAAAGAGCCCGCGAGTCATACGCGTCGTCGTGGACAACGACTATGCGCCCTACTCGTTCCTATCGGATGAAGGCAAGTTACAGGGCATCGTCATCGATCAATGGAAGGCGTGGGAAAAGAAAACCGGGATCAAAGCCGAGATCCAGGCGATGGACTGGGCGCAGGCGCTGCTGCACATGCGCGCGGGCGACTTCGACGTGATCGATTGCATCTCCGCCACGGACAAGCGCCGCGACTACTTCGATTTCACGCCTGGGTATGCCACCGTCGACGCAGCGATCTTCTTTCGGAACGATGTTTCCGGCATCACAGACCAGGCGTCGCTGAGAGGATTTCCTCTCGGGATAAAGGCCGGAGACCAGCATCTCGATAAACTCATCGAGAACGGAGTGACCAGCGCTCTTCCGTTTCGAAACAATGCGGAAATTATCGCGGCGGCAAAGCAACACAAGATCAATGTGTTTGTCATGGATGTTCCCTCGGCGCTCTATCTCCTCAACAAATTGGGCGTTGCGAATGACTTCCGGCGATCGACGCCGATCTTCCGGGATCAGCTCCGCAGAGCCGTTCGCAAAAACGATGCGAAGACGTTGAGTACGGTGTCCAATGGCTTCGCGGCAATCGCGCCTGCGGAGTTGAAGCGAATCGACGAGGAATGGTTTGGCCGGACGATTAACTGGTATGAACCGTATTTCATCTATGCGGGATACGCGGCGGCAGCGGCGCTCTTGCTCATCGCGGTCCTGATTGGCTGGAATCGCACGCTCAGAAAGAGGATCCTGCAGCGGACGGCGGCATTGGGAGAGAGTGAGCAGCGCTTTCGTCAGATCGCCGAGAACACACACGAGGTTTTCTGGTTGTTCTCCCTTGATTCCGGCAAAACCATTTACGTAAGTCCGGCGTACGAAGCCCTCTGGGGAGTGCCCCGCGAAAGTTTGTATCATGACGCGCGATCGTTTCTCGCCGCGATTCATCCAGAGGACCGCGCTGGTGTGATCGAAGCGATCGAAAGAGATCGCGAACACGGGTTTGAGATTGACTATCGCATCCTAAGGCCAGACGGCTCGATCCGTTGGATCTGGGATCGCGGATTCCCCATCAAAGATGAAAAAGGGCGCGTCTATCGCCTCGCCGGCATTGCGGAAGACATCACCGACCGGAAACTGGCTGTCGAGGCGGGGAAGCAGGCCGAAGATCGCATTCGGTTGAACATCGACACAATTCCCACGATGGTCTGGAGCCTTCGGCCCAATGGCATCCTCGATTTCGTCAATCAACGTTGGCTCGACTATACCGGCCTCTCCTTCGAAGCTGCAATGAAGCAACCGAATGGCATCGTTCATCCCGACGATCTTCCAAAAGTTATGGAGAAGTGGTTTACGGACATGGCGGCCGGGCAGCCGTCCGAAGAAGAAATGCGATTGCGCCGCGCCGACGGTGAATATCGCTGGTTTCTGGTGCGCACGGTACCGCTGCTCAACGGGAATGGAGAGATTATCAAGTGGTATGGAGCAAGTACTGATCTCGAGGACCGCAAACGGGCGGAGGAAAAGCTCCGGCGGAGCGAGAGCAAGCTGGCGGAAGCGCAGCGGATTTCGCACGTCGGCCATTGGGAGCGCAATGTCGACGGCGGCGAAATCATCTGTTCCGAGGAGACCTACAGAATCTTTGGGCTGCCGCCCCAGGACGCGATTAGGAATCTCGAAGAGTTGATTCACCCGGACGATCGGCCGCTACATGCCGCGGCCATCGCCCGCGCGCTGCGAGGGGAACTCTTTGAAGTGGAGTATCGCGTGATTCGGCCGGATGGAGAGGTCCGGTTCGTTCATAGCCAGGGCAGCGCAATGCAGGATCAGTCCGGCCGGCCGCGCCGGACATTCGGAGCTGTTCAGGATGTGACGGAGATCAAGCGCGCCGAGGAGAAACTCAAAGCAACAAGCGAACAGTTGCGCGCTCTCTCAGCCAGGCTGCAATCGGCCAGAGAAGAGGAAGGTGTTCGCATCGCGCGGGAAATTCATGACGAATTGGGCTCAACGCTCACGAGCTTACGGTGGGAGTTGGAGGGCATCAAGAAGACGCTTTCCGAATCGGGAAAGATGTTGCCGGCCGCTGATCTGAAAGCAAAACTGGTAACGATGTTTGGCCTGATCGACACAATGGTCAACATCGTTAGAGGAATCGCTTCTGACTTGCGGCCGGTCGTCCTTGACGTCCTCGGGATCGAGGAGGCCATTGAGTGGCAGGCGCAGCAGTTCCAGGAACGGACCGGGATCGCTGTCGATTACAGCCCGCCTGAGGACGAGGCCGGCCTGACTCCTGAGCAATCGATCGCTGTCTTTCGGATTTTTCAGGAAGCACTTACGAACATCCTCCGCCATGCCGGCGCCACCAGAATCCAAGTGACGATGTCAGGGGAGGATGAGGTGTTTGTTCTAACGGTCAAAGACAATGGACGAGGAATCACAGAGGAGGAGAAACATGGGCAATCGTCGATCGGCCTGTTGGGGATGCGAGAGCGCGCCCACTTGCTTGGTGGGGAGGTCGACATATCGGGAAATGAGGGAGAAGGAACGGCGGTGACGGTGCGGCTGCCCATCGTCTGTTCCTGGCTCCTCCGAGACAATGGCGACAGGGACGCATCGCCCTACTAAGGGAAGGCTGAATTCAGGAATCCTCCTACACCGCAATCAGCCGGATTCCTATGCGACAGGGATGGTCGTACGCGCCGTTGCGCGTTTCACGTCATGCAGATGCGTGATCCAACTTCCGAGCTTCGACAGAAGGAACTCGACGCCGCCAGGCAGAAGCAGGCTGGCGTCGAAGAGTTGCCCAGCGAACTGAACCTTCGCGCCCACGAAGTACCGTTTGAAGGCGGCGGAGAATGTCCCGACATCGATTTTCAATACGCCGATCGTCCGCATCGCCATCCAACCCGCACCCGTCGGTTCGAAGCAGTCCTCAGTGGCTTTGAGGGAACGAGCCGGCGGTTGCGGACCACCGTCACGCGCATGTAGGCTGCGCGCGCCGGTATGGAACCTCTCGAATCGCACCTCGACACGAAATCCGACGACTTCCGCCGCAACTCCGCGGCGTTGCAGGCACTCGTCGATGAGCTGAATCGCCGTGTCGAAATCGCGCGGCAGGGCGGCGGTCCGAAGTACGTCGCGCGGCACAAGGAGCAGGGGAAAATGCCGCCGCGCGATCGCATCGCCGCGCTGCTCGATCCGCATACGCCGTTTCTTGAGTTCTCGCCGCTGGCCGCGAACGGCATGTACGACGATGACGCGCCCGCGGCAGGCATCATCACCGGCGTCGGACGGATTCAGGGACGCGAATGCCTGATCATCGCCAACGACGCCACGGTCAAAGGCGGCACGTACTTTCCGATGACGGTGAAGAAGCATCTGCGTGCGCAGGAAGTGGCGCTGCAGAACAATCTGTCCTG
>JAXDIO010000329.1:0-5788 GCA_034663965.1 Thermoanaerobaculia bacterium | reverse complement strand
TCCTCGGCAACTCCTGCGAAGCGTATTCACTGAACGCCGGCACGCCGAACGCGAATACGTGGAAAGTCGGCGAAGACATCTACACGCCCGGCACCACGGGCGACGCGCTCCGCTACATGAACAACCCCACTCAGGACGGCTCCTCGAAGGACTACTACCCGGAGCGCTATACCGGCACGGCCGACAACGGCGGCGTCCATAGCAACTCCGGCATCGCCAATCTGACCTACTACCTCATGGTCATGGGCGGCACGCACCCGCGCGGCAAAACGGCGGTCAACGTGACGCCGCTCAGCGCGACGTCGTCGACGTCGCTCGATATGGCGCAGCGGATCTGGTATCGCGCTCTGACCGTCTACTTCACATCGTCGACCAATTTCCAGGGCGCGCGCACCGCGACGGTGCAGGCGGCCACGGACCTTTACGGTGCCGCGGCAGCAGCCACGGTGACCGCGGCATGGGATTGCGTCGCCGTTCCGGGCGGCGGCGGTGGTGGCGGCGGTGGCGTGACCACGCTCACCAACAACCAGACCGTGACCGGACTCTCCGGCGCAACGAACAGCTTCACCAACTTCAAGATCACCGTTCCGGCCGGCCAGACCCAGCTCAAGATCACGATGTCGGGCGGCACCGGCGACGCGGACCTCTACGTCAAGCGCGGCGCGCAGCCGACGTTGACGGTGTATGACTATCGTCCGTACCTCACCGGCAACAACGAGACCGTAACCGTGACGAATCCTGTCGCGGGCGACTGGTACATCAGCCTCAATGGTTACGCGGCGTACTCGGGCGTTTCGCTCAACGCCAACTACACCGGCGGTGGTGGTGGCGGATGCACGGCTTATTCTGGCTCGCTCTCCGGCACCGGCGTATCGCAGTACACACCGACGACCTCGGGATATGTGTCGAGCGTCTCCGGCACGCATACCGGCGTTCTGACCGGACCCGCCAGCGGCGCCGACTTTGATCTCTATCTCGAGAAGCTCTCCGGCTCCACGTGGAGCAGCGTGGCCTCGGGCCTCAGCTCTTTGGCGAACGAGAACGTGACCTACAGCGGCACGTCGGGCACGTACCGGTGGCGCGTCTACGCCTACTCCGGCTCGGGCAGCTACACGCTCTGTATCGGGCATCCGTAATTCAGCTTGATTCATCCCTCGGCCCGCCGTGCGATCATGCGCGGCGGGCCTTTTTCTTATGAAACGATTTCTGCTCGTCCTGCTGATTGCCTTCCCCGCGCTGGCTGCGGATCAGGGATCCGACATCGTCAAATACCGGCAATCGGTGATGAAGGCGATGGCCGCGCACATGACGTCGATCTCGCTCGTGGTGAAGAAGCAGGTCAGCGATCGATCGCAGCTCGCCGCCCACGCGATGGCTCTGCGCGACCTCAGCGGCGGCCTGCCGAAATTCTTCCCGCGCGGCACCGGCAGCGACAAAACGAAGACCGCCGCGAAGAACGAGGTCTGGCAGCGGTTCCCTGAATTCGAGTCGGCGTTTCAGAAACTCCAGCGCGAAAGCAACGCACTCGCCGAAAGCGCAAAACGCGGCGATGCGAACGCGTTCGACGCGCAGTTTGAGAATGTCGCAAACGCCTGCGCCGCATGTCACCGCACCTTCCGCGTCAAAGACAGCGATTGATGACAGGTATTGCGGCAGGGGCGAGAGCCAGTGTGGCACAGACACTCTTGTCTGTGCTTTGGCAAACTTCCAGGGCTGAGATTCATAAGCAGCAATGAGAAGCAGATTGATTTCCCCGGCGCTCCCGAGCCTCACCAGCACAGACAAGAGTGTCTGTGCCACACTGGCTCTCCTTCTGTTTTTCATTCTCGGTTGTCATCGCGAAACACCGCTTCCCTCCGCGAAGAAAACGGTCCCCGAGTCTGACTTCGAATCGCTTCCCTCCCGCAATGCCTACGCGGGCTCGGCATCGTGTAAGGAGTGCCACGAACGCGATTTCGAACGCTGGTCGCACAGCTGGCACGCCCGTGCGCTGGCGCCGGCGAATCAGAAGAACGTTGCCGGCGACTTCGGCGGCCGTCACTTTCGCGGCGAATCGAGCGAGGCGTGGATGTCGCGCAAGGGCGAAGCGTTCGTCATGCGCACGCGCAACCGGGAAGGTCAACCAGCGGACTATCCCGTCTCCTGGGTCATCGGCGGAAAGCGGATGCAGGACAGCGTCACCGTAATGCCGGACGGACGCTGGCAGGTGCTCCCGGTCTACTTTCACGTCACCGGCGGTGGCGCCTGGGTCGATTACAACGAGGCCAAACAGGGACACGTCACGCCCGATCATCCTTTCTTCTGGACCAACTTCCGCCGCACCGCGAACAAGGAATGTCTCGAGTGCCACGCCACCGGGATCGACGTCCGCTACGACCGCGCCGCCCACACCTGGTCGACCGAGCTCACCGAGGCCGGCGTCGCGTGCGAGGCATGTCACGGCCCCGGCGCGCGGCATGCCGAAACGAAAGACAAGCGCGACATCGTCCGTCCCGATCACATCGATAAGGAGTTAGCCCTCTCCATTTGCGCGCGCTGTCACGGTCCGCGCGATCCGCTCTTTCCGCTACTCGACGCGAAGGATCAATTTCGTCCCGGCGAGCGCTACGACGACCGCTACCAGTCCCTCGTCGTTACCGACGGCACCGAGCGTTCCGGCGAGTACTTCGCCGACGGACGTCCGAGCAGCTCGACCTTCGAAACGCAAGCGCTGCTGCAATCGCGCTGCTACCGAGTCGGCGGCGCGACCTGTCTGACCTGCCACAGCTCGCCGCACGCGGAAGTTCATGGCGAGAACGAGCTGAAGCCCGGCGCGCACGATGCGTCGTGCCGAACGTGCCATGCGGCGATCGCGGCACAGGCCGCGGCGCACGCGCATCACAAGAACACGACCTGTCTCGATTGCCACATGCCGAAGGTTCTCACCGGCGTTCTCGACAAATTCGCCGATCACTCCATCGACGTTCCCAATATCCGCAACACGATCGCGCACGGCGTGCCGAATGCGTGCAGCGTCTGTCATCGCGACAAATCCGCCGGCGTACTCGCGGCATCGCTCGATTCCTGGTGGCCCCAGGCGCGCGTGCGCAACGAACGGCGCGTTCGCCTGGCCGATGCAATCGACGAAAAGACCGCGGCCTCCAGTCTGCCTGCACTTTCCGCTGTCGTGCGCGATTCCGCGGAAGCACCGACACTGCGCGGCGCGGCAGCAGTGATCCTCGCGCAGCGCTTTCCTGTCGCGGCGGCGGATGTCATCACTCCGCTGCTCCACGACTCCAACCAACTCGTCCGTGCCCGTTTCGTCGAAGCCCTCGGTTACGCGAACGCGCGTCAATCCGCAGACGCCCTCGCATCGCTCGTCGACGATCCATCGATCCGCGTCCGCCAGAATGTCGCGCTCGTCCTCGCATCATTCGGCGATTCGCGCGCGCCCGCCGCGCTCGCGAAGCTGACCGGCGATCCCGCCACGACCCATCTCGTCCGACCGCACATCCTGCGCGGAATCGGCGCCGCCAACCGCGGCGAATTCGACGCCGCCATCCGCGAGCTCGACGTCGCGCTCACCGACGCGCCGTACGCCACTGACGCAATCGTCCTTCTCGCCGACATCTACGCGCGACGCGGCGACGTGCCGCACGCGAAATCGCTGATCGAGGAAGCGCTCCGATTTGATCCCGCCCACCGCGGCGCGAAAGCGCGGATCGATGCGATCTCGTCACGCTAGGCAACGTGGCGTTCGTAGCGCCGACGGCTCGTCGGCGCGTCTTCGGTTCTTGCCGCCGAGCCGGCGGCGGTCCAGCCGGCGGGCCGCCGGCGCTACGGCCGTCGCCGCGTTAGCAATTCGCGAGTACGCGCTGCCGGATCTGCCACAGAATCTGAAACAGCGGAGCGACCTCTTTCGGCGCACCTTCGCCGTACCACGTCGCGGTGCGGTCGCCGGCAGTCAGCGTGTAGCGAATCTGATCGGGATGTCCGTGACCCTCGGCATTCGAATCGTGAATCGGAATGAGCTTCGAAAGCTGGCTTCGCTCGGAATCCGTCAACGCGCCGCTGCACGACTTCTGCTGCAGCGTCGCCGTCACCTGGCTCCCATCGATCACGATCCCGCCGACGCCGCGGCCGGTAATGCCGCCATCGCTGGTCACGCTGATTCGCGGGAGCTCACTCGCGGAAGAAGCCATCGGAACATCAGTGTGACACGCGGCGAGAATCATCGCCATGAGGAAAAGCTGTATGCGCATGCAGACCCTCTTGCAGTTTCGATGCGCAACTGCGGCTCACGATGCGGCATTCGCCTCGATCTCTTCGCCGGCTCTACTCTTGGTCATCATCTTCACCATCTCCAGGACCGTGTGCTCGAATTCTTCCGGGGAGATGCGGCTCTTCGTGAAGAACTCCGTCGGCCCCAGCCGAAGGCGCGGCCGGTCGGCGGGGGCGATGTCCGTGCCTGAGTAGACGACGACCGGGATGTTGCACAGGTCCTC
This sequence comes from Thermoanaerobaculia bacterium, assembly GCA_034663965.1. GTDB lineage: Bacteria > Acidobacteriota > Thermoanaerobaculia > Gp7-AA8 > Gp7-AA8 > JADGNZ01. The sequence goes on along the minus strand of JAXDIO010000329.1, from coordinate 1,304 downwards.
GTCCTTCCGCAGCCACTTGATGACATGGAAGCCATTCATCCGCGGCAGGACGACGTCCAGCACGAGCAAATCCGGCCTGACTCTGCCGGCGATTTCCATCGCCTCCAGGCCGTTGGCGGCATGATCGACGATCACGCCTGCTTCTTCGAAAAGACTTCGGAGAACATGAGCGAGATCGAGGTCGTCCTCGACGATGAGGATGCGCGGGGCGGAACGGGAGTGGCCCGTCACGCGCTCGAGCGCGGCGAAGAGATGCTCCTCGTCGAGCGGCTTGGGGATCCAGCCGGCGATCTGAGCGTTGTGATCCCCTGGCGCGGCAGCGGGCGGCTGAACGCTGACCACGAGAATCGGGATCTCGCTCGTTTCCTTCTGCTCTTTCATTGCAGCCATCGTCTGCCATCCGCTCGCGCCCGGCATCAGAGGATCGAGCAGGATCACTTGCGGAAGGTGCCGTCGCGCCAGCTCCACGGCTCCTTCTCCACTTTCAGTCGTCAGGACGTCGTAGCCATGACCGCGGAGCATGCCCTCCAGCAGCTTGCGGACGGCGGGGTCGTCGTCGCACACGAGCACGGCGCCGGCGTGCTCGGAAGGATGTGCGGCGCTCGCCTCGAAGGGCATCGTGAAATAGAACGTGCTGCCTTGACCGAAGACGCTTTCAGCCCAGATCCTTCCGCCGTGCTGCTGCACGATGCTGCGGCAGATCGGCAGGCCCAGTCCGGTGCCGCCCTTGTCGCGCGAATCGGAGGCATCGACCTGCTGGAATCGCTCGAAGATGCTCTCCAGCTTTCCCGGCGGAATCCCGCGCCCTCGGTCGGCGATCCGGAAACGCAGTGTCGAGCCGGCGGAATCGGCGCTCAGGCTGACCGTACTCCCCGATGGCGAGAACTTCACGGCGTTGCTGAGGAGATTCGTCAGCGTCTGCATCATGCGGTCGTGATCGGCGACGATGCTCCCGAGGAAGGGAGAGGTGAGGATCGAAACGCCGGCCGCATCGGCAAGCGGCTTGATCACGTCGACCGCTTCCTGCATCAGCTCCGTGACGTCGATGGCCTGTTTTTCGAGCGTGATCTCCCCGGAGCTCAACCGCTCCAGATCGAGGATGTCGTTGATCAGGCGGACGAGCCGGTCGGTATTCGACACCGCGATCTCCAGCATGCGCCGGCCCTTCTCCGAGACCGGTCCGAGCAGGCCGCTGTTCAGCAGGCCGAGGGACCCGCGAATCGAGGTGAGCGGAGTGCGGAGCTCGTGGCTCACAGTAGAGACGAACTGCGACTTGAGGCGATCGACTTCGAACTTCTGCGTGA
>JAXDIO010000323.1:0-3757 GCA_034663965.1 Thermoanaerobaculia bacterium | reverse complement strand
GCGTACTTACTTCGCACAGGAGGCACACCATGAGGCGCATTCGCTATGCAGCGCTCGCGGCCGTGCTTGGGTTGGTGTCGATTTCCGCCGCCCATGCCGCGATCGAGAGTCCAGTTCACCGCAGTTTCAACGTTCGGCCAGGCGGCACGATCACCATCGACGCCGATCTCGGCGACATCAAGGTCAGGTCCGGCGCGAGCAACGTCAGCGTCGACGTGATCCGCCGCGCGAGAGTATCCAGCCAGTCGAAAGCCGATGATCTCTTCAAGGAACTGGAGCTCACCTTCACGCCGGAAGGCAACAACGTTCGCATCCGCGCGAAGTACGACCAGCCCACTTCCTGGTTCCACTGGAACAACGATCTCGAGGTGCGCTTCATCGTCAACGTGCCGTCGCAGTACAACGTTGATCTGAAGACCTCCGGCGGCGACATTACCGTCTCCGATCTCAACGGGCAGGCGAAGATCAATACCTCCGGCGGCGACGTTGCGCTCGGACACATCGCGGGCCTCGTTGATGCGCACACCTCCGGCGGCGACATTTCGATGGCCGGATCGAACGCCAACGCGCTGCTCTCGACCTCCGGCGGCGACATCAAAGTGGACAACACCGCCGGTTCGCTGAACGTGAAAACCTCGGGCGGTTCGATCGACATCGGACGCGCGCAGGGCGATCTGAAGGCGCATACATCCGGCGGCTCGATCGAAATCGGCGACGCCGGCGGCATGATCGACGCCTCGACCTCGGGCGGTTCGATCAAGGCGCGCCTCTCGCGTCAGCCGCGCGGCGAGTCGAGGCTGTCGACTTCCGGCGGCGGCATCACCGTCCACGTCGCATCGAACGTCGGCCTCGACATCGACGCGCACACCAGCGGCGGCGATGTTGATTCCGAGGTGCCGGTGACGGTGATGGGCAAGCAGGACGATTCGTCGCTGAACGGCAAGTTGAACGGCGGCGGACCGAAGCTCGTCCTCCGCAGTTCGGGCGGGGATATCCGGCTGCAGAAATAGGCGCGTCGCAAATTGGAGCGCTGGCGTCTCGCCGGCTGGATCGGCTGCGTCCTCGCTGCCGAATGGGAGGCTTGCGCAGCCGTCGTGTTACCAGCGAGATTTGCGGGTTTGGCGGTTCGGCGGCGAGACGCCGCCGGGCCAGCCGGCGAGGACGCCAGCGTTCCGTCGCGGCGCTGACCTATCCCGCTGCCAGAATCGCCTTCGCGGCGGCGCGGGCGCTGGCGAAGGCGGCGTCCGAGAGGATGCCGCCTTCATCGACCCAGTCGCCGGCGACGTACAGGCCGGTTACTTTGGTCGCGGCTCGCATGCGGGGCGCTTTGCCGTCCGGTTGCACGAGCGCGTTCGATACCGTCATCGCCGGGAGGAAGCGGCGATGGACGACGAGGTCGCGCCAGCCGGGCTGCATCTCGTCGACCAGCGCCTCCAACTCGGCTTCCGTCCCTTCGCCGTATTTCGCGGCGTGCAACAGCGCGCCGCCTTTGGGCGTGAGTTGCGCCCATCGCGAATGGACCGAGTAGTAGAGCGGCGTGTCGATGCCGAGGGCGAAGAGGTTGCGCGGCTGGGGGAGTTTGGAGAGCGCGACGTCGAGGCACGATGCGGTGACCGCGGTCGTCGCCGGCCAGTCGAGATCGGGAGCGAGCTCGCGGGCGGTGACGGGATCGACGGCGAGGATCACCGTTTCGGCCGGGATGCGCGTTCCTTTGTCGGGATCGGACATGTCCGGCATGGCCAGCGACATCGTGTCGTTGCGGACGTCGATCTCCAGTCCGCCAAGCTCGACTCCGCGCACCGCGCCATCGTGTTCGACGCTGACGACTCGCGAGCTGGTCACGAAGTTCACGCCCGCGGCGACGGCGGCGCTGTGCAGCGAGTCGACGATCTTCTGCCACCCTTCGTCGACGTAAACGACGCCGCGGATGGCCAGACGCAGATGCGACAGTGCCGCGCTCGCGCTCTGCAGATCGGGACGATCGCTGTAGGTGGCGAGGCGGAACATCGCCTCCATGACGGTGCGAAGCCGCTCGTCGGTAGTATTCGCGTCAATCCATTCGCGAACGGTCATCGACGCGTACGGCTTTGGATCGATGCGCCAGATCCGCAGCATCAGCATCGCCAGCTTCGCTTTTGCTTTCACGCCGAGGAGCGACGTCGTCAGCAGCGACCACGGATTGCTGGGAAGTTTGTAGCGCTCGTTGCCGAGCATGGCGATGCCGCGCGGTTTGGGAACGCCGCCGCGGACGGGGATGCCGAGCTCGCGCAGGACGTTCCAGCCGTGGCCGTTGCGGTAGAACGCGTGCGGCCCGAGGTTGAAACGATAGCCGTGGCGGAGATGGGTGACGGCGCGTCCGCCGAGGTAGCGGCGGCGCTCGAAGATCGTGACCGTGCGGCCGGCGCGCGCGAGGTAGACAGCCGCGGAGAGGCCGGCCAGACCTCCGCCGACAATGATTACGTTCTTTGACACGATTGACACGGATGCTATCTCGATTCCGGCCGCGGCTGAGACTGAAGTGTGGCACAATCTCCGGTCGTCCCAGACTTCCCAACACAATGAAAGACGCGCCGCTCGACGTTTCGGGCTTCGCGGGCGAGAGCCGTAACTCGGCCTCTCTCAGGAGGGAAGCGTTCTGCGCAAACTGCTGCTGTGCTGCTGGTTGCTGACGTCTGCCGCGGGCCTGGCCGCGTCGGATGATGATTTTTATCAGCGTCTCTATCAGCGCGGGATGACGCATTTCGCGGCCGCGGATTACGCGGCGGCATTCACGGAGCTGCGCAGTGCGGCGTTCGGATTCGTCGAAAGGGTCGAGCAGTTCGAAATTGCGCAGAGCTACGCGTGCATCGCCGCGCATCGCCTCGGACACGACAGCGACGCGCGCGATTCGCTGATGCGGATCGTGAGCGCCGAGAAGGTGCAGCCGCACTATCGGTCGATCAAGCTTCCCGACGAGGTGCGCATCGAGGTCAATACCCTCGCCGCGAATCTCTTGATGAAGGAGGAGGCGGCGCTCCTCGGCGTTACGTCTGCGGCAAAGCCGGAGATCAGCGTGCCGACGCCTACGAAGCAGCCGAATGTCGCGTTGACGGCGCCGCGCGACGGAGGATCGGACGCGTCGCAGTCGGACCCGAAGCCGCAGCCGGTGACTCCGGCGCCGGTGCTTCAGCCGAAGAAGCCGGTGCCGCAGCCCACACCGCCTCCGCAACCAAAATCGCCTGTGCCGCAGCCGGTTGTGTCGGCGCCGCAACCGGCACCGGCTCCGCAGCCCAAATCGCCGGCGCCCCGGCCGGTCGTGCCGGCGCCGCAGCCGCAGGTTCGCGAAGCCGACCCCAGCCTCGCCGATGCGCAGCGCGCGATCGACGGCGGTGACATCGACCGCGCTCGTTCCATCTACACCACGCTGGCAACCGCTCCCTCGCTTTCGCATGACGCGGCGTTACACGTCGCCGAGGGGCTGTACCGCGTACGCGACTACGCCGGCGCGGCGAAAGCGTTCGCGCGCGCGGGCGCGATCGGCCGCGGCGAGGAGGGATTTCACTACTACTACGCGGTCGCGCTGTACGAGACCGGCCGCTACGCCAACGCCAAACGGGAGCTCGCCGCGGCGCTGCCGTACATCGCCGTCACGCCCGATGTGACGCGGTATCGCGCAAAGATCGAGGGCGCAATCGAGTGAGCGGGAGTGGGGAGTTGGGTGTGGGGTGTGGGAGATCAGGCCGTCGTTGCGCGACGACTCGCTGCCACTCCCCACACC
>JAXDIO010000304.1:0-6227 GCA_034663965.1 Thermoanaerobaculia bacterium | reverse complement strand
TCTCGTACGCGCAACTGTCCTGCGAGCCGGGGACGATCTGGATCCCGGCGGCGATCACGCGGCCGTTTCCGTTGACGCCGCGGATGCGGATCATGGCGTGGTCGAGATTGACCGAGGGAAACATCTGCCGGGTGTCGGTGGCGACGTGTTCGAAGCCATCGAGGAAGAAGCGTTTCTCGCCGAGGACCTGGCCGTGCAAATCTTCGACAGCGACGACGACCGACAATGCGGAACCTGCGGTCTCGATTACGTAGAGTTTGTATTGCGCGTCGCTCGATCCATCGCCGTGCAGCACGGCGGACTGACCGTTGCCGATTCCGAGGCGGGTCGGGATGCCGGTCAACGCCATCGAGACGGCGGTGCCGGGACCGGCCTCCGGCACATAACCGTAGATGCGGGCGGAGGCGACGACGTTCGCATTCGATTCAATGCGCAGCGCCCCGATGCTGTCCGCGCTCGGCAGGACCGGAGGTGCGAGAGGATCGAGAACGTATGTTTGCCGCGGCGGAAGCGTGACCGTAGTCTTCTTCGGCGAGCGATTGGCGTGGCCGCTTTCGAGATACGACAGCGACATCACCGCCGGATGATCGTCGGTGTTCGTGATCCAGAGCGCGGTGAGGAAGAGGCGTCCCGAGCGTCCAGCGGCGCGGCCGACGACGGGAATGACGAGGTCGCGGTCGGCGTACGCGGCCAGAAGCGGTTCCGCTGCGAAGAGCAGGAGCGTGAAGGTGATGCGTCGCATCCGCGCAGTATGCCGCGTGCGCGGGTACAATCGACAGTCGAGTGGCAGGTCCGCCGCTCCGACCCAGTGGGCGCACTCCTCTACCTCCTTTCCGCCGTAGGCACGCTCGTTCTGATCCGCCGATTCACGGCGCTTTCGCGCCAGGCCGCGGCGGTTCTGATCCTGCTGCCGCTGTGCCTTACGGGCCGCGCGCTCGTGACGGGCAAGGTCTACGCGCCGATCGATCTCGCGTATCACTTCGATCCGCTGGCGTCGATGGCCACGCGCGCCGGCATCGAACGGATCGCGAATCCATTGCCGTCGGACGTCGCGGTTCAGTTCATTCCGTGGAACGCGGCGCTGCGCTGGTCGATCGCGCATGGGCAGTGGCCGCTGTGGAATCCGTTCGAGTTGTCCGGCAACGTGCTCGCCGCGGCCGCGCAATCCGCTCCGTTCCACCCGGTCACGCTCCTCGGCCTTTTGATTCCGGCGCCCGACGCGTTCGGATTCATGGCCTCGATGACGTACTTCCTCGCGGCGCTGGGGATGTTTCTCTTTCTCCGAAACCTTGGACTGCGACAATCGCCGTCGCTGTTCGGCGCGGCGGGATGGGCGCTGTCGACGTACGTGATTGCGTTCACGCATACGGCGCACGGAAACGCGATCGCGCTCCTGCCGCTGGTAATGCTCGGCGCGCGAGTTGTCGCGTTGCGTCCGGGGATCCGCGCGACGTCGATCCTGGCCGCCGCGCTGATTCTGATGACGCTCTGCGGCCATCCGGAGACGTCGCTTCATGTCGTCGCACTGGCGATTGCGTACGTGATCTTCTGCGCGCGAAGTCGTCTTTCGCGCGTTGCGATCAGCGGACTGGCGGCGGGTGTCATCGCGCTGCTGCTCACGGCGTTCTTCGTCTTGCCGATGATCGACGCCCTTCCGCAGACGCGCGAATACCTGCATCGGAAATCGGACGCCGAGGGCGTGAGCGCGTCGTGGGGCGTCGTCGCGCATGTGCTGCGCAGCAACATCGTCCCCTTCGCGGAGGGGGCGCCGGGCGAGGAAGAGCCCCAGCACGAACGAGGAGTGGAACATCGCTCGATGGGAACTGCCTACGCCGGCGCGATGCTCTTCGCGCCGGCGCTCTTCGCACTGTTGCGCGCACGAACGCGGGAGAAGTGGTTCTTCGGCGGCGTGGTGGTGTTTGGATTTCTCGCTGGCGCCGAGGCGCCAATCCTCAGCGCGGTCCTTTCGCGGCTCCCGATTTTCAGCCTTGCCATCAACGCGCGGATGATCTCGTTCGCTACGTTCGCGATCTGCGTGCTGGCAGCGATCGGAATGAACGCGTCGCTGACGGAGCGCCGGCGCCTGGCGTTTCTCTTTCTATTCGTTGGCGTATCGATCGCGGTGTTGACGATCGCAATCCCCAGCACCCTGACGCCCGACTTCGTCCGCGCGAACGCGATCCGCGAAGTCGCGCCGCTACTGCTCGCCTTCGCGCTGCTGATTGCATTCCGGACAAACCGCGCGGCGGCCGCCGGGTTGATTACGTTGTTGCTCTTGCAGCGGGTCGTCGAGATCGGCGGCTACATCCCAGCGGTCGACCGTCGCGCATTCTTTCCGCTGATCGCAGGATTCGAGCAACTGCCGCGCACTGGTGAGCGTAATGCTGAGCCGTATCGCATCGTCGGACAGGGACCGCTCTTCGCGCCGAACGTCGCCGCGCTCTACGGTCTGGAAGACGTTCGCGGCTATCAGGCGATGACGTTCGCGCGGCTCGCGGAAACGTTTCCACTATGGTCGATCCCGCAGCCGGTATGGTCGAACCGCGTCGACGACCTAACCGCGCCGATGCTGTCGATGATGAACGTCCGCTTCGCGCTGGCGTTGCCCGATTCTTCGATCCCTCCCTCGTGGCGGCTCATCGGCCGCTATCCCGGCTACGCGTTGCTGGAGAACAGCCGCGCGTTGCCGCGCGCATTCGTGCCGCGCGTGGTGCACACCGGCTTGGACAACGTCATCCGCGACATGCGCGCCTGCAGCGATTTCGGCGCCGAGGCGTGGATCGAGACGCCGGGACCGGCGATGGACGTCGCGAACGGCACCGGTTCGGTTCGCGTGCGCGCTGACGGCTCGCGCCTGCTTCTGCACGCATCGATGCAGTCGCCAGGATGGATCGTCGTTTCGGAGACGGCATGGTCCGGCTGGCGCGCGTCATCCGGCGGCAATCCCATCAAGCTCCACTTCGCCGACCGCGCCTTCCTCGGCATGTACGTTCCGGCAGGCGATCACGACATCGTGTTGTCCTACCGCCCGAAGGCAGTGACGACGGGAGCCATCGCGAGCATCGCGACGGCGATGGGATTGGTGTTGTTTGCGTTCTCGCGCAGACGTCGCAAGCATCTGGGTTAGCAGGTTCAGACGCTGCACATTGCAAAGCACAGACAAGAGTGTCTGTGCCACACCGGCTCTTCCCTGTATCTGCATTGCCGCGAGGACGGCAGCATCAATGTGGCACAGACACTCTTGTCTGTGTTGGTGATGCTCGGGACGGCTGAGAAGTCCACGCCTTACCTTGACAGCTACGTCATCCCCAACTCGGCCATCACCAGCTTCATGTCGTTCCAAACGTCCTTCTTCGCCGACGGTGTGCGAAGGAGATACGCGGGGTGGTACGTCGGCATCACTTTCACGCCGTTGTATTCGAGCCAATGGCCGCGAATGGCGGTGATGCCGTACGACTTTTCGGTGAGGCTTTGCAGGGCGAATTTGCCGAGGGTGACGATCACTTGGGGTTGGATGATTTCAACCTGCTGGCGAATGTACGGCCGGCACGCGTCCAGCTCCTCGGGGTCGGGATTGCGGTTCTCGGGCGGGCGGCATTTCACGACGTTGGAAATGTAGACGTCGTCGCGGGTCAGCTTCATCGCCTTGATGATGTCGGTGAGGAGCTGGCCGGCGCGGCCGACGAACGGCTCCCCTTTTTCGTCCTCATCGCGGCCGGGAGCTTCGCCGATGAACATCAGATCCGCATTCGGATTGCCGACGCCGTAGACGACCTGGGTGCGCGTTTTCGCGAGCTTGCATTTCACGCAGACGGAGGCAATCGCTTGGAGTTCGGCGAGCAGGGTCTTGCCCTCCGAGTCTTCGACGGCTGATGCCGCCGCCGTGGTTTTGGGAACGTCGAGGTGCGTGAATCCGAGGTCGCGAAGGAAAGTGAGCTCGTGGCGGAGGGCGTCGTTCATCGATGCGAAATTATGAGCCCAAACGCTCGACCACCAGATCCAGAATGCGATTGGCGATCACGATCTTCGGCGCGCGTTCGATCTTCGTCGAGGAGCCGTCGCGCGCGATAACGGTAACCGCGTTCTGATCGGAGTCGAATCCGATGGAGGCGTCGGCAACGTCGTTGGCGACGATGAGATCGGCGTTCTTGCGCACGAGCTTCTCGCGCGCGTTCGATTCGAGGTCGTCCGTCTCCGCGGCGAAGGCGACGATGAACGGGCGCGGCGACGACGCGCCGATGTCGGCCAGGATATCGGGCGCTTTCTGCAGCGACAGGGTCATCTCATCACTCTTCTTGATCTTGTGATCGGCGACTGCAACAGGTGTGAAGTCGGACACCGCAGCGGCTTTGATCACGATCTGCTGCGACGGCAGCGCATCCATCACCGCTTTGTGCATTTCGGCGGCGGTGGTGACGCGGGTCAGCGCAACGCCGCCGGGTGGCGTAATCGCGGTCGGTCCGGAAACGAGCGTGACTTTCGCTCCCCTTCGCCGCGCGGCTTCGGCGATCGCGTAACCCATCTTGCCCGACGAACGATTGGAGATGTAGCGAACGGGATCGATCGGCTCGCGCGTCGGGCCTGCGGTTACGAGGATCGCGCGCCCTTCGAGGTCGCGCGTGGCGAACTGCTGCTTCACGAAATCGGCGAGCACCGGCGGATCGGGCATCCGTCCTGAGCCTTCATCGCCGCAGGCGAGGATTCCGCTGTCGGGATCGAGCACGATCACGCCGCGCTCGCGAAGCGTGGCCAGATTCGTCTGGACTGTGGGATGTTGCAGCATCGACGTATTCATCGCCGGCGCGACGACGATCGTGCCGCGATGCGCGATCGCGTACGTCGACAACGCATCGTCGGCGAGCCCGACGGCGAGCTTGGCGATCATGTTTGCCGTGGCCGGCGCGATCAGCAGCAGATCGGCCCAGCGAGCAAGCTCGATGTGATCGACGCCGCCGTGACCGGAGTCGCCCCACTGCTCGATGATGACGCCGTGATCGGAGACCGCGGCCAGCGACAACGGCGACACGAATCGCGCCGCATTCGGAGTGAGGATGACGCGAACGTCCGCGCCAACGTCGCGCAGGCGCCGCACGACGTCCGGCGCTTTGTACGCCGCGATGCCGCCGGTGACGCCGAGGACGATGTGCATGGTGGGGTGTGGGGTGTCGGGGGTGGGGTGTGGGAGAGCGATCGCGCGATTTCAGCGGAACGTTCTACGGCTTTTCGCTCGAATTAGAGTCGGCTTGTGGGTTGGGATTTCGTTCTCCCACACCCCACCCCCTACTCCCCACACCCAAACTCCTACTCCGTTTCCAGAGACGTCGTTTCTTCTTCCGGCGGCGTGAGCTGCCACTTCACCTGGTTCTTCTCGATCTCTTCCATCGCCATGCGCGTCGGCTTGGCGTGTTTGCTTTTGCCCTTCGGCGCGGCGCCCTGCACGAGCTGCTCGGCGCGCTTGGCTACGAGCAACACGTAGCGGAACTTGCTGTCAATGCCCTCTGGCAAACCTTCCATCTCGTTCCTCCTTCAGGCGCTCGGCCATCGCGGTGATCGCTTCGAGCGCCGTCTTCGTCTGTAACTTCTTGGCGATGATCGCCGCCTTCAAACACTCGGCGGCGACGTTCAGGTCATCGTTGATGATGACGTAGTCGTAAAACTCTTTGCCGGCGTCGATCTCGTCGGCCGCCTTCTGTAAACGCGTCTGGATCTCGTCTTCGCTGTTCAGTCCGCGGTCGTGAAGCCGCTGCTCGAGGTGATCGAACGACGGCGGGAAGATGAAAATGTTGAGCGACCGCGGTTTCAGTTCAGGATCGTCAGCGATCTGCCGGGCGCCCTGATAGTCGATGTCGAGAATGACGTCTTTGCCGCTTTTGAGGCGATCGAGAACCTCGGCCTTCGAAGTCCCGTACCGCTGCTCATGAACGAACGCGCATTCGATAAATTCCGCACGCGCCACCATGGCCTCGAAGACGGCGGGCGAAACGAAGTGATAGCTGATGCCGTCAATTTCGCCCGTGCGCGGGCGACGAGTCGTGTGCGAGACGGAAAAGTAGAGCGTGATGCCGATCGGCTCGAGCTGTTCGCGGACCCGATTGATGAGCGTCGTCTTCCCGGCACCCGACGGGCCCGAGACGATGAACAACGTCCCATCGGGGTGGAAGTTACTCGACATTCTGGACTTGCTCCCGGATCCGCTCGACCTCGGTTTTCAATTCTACAACGAGGGT
>JAXDIO010000270.1:0-12640 GCA_034663965.1 Thermoanaerobaculia bacterium | reverse complement strand
CAGCGAGCCGCTGGCGGTCCAGCCGTCGAGCCGACGGCGCTACGGCCTAAGCCCGAGTTCGGACGTACGCGCGTCCCAGCAACACCGCCGCCGCGGATGCCGAGAACACCGAGTAGTCGAGGGGCGACTTCACGCCTTGCGAGATGGCCATCGCCAATCCGAACGTCGCCAGAAGGATCGCCGCGCCGAATGCCGTTTCGCGCAGTCTGAAGCCCGCGATCAGCGCGATGCCGAACGCCGTCTCCGCGGCCGTCGCGCTCCAGGCGAGTAACGGAATAACCCGCGCGGGCATGAACGCGCAGACCTCGCCGGTGTACGCGATGAACTCCTTGAATCGCGCCGCGGCCGGCTGGTGCGACCACAATCCGAAGCGGCTGGCGACGGCGGACAGGAACGCGGCGCCGAGGGCGAGGCGGGCATACAGGATGTCCCACTTCATCGCAGCGCCTCGGCTTTGAGATTGTTCTCCGTGCAGAAGCGAACGTACGTCTCGTACAGCGACGACGGCGTGTCGCGGCGCGTCACCTCGCCATCCGCGCCGATGTACTCCATCGCGCCAAATGAAACGATGTGCACGACCACCGGCTCGTCGCCAACGGCCATCCACGAGTCGACGTTTCCGGCCGGCTCGTAGACGTAGCCACCCGGTCCGACGATTTCGTCCGTCTCGATCAGCCGCCGGTAGCCGGAGAGGTTGAACCCGTGGACCTCGCCGAGATGGCGATGGAGAGCAACGATCGTCCCCGGCTCCAGTCGCAGCAACAAGGCGCGGCCGCGCTCGGTGAAGTGCAGCGGCTTGAACGACTCTCCCGGTCCAAGCGGAATCCAAGGAATCGACTCGGGATCAAATGGCTGCGATGTCTTCATGTTTTCTCCTTGACAAACACGATCATCGCTCACTTGATGGACTGGCCAAAGATCCACTTCTGACAAAGATCGCTGGGCCAATTATGATCACCTCATGGATCTTTTCATTCGGCTGGAAGGACGCAGTGATCTAGCCCGCCAGATCTACCGGCAGATTCGTCAGGCCATCGTCGATGGGACGCTCGCACGCCGCACGCGCCTCCCCGCGACGCGCGAGCTGGCGACGCGTTTGTCGGTCTCGCGCAACACGGTGAGCGTCGCGTACGAATGGCTGATCGCCGAAGGGTTGCTGTCGGGGCGGCAAGGAGCGGGCAGCTTCGTGGAAGGAAACGCGATCGCACGCGGCCCGGAACTGGGAGCCGGCGCGGCGATCCGTCATCGCACAATCTGGAATCGATTCACGCCGCCGACACCGCGCGCAACGTCGCCACGATTCGACTTCGGAGTAGGCATGCCCGACGGCGCCCTCTTCCCGTACGCCGATTGGCGGCGGGCAATGTCGCGCCAGATTCGCGCCGCGCGGCTCACGTCGCAGTACGCCGAACCCGCGGGCCATCGCGGACTCCGCGAATCGATCGCCCGCCATGTCGCCGTCAGCCGCGGCGTGCGCGTCGAACCGGACGACGTCATCGTCACCAACGGCGCGCAACAAGCCTTCGATCTCATCGCACGCGTCCTCCTCGGCCGCAGCTCCACGGTGGCGCTGGAGAATCCCGGCTATCCGATGGTGCGCATCCTCATGGAGTCGATGGAAGCGAACGTCGTCTCCATCCCAGTCGACGACGAAGGACTCATGGTCGACAAGCTGCCGAAGAACGCGGCGCTCGTCTACGTGACGCCATCGCACCAGTTTCCGATGGGGATGCCGATGTCGAACGAGCGCCGCATCGCGCTGCTGCAATGGGCCGAGCGGCGCAACAGCGTGATCATCGAGGACGACTACGATTCCGAGTTCCGCTTCGGCGGCCGTCCGCTCGAAACGTTGCAAGCCGCCGACCGCAACGGCCGCGTGATCTACGTCGGCTCCTTCTCCAAGTCCCTCCTCCCCGCCCTCCGCCTCGGCTTCCTGATCGCGCCCCCCTCGCTGCGCGACCCGCTGCGCGCCGCCATCCACGCCGCCAACTGGTTCGCGCAATGGCCCGCCCAGGCCGCGCTCGCGACGTACATCGACGAAGGCCACCTCGCCCGCCACATCCGAAAAATGCGCCGCATCTACTCCGAGCGCCACGCCATCATCTCAGCGACCCTGCAAAAAGATTTCGCCCGCTGGCTAGCACCCATCCCCGCCGTAACCGGAATGCACCTGACCGCCACCCTCCGCTCCCGCAGCCGCCAACACGAACGCGACCTCGCCGCCCGCGCCGCCACCCGCGGCATCGCCTTCGACCTCCTTTCCACTTACTGGACCGGCCGCCCCCGCCCCGGCCTAGTCCTCGGCTACGGCAGCATCGCGACGGCGAATATCGAGGAGGGGTTGCGCAGGCTGCGCGAATGTCTCGAAGGCTGAACTGCCACGGTTGGCATTGTCAATGGCGCAATTCTTTCTCCATGCTCACTCCAGAATCCTCCCCGCGTGCAAGCGTCGCAGAAACATATCGAGCGGCAACACGCGCGTTCCGTCGATCTCCAGTTCGCGGGTGCCGCGGTAGACGATGTAGGACTTTGCGGCGGTCCCGCTGCGGAAGGCGTCGAGGCCTTTTTTCCAGTCGCGGCGGAACTCGCGGCCGTTCTTGACTTCGATCGCGACGACGTTGCGGCCGTGCCACCAGACGAAGTCGACTTCGCTGCCGCTGGGAGTGGCCCAGTATCCGAGGGAGCCTTTGATGCCGGTGTAGTGGATGTGGCTTTGGAGCTCGTGATGGACGAGGTGTTCGAGGAGGACTCCGTCCCAATCGCCGGGAAGCGGTTGATCGAAACCGCCGGCCGCGGCGTGAAGAACGCCGGGGTCAAACCAGTAGAACTTTGGCAGCGCGACCTCTTTCACTTTTGCGCGCGGGCGATAGGCGGGAAGCCAGCTGCCGATGAGAGTATCGACCAGGACTTCGAAGTAGCCGCGGACCGAGTCACGTGACACGGCAGCGTCGCGCGCGATTCCGGAGATGTTCGTGGTCTGGCCGGCAGCGAGCGACGCCACCTCCAGAAATCGGCTGAAGCTGCCGAGGTCTCTGACCAGCGCCTCGGCTTTGATTTCTTCGGAGAGATAGGTGGTCACGTAGGCGCGCAGAAAATCCTCGCGTGCGTCGTCGTTCGGCGCGTTCACGCTCATTGGCATCGCTCCGAAGCGGAGAAGCTGCTTGCTTGGAACAGAGAAGTCCATTTCGGCCGTGGTCAGGGGAAACAACTTTTTCACGATGGCGCGGCCAGCCAGGAGATTGGCGGCACCCCTCTTGAGCTTGCGCGACGACGAGCCGGTCAACGCAAACTTCTTGTAGCCCTGCTCCTCCATCAGAAAGTGAACTTCGTCGAGAAGCCGCGGTACGCGCTGCACCTCGTCAAGCACGATCCAACGGCTTTTCGGCTGCGCGAGCACCTCGGCTCGGAACCCTGATGGATCGTGCTCGTAGCGAAGCATCACCTCCGCTGCGAGGAGGTTGACGGTGAAGGCGTCCTGGAAATGTGAACGGATCCACGTGCTCTTACCGGTACCTCGGGGGCCAAAGAGGAAGAAGGATGAACGAGGCGGCTTGAGGAAGCGTGTATACATCACCCCCAATGTTACCGTCAAAATGGGGCTGGTGTATACAGGCTTATTCTGTTTTCCGCCAGTTTGCGAGCACGGCGTCGATCGCCGCGCGAACTTCCGCTCGCGCATCGAGGCGATCGGCTCCTGCGGCTAGCAATTTGTCGTATCCGGTGTGGCGGTGGCGGATGTAGGCCTGGACGGCGAGATCGATCGCTGCCGGATCGAAGTCCTTCGCACCCGCCGTACGGCCAATCCGGTTCGAATGCACCTGACAGGCGTGCGCGGCAATCGCATTGGGGGCATTCGCGGGAGCTTTCGGATACCTTCTGCGAATCTCCTCCGCAAACTTTCGGACGTACTCGGCGTCGCGTTCCGCGCGGCGTCCGGCCTGAACCTCGCGGCGGCGCTCGCGCACCTCGGCATCATCGAGACACTCCTCTTCGGCACGTGCGAGCGCTTCTTCCGCGACCAGGATGCCTTGCCGTTCATATCGCTTTCGCGAGCGGCTGAAGCGTAGAACGATGGCGCGCAGCGGCGAATACTTCGATGCGCGCCGCGTGATACAGGCATCTCCCCTTGCAACGAACACGAGATGTCCCAGGTCTGCGCAGTCGATGCAGAGCCCTCGCGGTCCCTCTTTTCGGAGGAGGTTACCCTTCAACAGCTCACCGCCGCACTCGTCGCACTTCGAGTCGCCTCGGCTTATGAGCTCGAAAACGACTATGTCCTCGCCTGCCACGAAGAGATTGTCGCCGCTCGAAACGCATCAGGGCAACGACAAACTCGGGTCCGGCTTCGGGCGTCACCGGCCCGGTTGTGACCTGGAACACGGAAGGCCGGAGCCACGGGGCCGATTGTTGACGTCGTTCGTGCAACCGGCGCGTCCGGTCCTCGGCCAAGCGCCCAGTCTCTCTCTCTTGATGAAGAAAGGATGTCCCTATGAAACGAGCGTCAGTCGCTCTCGCTGTACTTGTTGCCTTCGCGCTGCTGCCATCTACGGCGGCGGCGAGCGAGGCATGGATCCTCAATATCCCGATCCGCGGCGTTGTGAATCAGGAATCGGGCATGGTGCGTGTCGACCTCGAGTTGAGCGCCGCTCCGGCTGGCTCCCAGCTCGTAGTCGGCAGCACCACGCTCAACCTCGGCAACACGACCACCGTGGCCGGTGACTCGGTGACGTATGAGGCGTTGACCGGCAACAATGTACGCATCACCTACGTGCCGCTATCGAATTTCGGGGCCGACTTCTGCGCCGGCGCGGGCGCCAGCGAGAAGAACATCAACATGCGTTTCGCCGGTGCGCAGGACGTCACGGCGTACCGCATGTCGACGTACGTCGTCGCCGCGCCGATGGCCGAGTGCTCGCAGGTGTCGAAGCACACCGGGGACACGCCCGCCAGCCTGATTCCGAACGACGACGGCGTGGCGCCGGCGCTGACGGCCACGTACAAGGGACGCAATACGTTCGACGTGGCGCTGGTGCTCGACAAATCGGGCAGCATGAACGATTTGCCGCCCGGCGCGCTGAACGGCCCGAAAAAGGCCGACATCCTCAAGTCGGCAGTCCAGAACTTCGTGGCCCAATGGGAACTGCTCGACGCGCCTCCGGGCGGCGGACCGGAGTGGTCGGGCGATCGCATGGGGCTCGTCTTCTTCGATTCCACCGCGCAGTCGCAGACGCTCGTCGGCGCCGATCCTCCTGCAAACTTCTTCCTGCAGCGCGGCGGCGCCAACGCCTGGGACGCCATCATCACCAAGGTCAACGCGCTCACGCCGGGAAGCTCGACGTCGATCGGCGCGGGCATCAACGAAGGAATGAGCCAGTGGAAGGCCGATCCGAAGAATGATCTCAACCTCATCGTGATCACCGACGGCATGCAGAACACCGCGCCGTTGATCACGCCGACCGGCAGCGGTTTCCTCGGCCTGACGCCGGTGGCCGGTCTGCCGCAGGAACTGCGCAAGCGCTTCATCCCCATCCAGACGATCGCCTTCGGAACGCCGGCGCAGGTGGACGAGACGCTGCTGCGCAACATCTCGCTCGAGACGTCCGGCCAGTCGTACAAGGCCATCAATGCGACGACGATGTTCGCCATCTTCGGAAAGACGCTCGTAGCCATCCTGAAAGGCAATACGGCGTCGATGGCGACGGAGGTCACGGACACGCTGACCGGCGTGGGCCCGAGCGCCGCCGTTCCGGTGACTGTCGATCGCTCGCCGCAGCGCGTGGTCTTTTCGGTGCAGTGGGCGCCTCCCGCGCGGCAAATGCTGGATCTCGATGTCTATCCTCCGGGCTTCTCGACGCCGGCATCGCCGACATCGTCCAGGAAGACGGCTCAGGCTTCGATTCAGGCCTTCGACATGGCTCGCGGATTCGCGTCAGGCGCATGGAGCGTGCGTGTGAAGCGCGACCTCAAGAGCGGCGACGACGTCCCGTACCTGCTCAATGTGATGTTTCTGGAGAAACACCTCGACTATCAGTTCTCGCTCGACAACCTGCACGCCGTCACCGGCGATTCGCTCGGCGTCAAGGTGCTCGTCGACTGGGACGGCAAGCCGCTGACAGGCTTGCCGTCCGGCGCCATCAAGGTGCGCGTGCAGCGGCAGCCGAACGGCATGGGCAACGTCCTTCACGCGTCACAAGTGAAGGTGCCCGGCGGCAATACGGTGACGCCGACCGGCGACATCCAGACGCCGTTCGACTACAAGATCGCGGCGCTGGGCCAGTCGTTGATCGAAAGCACCACGCCAAGGGACGTCGCCGTCATTCCGCTCGCCGATCAGGGCAAAGGGTTTTACGGCGCGAGCTTCGGCGGCACGTCTATCCCCGGCACCTACGCTTTCGAAGCCGTGCTCGATTGGGACATTCCGCTCACCGGCCATGTCGTGCGCGTCGAGCGGATCGAGGAGGACGTGAAACCGCGCGCGGATTCCTCAGCCACGGCCATCACGCTGACGGGCGACGCCTCGGGCGTCTGGACGCTGACGGTCACACCGCGCGACCGTTTCGGCAGCTACTTCGGACCGGGCTACGCGTCGCTGGTGCAGGCGTTCGTCCGCAGCGGAGGAAGACTGCGCAGCGCCACTCCCGCAGATCAGAATCAGCTCGGGACGTATACCTTCACCATCGCCGGATCTCCCGGCGTGACGCCGGTCGTCGACGTAACGGTCGATGGAGTGCTCCTCGGGGGCCGATGAAGTAATCGGATGATGGCGAAAGGGCGACCGCGGTCGCCCTTTTGTTTTTCGTCATCCCTCCTTCGGCTCCGGATCGCTGGGCGCGTAACGGCCCAGGATGCCTTTGCGGAATCGGTCGCGTTCGTCGGGCGTCATCGTCTTCCAGCGGGCCTCGAAACGGCGGCGGTTGCCGCACCAGTCGAGGCCGCGGCCGCCGAGGCGGCCGAAAAGGATGCGACAGAGCGCAAGGAGGCCGAGCGCTTGCCAGAAGGTGACCGGGTGCCATCCGAAGAGCGGTGGGATCAGCCAGTTCCAGAGGTTGAGGACGATTTCGCCGCCGATGAAGGCGAACAACGCCATCCCCACAATTGCCACGGGTGAAAAGAGGAGCATTCGAGTTCGTCTTGTCATTTTCGGTTCCTCATCCTTTTGTGAGTTCGTCGTAGATGTCGTGCAGGCGCTCGCGGAGATGCAGCACGGCGTAGCGCTTGCGCGAGAGGAGCGTGTTCACATTCACGCCGGTCGCGGCGGCGATTTCTTTGAAGCTGCGTCCTTCGAGTTCGTGCGCGACGAAGACTTCGCGCTGATCGTCGGGCAACTCATCGAGCGCTAGGTCGAGCTCATCGAGCAGCACACCGCGCGCGTAGAGCGCCTCGGGGCCGGCGTCGGCGGACGGGAGCAGATCGTCGAAGTGGAGATCGTCGTCGACTTCCGGAAAACTCTCCGGCTTCTTTTTCCGGAAGAGGTCCGTGATCCGATTACGAGCTACGCGAAAGAGCCAGCCGGTGACGTGATCGATCGGCATCAGCAGCCGGTTTGCTTCCACCAGCTTGTAGAAGACGTCCTGCAGAACGTCCTCGGCGTCGCGCGGATCGGGCACGCGCCGCCGGATGAAGTCGCGAAGCCGGGACTGCTCCCGCGTCACGACGTGGGCGATCTGCTCATCCTGTTCGATCGCCATCTGCCCGATGCTCGCGTCCTTCATCTACCGGTGTAGACGAATGAGGCGGCGCCGATATTGTGGAAGCGCGGAAGCGAAGCGCGCTGAAGATCACGGCCACGCTTCCAACGATGTTCGCGCCCATCCCCACGATCAGCGGCCACTGACGGATGCGGATTCCATAGACGAGATAGACGATCTGTCCGCCGAGGAAAAGGGCGTAGGTGAGGATGGAGACGTCGTCCGAGCTTCGACGCTTCCAGATCCGCAACGCCTGCGGAATGTAGGCGGCACCGGTGGCGACACCAACGACGGAGACAAGCCAGGCAAGCAGCGAATCGAACAAGGCCATACCGCGGACGATACGCCGAAAGTTAGTGCTTCACGGAACGCAGCCGCGCGTCGATCATGCGGAAATCCTGGGTCGAGCCGCTGTAACGCGTGTCGCCGGAGTAGCTGACATGGAACGTGTGCGGGGCGCTTGAGACGTTCGTGAAAGTGACGTCGGCCTGTCCTTCGCCGGCGGCGCCCGCGGTGAGCGTGACGGTTTTCGCAGCGATGACGCCCGGTTCGGAGATGGTGACCGTGCCGGTGGGAGCGCCAGCGGGAGAACCGGTCACACGCACATGGACTCTGGCGGACGTTCCGATTCGTTCCGCGCCGCCGAGGATCGTGGCGCGGCCGGTATTGGCCGTTACCGTTTGCGCGACGAACATCGGAAGGAAATTCGCGTCGCCGGAGTAGTCGAAGCGGATCGCGTTGTCGCCGAGGTCGGAGAGATAGTGGAGCCCTCGCTGCGGACTTGCGTTGGCGTTGAGCGTCACGCGACCAAGCTCGTGGCCGTTTGCGGAAATCGTCACGGTGCCGGTCGGTTTGGAGCCGGTGTACGGTGCCGTGGCGTTCGTGTAGATCGAGAATCCCATCGGACTGTCGAAGGGAAAGCCGTTGTTCACGAAGACTTGAATCGCCCCAGGCCAGCGCGGCGTCGTTCCGGCAGGAACAACGTCGACGTTGAGGGTGCCGGCCGTACCCGCCGGCGTGAAGATGCGAATCGTCGCGGTCCCGGCGCTGACGCCGTGCGCGACGAACGTGGTGGGCTGGCCCGCCGTGACCGGCAGAGTCGATGGAACAGCAATGACCGCCGGATTGGATGACGTGATGCTGACGCTCGTCGCGTTGTTGTACGCCGTGAACCATACGTTGGCCTGCGAGCCGGGAGTGAGAAACAGCGCATCCATGGCCACGGAGGCGTTCGTCATCCAGGCCACGGTGTTGTTTGAGAGCTGCGGGTCGCGCTCGCGGCTCGTCGCGGTCACGGTGAGGTATTGCTGGAAGCCGGGCCAGTTATAGCTGAAGGCCCTCGCGGTCGCGCCGGACGCAATCTGCTGCAGCAAGGAACAGGTGAAGCATTGACTGGCACTGTCGGCAGGCGTGATGGCGTGCGTGACGCGGATGTTCGTCGCCGCACGCGGTCCGTTGTTCGTGGCGTTGACGAACACGCTGAAAGAATTGAAGCTCGAGAAATCGAGCGACAGAGCGAGGTCGGCTACCTGATCGTCGTCATCGATGATGGCGATTCCCGACGCCTTCTGCAGCGTGGCGCCCGAGGCATTGCGGAGCGTCAGGAAAAACGCCTCGTTCGATTCCCCATTGACATCGCCACGAATGCGGACGTCGATCGTCTTCGACGTCTCCCCTGCCGCGAATGTCAGCGATCCTGATGCGGAGTCGTAATCGCTGCCGGCGAGCGCTGTGCCATCCGAGGTTCCGTAGGCGGCGGTCACCGGTTGACTGGATGGAGAGGACAACGTGACGGTGAACCGCGCCGTCGTAATCCCGGAATCGCCTTCCGCGATGCGGATGTCATTCACGCTGAGGCGCGGCGTGGATGGAAGCGGCAGCGCCCACAGCTCATTTCCGGTTGCCGTCGTCGTGGCAGTGAAAAACAAGCGATCTCCTGCCTCGGCATATTGGTGCGGAATGCTGCCCGTTGATCCAGGTTCCACGTCGGCAGCCAGTTTCGTCCCCTCGGGCGTGCCGTCGGTCATCCAGACTTCGTTACCGTGCAGGTCGTCTGTCGCGCTGAAGTAAACGGAACCGCGGACGCTGGTGAGGTCCGACGGAACCGAACCGAATGTTCCCGGGAAGATGTCGCGCAACAGATGCGTGCCGGCCACAGTCCCGTCGCTCACCCACAACTCCAACCCGTTCGCGGAATCGGATTCAGCGAAGACTGCGCGGCTCCCTGCCATTGCGAACGCGGACAAGTACGTCGCTCCTGCCGTCAGAACCTGGGTGCCGGCCTCGGTTCCGTCGCTAATCCACAGCTGCCCGCCGGAGAGAAAGAACAGACGCCGGTCCGCGGCCGTGAGAGAGCTCGCCGCCGACGGAAAGCTCTTGACCATAACGTTGCTCTCGAACGTGCCGTCGTTGCGCCAAAGTTTGGATGGACCAGCCGTGCTCTGCGTGACGTAGTAGATGCTGCCGCCCATGCTTTCGATTGCGCTCACGTTCTCGCCGATCGTGGGCACGATGGCGTAGGTTCCGGCACGCGTGCCATCGCTGCTCCACAGGCCGCCGCTTCCAAGGAAAATCGTTCGGCCGGCCTGATTGATGACACGGAAACCGCCGGCCACGCCGAGCTTCTCCGGTACGGCATTCGCCGACTGCTTGACCGCGTACAACTGAAAATCATTGTCTTCGTACGCCGAGATGAAGAGCGTGTCGCCGTTTGCGAATACAAAGACCGGCGACTTCGGGACGTCGTTCGGGAAGGCCAGCGCTTTCGTGCCCTCGGGTGTGCCGTTGCTCGTCCAGCCTGCGTTCGACGACGTGAAATAGAGCGAGCGTCCGGCTGTCTTGAATCCCTCTCCGAAGACTTCGGCAATTCGCAACGTTCCTTCGGTGGTGCCGTCGCTGCGCCACATCGACAAGGGCCCGGGCAAAGGTCCGGAGCCGTCCCACGCCCTGAAGTAAACCCAGTCTCCGGCAGCGATCAGGTCGGCCGGATTCGATGACGGCGTGAAATCGCGGCGGAGATTGCTGATCATCGACGTCCCCGCTTCCGTCCCGTCGCTTTTCCACGGTTCGAAGCCGTTGAGACGATTCCCGCCGGCGAAGTAAACGACGCCGTCGATCATCGTCAGAACGGTACCAAACGAGATGGCAACCGCACCTTTTCTTTGGACCGGCGTCGTTCCGGACGCGGCCCCGTCGGACACCCACAACGTCAAAGGGGCAACGTTCGAGGCATCGTTCAATGCAAGGAAGTAGACCTTGTCTCCGGCAGCAACGATGCTGGAGACGCTGCCGCTATTGGGGTTGGGATCGATGTCGCGCACGAGCACGGTGCCGCTCTCGGTGCCGTCGGTTTTCCAGAGCTCTTCCCCAGCGGGCTCCGTGTACGCGCTGAAAAACGCAACACCGCGATCCGTGACGACGGTCCTGTTCGGGAACGAACTGCCAACACCTGGAAAGATGTCTCGCACGAGATGAGTTCCGGAGGCGGTACCGTCGCTGATCCAAAGCTCGCTGCCGTGTTGTGCGTCCGCACCGATGAAGAGGACGCGATCGCCGAACCGAGTTACACCGCCGAAGTAGACGACTCCGGCGTCCGGCCCCGGATTGATTTCCGTGATCATTCGCGTCCCGGCCGCAGTCCCATCACTCACCCAGAGTTCGTTGCCGGTCGCGGCGCTTTCGCCGCTGAAAAACATCTGCGATCCGGCGACGACGAGGTTAGTCACAATCGCGCCTGCCTCAACCTGTACCGTACCCGCCTCGGTGCCATCACTTTTCCAGAGACCGGTGCCCGCCGCGAAATAGATGAGGTCATGGAACAAAACGAAGCCTTGCGGGCCGGAGCTATCCGGGCCGGCCGCGAGGTCTTTGAAAAACCGCGTGCCGGCTGGCGTTCCATCGGTGATCCAGAGCTCGCTGCCGTCGACACCGTCATTAGCAGAAAAAATCATCTGGCCGTGGTACACGATCCGGTCGCCGGGAAATGACGACGCGAACCCTGTCCTGATATCCGCAAGAAGGCGCGTCCCGGCCGCGGTGCCGTCCGACGCCCACAGCTCGGTGCCGGTGCGACCGTCGTTCGCGTTGAAGATCAGCTTTCCGTTGACAACGGTAAAGCGCGACGGCAATGAGGAACCCGCACCGGCGTTGATGTCCGCAACCAGGGCGGTGCCGGCGTCCGAGCCGTCCGTCGACCACAATTCGCTTCCGGTTCCCGTGCCTGTGGCCGCAAAGAAAATGCGCGACCCGAATCGGAAAAAGCCATTTGGATTTGACGATAACGGGGTAGCCGCCGTGGTGGAGTTGATGTCTTTGACGAGGTACGGCGACTGCGCATTCGAGATCGACGCGACGAGCGTTGCCAGGATCGCAAAGAGGAGTTTTCCCATGGATCTAGTGGCGTGCGGAGTGCTGGCGCGTTTCGACGACGCGCAGCTGTTGCGTTCCCGATTGATAGAACGCGTCACCCGCATAGTTGATGGTCAATGTGGGCGACGCCGGAAGGTTCGTGAGCGTCGCGTGCGCCGTCGAAATCCCGCCGCCGGATGGAACGAGCGTCACTTTCGCGATTTCCGTTCCGCCATTCATGATCGAAAGCGTTCCCGTCGGCGCGACGGCCGGCGATCCCGTCGCGCGTACCGTCAGAGTGTAAGTACCCGGGACGGGACTTCGTTCCAGTCCTCCGGTAATGGTGATGCGCCCGAGAGTGACGAAGACCGATCCATTGACCGTCTGCGGCAGGAAATTGGAGTCGCCGCTGTACGTGATGACATACGGATTCGCGCCCAAGGCCTGGAGATACACCGGGAACGTGATCGTGTTCGTGTTGCTCACGATCGCGCGCGCCAGTTCCTTCCCGCCGGCCGTGACAGTGACGGTCCCTGTCGCTTTGGCGTTGGCGAACGGCGCAGTGCCTGACGGTACGACCGTCACCGTCATTGGCCTATCCAACG
>JAXDIO010000265.1:0-5159 GCA_034663965.1 Thermoanaerobaculia bacterium | reverse complement strand
CTCCTAAACGCCTGTTCAAAGGCCCCGTTTCCGGCCCTTATTCCAATTCGGAATTTCGATCAGCGGGCTCCGCTTACGCTGTCTGCTCGATGCGCGGAACGGTTCGCACGCTTCACGTTTTCGTCGTCCTGGTGGCTTTGCTGCTGGCCGTCCAGCCGCTGCTGCACAACCATCCGCTCGACGCCGCGAACACTTCTTCCGCAACGTCCTGCGCCGTCTGTGCCACCGGCGCCGGACGCCTCCCCTCGACCGCTCCCTCCGTCGCCGCGCCGCTGGCCGTTCTCTACACGCTGACCACGCCCGCGCTGCCGAGAGTTGCGGCAGTCGCCTCGTTCGCGCGCAGCTCGCGCGCTCCTCCCATCGTTTAGGCCTGCGCCTTCGCTTCACTCGCTCGCCAGACAAGGAGGAATCGATGATTCGTCATCGTGCCATTTCCCTCGTGATGCTCTTCGCTGCCGCGCCTCTTTTCGCGCAGCAGCCGCCAGCTAATATTGAAGACCGCGTCAAACAACTCGAACAACGGCTCGACACGTTGAACCAGCAGATGACGGCGATCCGTCAGGAGCTCGACGCCCTCAAGTCGGGCACGCCCCCCGCCGCCGCAACACCAGCGCAACCGGCCGATACCGAAGATCTGACGAAGGTTGAAGTTGCGCAAGCGCCCGCGGCTGCGGCTCCGGCCGCAGCAGCCGCTGCCGCGCCGTCGATCGGCGACGTCACTACCATCAACAATCCATCCGATCCTGGTGCGTCGAAGGTCTTCAACCCCGACACTTCGGTCATCGGAAACTTCCTCGGCAAAGTTGGACAACCGAATCCGTACGAGTTCGGACCTGACGACATCCGCCGTCCGATGAATCTGGATGAGGCCGAGGTCGCGTTCGAGGCGTTCATCGACCCGTATGCGAAGGGGAAATTCTTCTTCTCCATCACCAAGGGCGGCATCGACGTCGAAGAAGGTTACGCGCAGTTCGTCGCGCTGCCGTTCGACCTCACCGCGAAGGCCGGCAAGTTCAAGGCGCTCTTCGGCAAGGACAACACGTGGCACGCGCACGTGCGGCCGTGGGTCGATCAGCCGCTGGTGATCCACAACTTCTTCGGCGACGAAGGCTTCAACGACGACGGCATCTCGGTGAGCAAGCCGATCAGCAATCCGTGGAACACATTCATCGAAGCAACCGGTGAAGTCTTCGAAGGCGGCGTTGCGAACGTCTTCGAGCGCCGCGGATTGAATGACCTCGTTTACAACGGACACCTCAAAGCCTTCCACGACATCAGCGAGAACAACAACATCGAACTCGGCACGAGCTACGCGCGCGGGACGCTCAACGACGTGCACAATCAGTTCGCCGGAATCGACGTGACGTATCGCTGGAAGCCGCCGCAACGCGGTCTGTACAACTCGTTCATCGGCCGCATCGAGGCGATCGAGAATCGCCGCGGCGACGCGAACAACACCTTGCGCGGCTTCTACGCATCGGCCGACTATCAGCTCAGCCGGCGGCTCTTTACCGGCGTCCGCATCGACTCGTCCGACCGTTTTGTCGTCGGTGGTCTCACGCCGACCGATCGCGGAGTCTCGGCGACGCTGACCTTCTGGCCGTCCGAATTCAGCCAGCTCCGCGGCCAGCTGCGACGCATGCGCTACGGCGACATCGGCAAGTCGGTCACCGAGCTTCTGCTCCAACTGCAGTTCTCAATCGGCGCCCACGGCGCGCACAGTTTCTAGGGAGACATCAATGAAACACATCATTCTCTTACTTGCATCAGTCGCACTGGCGGCGAACATCTTCGCCGCCGACAAACTGAAAGTCGTCACTGCAACCGAGGATCTCGCATCGCTCACGCGCGAAGTCGGTGGCGACCGCGTCGACGTCACCGCTATCGGCAAGGGCTACCAGGACCCGCACTTCATCGAGCCGAAGCCCAGCTTTCTGCTGCTCCTGAAGAACGCCGACCTCCTCGAAGTCATCGGACTGGAGCTGGAGATCGGCTGGCTGCCGCCGCTGCTCGATCAGAGCCGCAACAACAACATCCGCCCCGGCTCGACCGGCTACCTCGATGTTTCGCAGGGCGTCGAGATTCTCGACCGTCCCACGGCAGGCGTGAACCGGTCGATGGGCGACGTTCACCCCGGCGGCAATCCGCACTACTGGCTCGATCCCGCCAATGCCGTCCGCATCGCCATCCAGATCCACAACCGGCTGGTGCAGCTGCGGCCCGCCGACACCGCCTACTTCGATCAGCGCCTCAACGCGTTCAAGCTCCGCATCAACGACGCGAATAAGCGCTGGGTGGCGCAGATGGCGCCGTTCAAGGGAGCGAAGATCATCACGTACCACCGGTCGTGGCCCAACTTCGCGAAGCATTTCGGACTGAACATCGTCGATACCGTGGAACCGAAGCCGGGCATCCCGCCCTCGCCGTCGCATACGCTCGATCTCATCCAGCTCATCAAGCGCGAAGGCATCAAGGCGATCGTCATGGAGCCGTACTTCGACAGCAAGACTCCGCAGTCGATCGCCGAAAAAACCGGCGCGAAGGTAGTCGTGCTCTACCCTTCCGTCGGCGGCAAGGCCGGCCTCGATGACTACTTCAAGACGTTCGACTACGACATCAATGAATTGGTAAAGGCGCTCAAGTAATGGAGATGCTTCAGTTTCTGATTCTGCCGTTCCTCGCCGGCCTCGTCTTAACCGGCATCCACGCATACCTCGGCGTTCACGTCGTCGAGCGGGGTGTCATCTTCGTCGACCTCTCGCTTGCGCAGATCGCCGCGCTCGGAACGACGGTGGCGCTGCTGGCCGGCTTCGACGTGCACAGCACCACCAGCTACTTCTGGTCCCTCGGCTTCACGATCGTCGGCGCGGCCATCTTCGCGCTGACGAAAGTGAAGCGCGAGACGCGCATCCCGCAGGAAGCGATCATCGGCATCGTCTACGCCGTCTCCGCCGCGGCGGCCATCCTGGTGATGAGCAAAGCGCCGCAGGAGACCGAGCATCTCAAAGACATGCTGGTCGGCAACATCCTGGCGGTGAACACGGCCACAGTCATCAAGACGGCGGTGCTCTACTCGCTGGTCGGCCTCTTCCACTTCATCTTCCGGAAGAAGTTCCTGGCCATCTCCGTGGGTGCGCACACCGGCACGAACAACGGCGAAGTCCCGAATCTGAAGTTCTGGGATTTTCTTTTCTACACGTCGTTCGGATTCGTGGTGACGTCGTCCGTGGCTATCGCCGGCGTGCTGCTGGTCTTCTCCTACCTGATCGTCCCCTCCGTCGCGGCGATGCTCTTCGCGACGTCGATCGGAAAACGCCTGGCCATCGGCTGGAGCATGGGCGCACTCGTCACGCTCCTCGGCGTCCTGCTTTCGTTCCGACTCGACCTGCCAACCGGCGCGACGATCGTCTGCACCTTCGGCATCGCGCTGTCGCTGATGGCGATCGCAAGAGTGTTCGTGAAGCCGAAACTGGCCTAGGTTTCATCTGCGCCATCTGCGGAGGCGTTTTCTCCGCAGATGGCAGGAGTGCAGGCGATGTGTGTAGAATTGTTGTGTAATGACCGCCAACGGACACAACAGCGTCGTACGCGTCCAGGTTCTCGTCGAGAAAGGCGAGCGTGAAGCGTTCCGTCAAGAGGCCGAACGAGAGGGAAAGTCTCTGAGCGGATGGCTGCGGGAGAGCGCACTCGATCGGCTCGAAGCGACGAAGGCCGCCGCAAAAATGACTTCGGCTGCTGAACTCAGAAAGTTCTTCAAGGCCTGCGATCATCGCGAACAAGGGCGCGAACCGGACTGGGAAGAACACCTCAAGGCCACGGAAGAATCTCGCGCAACAGGCCGGTCGCGTACGTGATCTTCGTCGACACGAACGTCTTCATGTACGCGGTGGGACGGGAACACCCCCTCCGTGATCGCGCCCGGCGATTTTTTCTGCAGTTGGTCAATCACAAAGAGCCGTCAGCCACATCCGCCGAGGTCATGCAGGAACTGCTGCATGCGTATCTACCGGTCGGACGTCTGGAAACACTCGATGCGGCTCTGCTGCTCGTTGAGTCAAGTGTCGCTGAGATCTGGCCGATCGAAGCGGAAGACGTTCGCACAGCCAGACTGCTCGTAGCCCGACATCCGGGGCTGGGCGCGCGTGATTTGATTCATCTCGCCTGTTGCCGGCGACGAAATGCCACGGAGATCCAGACGTTCGACCGCGCACTTGCGAAAGCGTTCGCAGATTAGCCCCCACTGGCACGCCGCTCGCTCTTGTGTCCGGTAATGTCCGACGCACGCTACGGCCGGGAGCGGCGATCGTTTCCGCGGCCGCCCCTCTGGCTCAATCTGCTTCTCCTGGTCATCGCCGCGGCGACGTTTGCCTACGCCAGGCACGAGCGCGATGTCATCGAGACCAAGACCGCGATCCTCTTCAAACGAAACGCGAACTCGCCGGCGGAGTTGAACCGCATCCGCGATGAGCTGTCGCAGGCGGACCTGACGCAGGCCCAGCTCAGCCGCGAGATCGACGGCCGTATGCAGTATCTGAAGACGCTGCAGAGCGAAGAGTTCTACATCTCCATCGACACGCAACGGAAGAAGATGCAGTTCCGCTTCGGCCGCGCGGTCGTTCGTGAAGCCGACGTACAGATCGGCGAGGCGAAGACGATCACGTCGCCCGCCGGAAAGACGTGGACCTTCCTGCCGCTCAAAGGCGCGTTCAGCGTGACCGGCGCGGAAGAGGGCTACCAGTGGGCGGTCCCCGAATGGGTCTACGCCCTCCGCAACCAACCGGCACCCGCCGAGCGCGCCGTCGTCCCGAACGGACTCGGGCGCTACGTGATCTTCCTGCCGAACAGCTACGTCATCCATTCACCGCCGCCGCCGGAAAGTCCGCTGCAGGGGCCGAAGCCGGGATCGTTCATGGTCCCCGAAGCCGACCTCGCCGCGATCTGGCCGCGCATTACGACGCAGACGAGGGTCTACATCTTCTGATGAAACGCATACTCGGATTACTCGGTTCCTGGGCCTTGCTCGTGCTCTCGTTCGGACTGGCCGCATTCGCGATCGCCGGCGAAACCATCAACATCCGCGAGGAGAAACGGCTCGACCGCGTCGCGGAAATCGACAAGCTGATCACCGAACGCGCCGGCAGCAAAGCGGAAACGCTGCG
>JAXDIO010000249.1:0-7365 GCA_034663965.1 Thermoanaerobaculia bacterium | reverse complement strand
TCGAACGTTTTGTACGCCTCGACGGTGTACTGGAAAACGGTGTTGAGCTGCTGGTTGGTGAGGATGGCGGGGGCGGTTTCGATTGCGGTCATTTGTTCCTCGGGTGTCGGGTGTCGGGTGTCGGGTGTCGGGTGTCGGAAAAACTCAATTCTCCGACTCCCTACTCCCAACTCCCGGACTCATTCAATTTTCGCTACTTTCAACACTACATCGCCGAGCAGTTTCGACTGGCAAGACAGGCGGTATGGCGGTTCGAGCTCTTTGTACGTTTCGTCTGGCGTCGGCGGCGTCAGGTTATCCCAGCCGGCGACGACTTCCACCCTGCAAGTCCCGCACGCACCGTCGCCGCCGCAGACGTGACTGACACGGACGTCCATGGAGGCGGCGCAGGAGAGGAGGGTCGATCCCGCGGGAAACTCCGCCGCTTTTCCTTCGTCGACGAACGTGACCTGCGGCATCGGGGCGCGATTGTAATCGCTTGATTACTCCAGCGCCCGGTGGGCCATGTAGGAACTGCGCACGAGGGGCGCGGACTCGACGTGGCGGAAGCCGAGGGCTCGGGCTTTCGTGCCGAGGGCGGCGAACTCGTCGGGAGTGTAGTAGCGGCGGACCGGGTGGTGGTTGCCGGTGGGCGCGAGGTACTGGCCGAAGGTGATGATGTCGACGCCGGCGTCGCGCAGCTCGGCGGCGACGGCGAGCACCTCCTCTTCCGTTTCTCCGAGGCCGAGCATGAGGGATGACTTGGTCAACATGTTGATGTTGCGCTCGTCGTCCGCCCAACGCAGAACGTCGAGCGAACGTTGGTACTTCGCAACAGGACGCACCGCCGAGTACAGCCGCGGCACGGTCTCGATGTTGTGCGCCAGCACTTCCGGCGCCGAGGCGATGACGGTGCGGAGGGCGGCGCGGTTGCCTTCGAGATCGGAGATGAGGACCTCGACCGCGGCGCCGGTTTGGTCACGCACGGCGAGCACCGTCTGCGCAAGATGTTCCGCGCCGCCGTCGGGCATGTCGTCGCGATTCACCATCGTGATCACCGCATGCCGCACGCCCATCTTCGACACGGCCTCGGCCACTCTTCGCGGCTCGTCGGTGTCGGCGGCGAGCGGCTTCCCTTTGCCGACCGCGCAAAACGTGCAGCGGCGCGTGCAGATCTCGCCGAGGATCATGAAGGTTGCGGTGCCGGCGCTCCAGCATTCGAAAATGTTCGGACAGCGCGCTTCCTGGCAGACGGTGTTGAGCGCGAGGTCGTTCATCAGCTTCGAGACGGGAAGCTGCGCGAGGTCGCCCGGCACGCGGATCTTCAGCCACGCGGGACGATGGCCGGCGCGGCGGTTGATCGGTTCGGAAGGATCGATCGAAGTAGTCATTTCATTGCGGAGCGAGCGCCGACAGCCGCGCTTGCACTCTCTCCAACGCCTCGCGGTCGTCGGTCCAGCGGATCCTTTCATAGGCCTCGGCGAATGTGAACCAGCCGTAGTGATCGTGCTCGGCCGGGTCCATGCGCACGGGCAATCCGGGCGCGACTTCGATGGCGAATGCGGTTTCCGAGGCGATGATCGGCGGTGGATATTTTGCTTCGAGGAAGTGCGACTCGATCATGAACGATTGCTCGAGATCGATCGCTTCCGGTTCGCCGCTGTGACCTGTCTCCTCGGTCAGCTCACGACGCGCGGTGTCGAGTGGCAACTCACCCTCTTCGATCGAGCCGGTGATCGGCTGCCAGAAGTTGCCGCGCTCAGGACGGCGGTGAAGAAGCAGTACGCGCTCGCCGTCGTGAACCAGAACTTTGACGAGTCGAATGCTCTCCGCTCGCGGAACGACGTCGCGCTCGAAGACCTCGGCGAATTTGGCGGTGACGATCTCGCGGACTTCGGTGAGAGCGACGTCGCGTTCGACGAGGTGCGAGATCGACGTCACGCCCGTGCCGCGCAATCCGCACGGTGTGATGAGGCGGAAGTGATCGAGATTCGTGGTCACGTTGAGCGCGAAGCCGTGCGATGTCACCCATCGCGCGATGCGCACGCCGATCGCGGCGATCTTGTCGTTGCCGGCCCAGATGCCGCGCTTCCCCTCGGCGCGTTCGGCGGTGATGCCGAATTCGGCGACGGTACGGATGAGGACTTCTTCGAGCTTGGTCACGTACTTGCGCACGTCGCGATTGCCTTCGCCGAGGTGGATGATCGGATAGCCGACGAGTTGTCCGGGACCGTGATAGGTGATGTCGCCGCCGCGTGTTGTTTCGAAGAAACGGACGCGTTCCGCATCGAGCGTGGCCGCGGGCGCGAGGAGGTTGCGGACGTCGCCGCCGCGCCCGAGGGTGATGACGGGAGGATGTTCGAGCAGTAGGAGTTGATCGGGAATCATCTCCTGCTGCCGCAACTCGACCATCTTCTGCTGCAGCCGCAGGCCGTTCTCGTAGGTGACGAGATGAAGGTTGCGGAGCTCACACACGCGCATCACGGCTGAGGACAACCGGACTGCATTCGCGCAGATTTCGCGAGTGTAGCGCCGCCGGCTCGGCGGCTGGACCGCCAGCGGCTCGCTGGCGTTTTTCGCTGACTGCCGCCGAGCCGGCGGCGGTCCAGCCGGCGAGCCGCCGGCGCTACGACCGCCCATTCGTCGCATCGTATGTGAGCCATGTGCGACACTCGGGACGAATGTACGCTGCGGATGAGCAGGAGGAGAACGGCCCGCGGAAGCGATCGTCGCGGCTCGATCGCGGTGATCTCGTTCCTCTTGCGATCGCCATTGTCCTCGGCGCCATTCTTTTCGCCGTCGCTCGTCAGCGTTCCCTCGAGCCGATCATCGATACTGGACGAGATCTCTACATTCCGGGAGCGATTCTCGATGGTAAAAAACTGTATCGAGATCTCATCTACTACTATCCGCCGCTCGTTCCTTATCTTCTTACGCTGCTGACCGCCGTCATTGGCCGCTCGCTGGCGGCGTACTCCTTCATCGGTGCAGCGACGGCGGCTGTCGCCGGTTTCACTCTCTATGGAGCGGCGAAGTTGGTTGCGGGCCGGCTGGCGGCATTCGTTGCGCTGCTCTTTTTTGCCGGCCTGAATTTCACGTGCGCGATCGGATATGGGTCGAACTTTCTTTTCCCGTACGCGCACGAAGCGACGTTCGGCGTCGTCTTTCTGCTGCTGACGATTTTCTTTCTCCTGCGGTACAGCTTCGAAGCGGCATCGCGCGCGAATGGTTCCGCAGTCGTTCTTTTCTCGCTGCTGGCGTCGTGGTGCAAGATCGAGCTCGCGGCGATCGTCGCCGTCGCCATCATTGCGGCGGTCGTCGTGCATCGCTTTCCCAGGCGGTACGCGTTCGCATACGCGGGCGCGATGCTCCTCTGCGTGTCGGCGGCGAGTTTGTTTTTCGCAGATGCCCCACCAACACGGCATTGGTTGCGGGGCAACATCTTTCCATCGACATTTCTCGGCGGTCCGACCTTCTACGGGTTCTATGCGCGCGTGTTCGGACTTCCGCGCTGGAAAGAACTGCTTCTCGACAGTGCGTATGGAGCACTCGTGCTGTGCGCGTTTGCGGGGTGTCTCGCGGTGATCGAGCGACAGCGCCGTCCCGCCGTCGTGGCCGTTGCGCTCGGAGCACTTGCGGTCCTGGCCGGCATCGGTGGCGACCTGCATTTTTTTCAGGCGTGGACGCTATTGCAGCTTGGCTTGTTGATTCCGGCGCTCCGCGAACCACGGCGGCCGCTGGCGATTCTTCTGTTTTTCTCCGCCTGTTCGTCGGCGCGCATTTTCCTGAAGCTGGCTCCGGCCTGGTACGGCTTTGTGCTCACGATTCCGACGTATCTCCTGATCGTGTACGTCCTCTTTGCCTATCTTCCCGAGCGGCGCCTGTATTCTCGGCGTCTCAGTTCATTGTGGCTCGCCTTCGCGATCGTGGTTGTCGGGCGAGGTGTGTGGACGCAGGTCAACGAATACAAGCGAAAAAGTGCTCCGGTGGTCACCCGTCGCGGGACGTTTTACGAGGAGCCGTCGCGGGCCTCCGTGCTCGTGCCGCTGATCCGCGCGATCGAAACGAGCGGCGCGCGTTCACTGGTGGCGATGCCGGAAGGGCTGGCGCTGAATTACCTCACCGCCGTCGACACGCCGCTTTCATACACCACGTTCACGCCCATCGAAGCTGCGCATCCTGTCATCGAACAACGCGTCCTTGATGAGTTGTCAGCGCGGCGGCCCGAGCTCGTCGCGGTCATCTCTCGACACGTCAACGAGTTTGGCTACCGCGGGTTTGGCGATGACTACGATCTGCGGGTAGCGGCATTCATTCGCCGTCAGTACACGCCTATCGGACGATGGCAGAACGGCGCCAACTGGGCAGTCCTGCTGCGCCGCAATCCGGGCTGAAAGTCCCAAAAGAAGTGAAACGGACCTAGATTGTCCGTCACTACTTCTTTAAGGAGGACGTATGCCTGCTGACCAGAGTGCAAGTTTTAGTCTCGCCAATGTGATTCGCGCGCACGGTGTTGGAGTTCGCGGACTCGATGTTCCGCGGCGATCGGAGCAGTACGAGGGGCGTTTCGGACGGATGTTCCGCAGTCTGCCCGGCGCGGACCATCCGCGCCAGGCTCTCATCGATCTCGCGGACGCGATGACGGCAGATCCCGAGCCTGATCCGGGCGACGCAACGCCCGATCCCGAAGAGAATCGCGGCATCTCCGCCGGCTACACGTACGTCGGGCAGTTCATCGACCACGACATCACGTTCGATCCCGCCAGCAGCCTGCAGAAGACGAACGATCCGGACGGGCTGGTCGACTTCCGCACGCCGCGCTTCGATCTCGATTCGGTCTACGGCCGCGGTCCCGACGATCAGCCGTATCTCTACGAATCCGACGGCATTCATCTGCTGCATGGGACGCGGCTGCTGACGGGCAATCCGAACGATCCGAACACGTTCGATCTGCCGCGCGACACGCGCGCGACCGGTGAGCGCCGCGCGATCATCGGAGACCCGCGCAACGACGAGAACGTGATCGTTTCGCAGTTGCAGGGCATCTTCATCCGTTTCCACAACGCCATCGCCGATCTCCTCGGCGCCGGCGCCACGTTCGCCGACGTGCAGCGCACCGTGCGCTGGCATTACCAGTGGGCGGTGCTCCACGATTTCCTGCCGACGATCGCCGGCTGGGACATGGTTCGCTCGGTTCTGCCGCACGTGCGCAAGGACGGGAAGGACAAATCGCCGTACGACGATCAGCCTGATCTCCGCTTCTTCCACTGGCACGTCGCGCCGTTCATGCCGATCGAGTTTTCAGTGGCGGCGTACCGCTTCGGCCATTCGATGGTGCGGCCGCAGTACCGCCTCAACTCGACGCTGCCGGACCCTCGCTTTCCGATCTTTCCCAACCTGCGCGGCTTCAACGAGTTCCCGTCGCCGTGGGCGATCGAGTGGCCGCTCTTCTTCCACATCCACTCCGGTTCGCCGGACGTCGGTCCGACGCGCGTGCAGCCGGCGTACAAGATCGACTCCTCGCTCGTCGATCCGCTGCGCAACCTGCCGTTCATCACCGACGGGATTCCGTCGCTGGCGCAGCGAAATCTGCTGCGGGGTCAGAGCTTCGGTTTGCCGTCCGGCCAGACGGTCGCGCGCCACATGTGCATCGAGCCGATCGCAGACGACGATCTGCGCGTCGGCAAGTTGACGGAAGAGGATTTTCCGAACAACAAGAAGATCACGGACGTCAACGCGGCGTTCGCGAACAACGCGCCGCTCTGGTACTACATCCTGGCCGAGCCGCAGCTGCAGTTCGAGGACGACGACACGCCGATCACGCTCGGGCCGGTCGGCGGACGCATCGTCACCGAGGTCATCGCCGGCCTGATCCTCGGCGACAACCATTCCTATCTGGCGCAGCAGCCGTGCTGGCGCCCGATCACGGAGCTAACGCGCAGCGGCCACTTCGGATTCGCGGAGCTGATCATGGTCGCGACCGGGCAACTACCGTAATCGATCGAGGCGCCGCTGCACGTTGCAGCGGCGCCTCAGTTTTCGTCTACAGCGTGAACTGGCCCGCTTCGATGAACGCTTTCACGCGCGCCATGAACTGGTCGGCGACGGCGCCGTCGATCAGGCGGTGATCGAAGGTCAGCGAGAGGATGCACATCGAGCGGATGGCGATGAAGTCGCCGTCCTTTGTTTCGACGACGACCGGCCGCTTCTTCACGCCGCCGACGCCGAGGATGGCGACCTGCGGCTGGTTGATGATCGGCGTGCCGAACAGGCCTCCGTAGACGCCGGGGTTGGTGATCGTGAACGTGCCGCCCTGCACGTCATCGGGCGCGAGCTTCTTCGTCCGCGCGCGCTCGCCGAGGTCGTTGATCGTCTTGGAGAGTCCGAGGATGTTTTTCTCGTCGGCGTTTTTCACGATGGGGACGATGAGGCCCCAGTCGAGGGCGACGGCGATTCCGATGTTGAGATCGCGGTGGTAGATGACCGAGGCATCGTCCATCGAGGCGTTGATGATGGGGAACTCGCGCAGGCCGGCCACGACCGCCTGGATGATGAACGGCAGGAAGGTGAGCTTGGTACCGCGCTCGGCGTAGGCGTCTTTGTACTGGCGGCGGAGTTTGTCGATGGCGGTGAAGTCGACTTCGAAGACGGTCGTGACGTGCGCCGAGGTCTGCTTCGACAACACCATGTGCTGCGCGATTTTCTTGCGCATCACCGACAGCGGCTCGATGCGATTGTTCTCCCCGGACGCGAAGGTCATCGCCGGCGGACGTGGCGCGGCCTGCGGTTGCTGCTGCGGTGCCGCCGGTTGCTGCGCGGGTGCGGCGGGCTTCGGCTGCTGCAGGAAGTCGAGGATGTCGTTCTTCGTCACGCGTCCGGAAACGCCGGAACCTTGCAGCTTGGAGATGTCGACGTTGTTTTCCTGCGCGATCTTGCGGACGAGCGGGGAGGATTTCGTGCGGCGGCGTTCGTCGAGCGAGGCGACATTCTCGTCGTCGTTCTGCTCGGTGGCAGCGGCGGCTTGCGCCGGCGGCGCATCGACGCGCGTTTCGGGACGCTGCGTATCGACCTGTGGCGGAGGTTCCTGCGCTGGCGCGGGTGCCGGCTCCGGTTTCGCGACCTCGGTGGCAGGCGGTGGCGGCGGTGGAGCGGCGGCAGGCGGCGCGCTCGTGCCGGCCGCTTCGCCATCCGCGCCAATCCGGGCGACGACGGTGTTGACCCCGACGGTCTGCCCTTCCTGGGCGATGATTTCGGTCAGAGTTCCCGACGACGGCGAAGGGATCTCGGCGTCGACTTTGTCGGTGGAAATCTCGAGGAGCGGCTCGTCGCGCTCAACCTTCTCGCCAACCTTCTTGAGCCACTTGACGATGGTTCCTTCAGCGATCG
>JAXDIO010000176.1:0-19212 GCA_034663965.1 Thermoanaerobaculia bacterium | reverse complement strand
GCGGAATCGATCGGCTCCGCGAGGAAACCGGCGAGCACTTCTTCGTCGTAATGCTGTTCGATCATCATCGCTTCACCGCCGTGATGCTGAGGTAGATCTCCCGGACTCGTTTCAGACAGTTGTGGATCAGCTTCTCCGCGTAGCGCGACGTCGTATCGAGCGACGCCGCGACGTCATTCGCGGAACGGCCTTCGTAGTAGTGGAGGTAGAGCGTTTCGCGGCAGCGCGGCTGGAGGTAACCAAGCGCCTGCTGCATGGTGATGATCATGGCCAGTTTGTCGGCGATTCCGTTCGACGACGGATCGGTGTGATCGTCGAAATCGTCGGGGAGCGGTTCGGTGCGACCCTGGCCGCGCCAGTAGTGGCGGCTGGCGTTGCACATCGCCGCCACCAGCCATGCACGGGTGTTCTCGACCTTCGTAGTCGTGGTCATGAACGAGACGAATACTTCCTGGATCAGCCCTTCCGCGTCCTGTTCGGGGATGCGGAACTTGCGGCAGCCGACGTGGAGCAGCAGCGGGCGGTGACGAACGTAGAGCTCGCCGATTTCTTCAGGCTGCGGATCGGGCGCAGGCGCGACCGGCGGCAGAACGGGTTCCACCTCCGCGGCGGGCATGGTCAGGGGGGCGCTTGTCAGCGTTTCCAGCACGTTCGGATCAAGCACGACTTGCCGTCCTCTTCCTCTCTCTCGGAAGCTGCGAGTCGATAATTATGGACGAGATGCGCAGACCATACCACGAAATCTGAAAAGTACAAATTTCCTTTGGGACGTCACTTTATTTGAGCGGGAACTTGTCTGGAGTTCGCGCATCATACCCGATTAGTAGCGGAAAGGTGTCGCTGATTTTTGACGGACACTGCCCGCCGATTCCGGCCAGCGCGCCGCCGCACTGATGCTATCCTCCGCCGTCGCAAACGCCGCCCGCAGAAGGTAAGTCGATGAATTCAGAACAGATCGCCCGCAGCGTCGATCAGATTTGGGACGCTTCGATCGTTCCCACGCTCCAGCGCTACATCCGCATCCCCAACCAATCCCCTCTTTTCGATCCCGACTGGAAGCAGAACGGGCACATGTCCGAGGCCGTTGCTCTGGCGAAGGCGTGGGTGGAAGAGCAGCAGATCGAAGGTCTGCGCATCGAAACGCACGAGTTGAAGGGACGCACGCCGCTGATCTTCATCGAAGTCGATGGCGACGATTCGTCGACGGTGTTGATGTACGGCCATCTCGACAAGCAACCTGCCATGGTCGGTTGGGACGCCGGCCTCGGGCCGTGGACTCCCGTCCTGCGCGACGGCAAGCTCTTCGGACGCGGCGGCGCCGACGACGGCTACGCTATCTTCGCGGCCGTCTCCGCGATTCGTGCGGTCAAGGCGCAGAACGCGCCGCACTCGCGAATCGTGGTCATCATCGAATGCTGTGAGGAAAGCGGATCGCTCGATCTGCCCGCGTACATTGACCTGCTGTCAGACAAGATCGGCACGCCGCGGCTGGTCATCTGCCTCGACAGCGGCTGCGGCAACTACGAGCAACTTTGGATGACGACGTCGCTGCGAGGCTCGATCGTCGGTAATCTCACCGTCGAGGTACTCAGCGAGGGCGTCCATTCCGGCGACGCCAGCGGCATCGTGCCGTCAAGCTTTCGGATCATTCGCATGCTCCTCGATCGTCTCGAAGAGGCGCAGACGGGACGGATCATCCCCGAGTGGTTGCACGCCGAGGTGCCGCCGGATCGCATGGCAGAGGTCCGGGAGACCGCGCGGATTCTGGGCGACGAGATCTACAACAAATTCCCGTTCCTTCCGGGCATGACACCGATGGCGACCGATCCCGTCGAGCTTCTGCTGAACCGCACGTGGCGTCCGATGCTGTCGTACACCGGACAGGCCGGCTTTCCGGACCTCGTGCAGGGCGGTAACGTGCTGCGCCCCAAGACCTCGATCAAGCTTTCGCTGCGCGTTCCACCGACGCTCGACGCCACGAATCTCGATGGCAAGTTGAAAGAGTTGCTGGAGAGCGATCCGCCGTATGGCGCGAGGGTCACGTTCGAGCCGGAGAAGGGCGCGGGTGGTTGGGAAGTTCCGAAAGTGGAGCCGTGGCTGGAGAAATCGATCGACTCCGCATCGCAGAACTTCTTCGGCAAGCCGGCTACGACGTGGGGCGAAGGCGGCTCGATTCCGTTCATGGGCATGCTCGGCCAGCGCTTCCCGAACGCGCAGTTCCTGATCACCGGCGTCCTTGGGCCGCACAGCAACGCGCACGGACCGAACGAGTTCCTCGACATCCAGACGGGGAAAAACGTCACGGCTTGCGTTGCTCAGGTGCTCGCGGACGAGCGCACAAACGCGTAAACCTCACCCGTGGCCGCCGGCGTATTTTTTCTCGCCCGCTTCGATACGGATTGGTAGCCGGTTCTGCTGAGGCGGCAGCGGGCACGTAGCGTACGGCGTGAACGCGCACGGCGGGTTGTACGACTTGTTGAAATCGACGATCGTCTTGCCGGTCGCATCCGCCGGCTTCGCATAGAGGTAGCGCGCGGCGCCGTACGTCTCTTTTCCGCTCGTCGCGTCTTTGAAGATGATGAAGTAATCCGTCTCGCCCTGCTCCAGGATCGGATCGATGCGGAACTCGCGGCCCTGCAGCGTGAAGACGAGCGCGCCCGGCGAGACTTCGTTGCTGGTCATGCCGAGGACGTTCGTGATCGGAATCTTCTTCGGAGGGTTGTACGGCTCGAAGCGCGCTTCCACGCGTGCGGTCGGATCGACTGGGAAGTAGTCGAGGCCCTTGAAATGCGTGCGGTCATCCGCGGCGGTATCGCGAACGCGGACCCCGAATCGCGGACCATGCGCGGCGTCTTCGCGGCGGATGGCGACGAACGACAGCGTTCCGGTTCGAACGACGGTCGGCTTCGCTTCCGTATCGTCGTGCAGCACGACCGGCGCGGCGACCGGCTTGCCGTCGATCGTCAGCGACGACGGATTCGGCTGCAACGTCACCTTCCCGTTCTGCAAAACGAACTGCGCCGGCACGGGCGGCTTCGCGGGAAGTGAGACATCGTTGCTCCCGTCGCTGAGCCAGTAGAGACCGGCCAGCGTCAGCCAGCCGTCGGGCGCCTTGAGCCGCTCCGCGCGATGCGCGCGCCAGGCATCCTCGTCCTTCTGGATCGATGAGCCGTCGATCGTTCCGGCAGGAGGCTCGTAGCGGCACGCGGCGGTGAGGAGGAGCAGGACGGCAAGAGCGGATTTCATCGGTCGGATAGGATACTCAAACCGTGGTTTCGAAATGTCGCAGAGCCGTGTCTTATCGGGGTGAGCAATGTGGCCCCCTTTCCGGCGATGCGGCCGGAGCATGATGCGGTGATTCCCTCCTGGAACGAGGAACACCGCCTGCTCGCCGCGATCCGTGGCGGTGATCGCAGCGCCGCCGAGGAGCTTGTCGATCGCACCTATTCGTCCGTCTTCGCCTCGATGTGCCGGCTCTGCGGCGATCGCGAACTGGCCTCCGATCTCACGCAGGACACCTACCGCAAAGCGTGGGAAGCGTTGCCCGGATTCAACGGCCAGTCGCAGTTTTTCACGTGGCTTTACCGCATCGGATACACGACATTTCTGAACCACATCCGCCGTCCGCGGCTCATGAAGTCGCTCGACGACGAAAACATGCCGGAGACGCCGGACAAGACGCCCGGCGCAGAGGAACTGCTCGGCAATGCCGAGGAGGCCGAACAGTTGAGGGAGGCAGTGCTGGGGCTGCCGGAAGACCTTCGTTTCACCGTCACCGCGCATTTCTGGGGCGGCCTCGCGGTGAAGGAGATTGCAGCAATCGAAGAGATCACAACCGTAGCCATCCGCAAGCGGCTACACAAGGCGTTTTCCCTGCTGGAACAAGCCCTCGGCGGGAACGTTGAGGAAGAAAGACAATGACTCGCACCCGCAAAGCTGATCTACAGCGGAAGCTGACCATGGCGCCAGTGGCCAAACCGCCGGCCGGTCTGGCGGACCGCATCAAGAGCGACATCCCGCAGCACTTCGCGTTTCAGCCCGAAAAAGAGCGCGCGCAGTTCCGCAAGTCGACGATGTTCAACCTCCGCATCGCCGCATCGATCATCCTGCTCGTCTCCTCGCTGTATCTCGCGCTGCACCTGGTTTCACGAAACGGATCGAACCTCGATACGCACTCGATGATGACGAGCAAGGAAGCCGCCGCGCCGGCGACTCAGGTAGCCGTCGCTCTTCCAAATACACCACCGGCGCCTGGCAGCGCGCGCGTCCCGGAGCACACGGATCTGCCGCCGCTTCCGCGCATTCCGCCGCCGGCGAGCATCGCCGCGCAGCCGCCGCGCGAGCGCATCGCGGAAGCGAAACGCGAGGAGTCGGTCGCGATGTCAACCGAGACTCCCGTCTACGTCGCCGATGCGTCGCAGACGCGTCCGGTCACCGAGAGCATTTCGATCGTCAACGCGCTTCCCGCGGCGGCGCCAGTTGCGCCGCCGCCACCACCGGCGACAGAAGCGCCGGCAAGCACCGCTGAAGGCGGCGCGCTGTCGCGCGATCGGACGTTCGCGAAATCGTCGGCGACGTCACCGTCCGACGCGCGCGCCGCGGCTGCGCCTCAGGCCCGCAACTTCTACGCGATCCAGCAAGCGATCTCGCATGGCGAAACGCCGCGGGATGCCGACGCGTACGCGTTCGTACAGCACTTCGCCGCGCCGGAGCGCAAGCCTGCCGATTTGCGCGTCGAGCTCGAAGCGTCAGCGACGCCGCTCGATCCCAACAAGTGGCTGCTCCGCGTTTCGGTCGACGCTCCCGGCAAGACGTCCGCGCCGATCGACCTCACCTTCGGCGACGCCATCGCGGCCCATCGTCCGTTGACCGGCTCCGTGGCGTCGAATGAAACCGCGTTGTACGAGATCGAGTTCAAGCCGAATGCGAAAACGGATGAAACGATCGCCACCGTTCGCGCGGGTGAAGCGAAAAGTACTTTGCGCGTCGCCGATCTGCGTCACTGGAACGAAGCGTCACCGCGGATGAAGCGAGCCTCGCTCGCGGCAGCGTGGGCGCGTGCGCCGCAGTCGCGGAAGCAGACCGAGGAGATCGTCGCCAAGGCGCGCGAAGCGCATATCGACGAGCTGGCGGATATCGCGGAACAGTCTGTCCGGATTCGTTAGTTAGCGCGGGCGTCCGCCGCCGAAGTTCCGCACCGACTGAAAGTGCACGTCGAAGTACCGCGCCGCGGCACGCACGGCGCGCGAAACGGTCCACGCATCTTTCGACGGGATCCGCTCCAACGCCAGCCGCATGTTTTCGGGTAGCTTCGCGCGGCAACTGCGGCAGAGGGCATTGCCGATTGTCTTGTTGAGGTCGCAACGGGGACAGCGCGGTGTTTTCGCCAATCCGGAAACCTGTTCTTTCGTCAATGTCATGCGATCTCCCTCTCTCCGGGTGCGATTATTCTGCCATGAATACGCGTCACGTGCGCCATCGGTTCCCCGCTGCATTAGAATCCGCGCGATTTTTCTGGAGGATCCGATGGGCGAACGCGTTGAATTTCCTTCGAATGGACACACCTGTCAGGGCTATTTTGCAGGCAACGGTCCGGGCATCGTCGTCATTCAGGAGTGGTGGGGGCTTGTGCCGCACATCGAAGAAATCGTCGATCGCCTCGCCGGCGAAAGCTTCTCTGCGATCGCGCCCGATCTCTATCACGGCAAAACGACAACGTCGCCCGATGAAGCCGGCCGCCTGCTGATGGAGATGGACGCCGATCGCGCCGAAAAAGAGATCGCCGCTGCAGGCGCGTACCTCCTGAGCCGCCCCGAGTGCACCACGAAATCGTACGGTGTCATCGGTTTCTGCATGGGCGGCGCGCTGGCGCAGTACACGGCCACGAAAGAGGCGAACGTGGGCGCCGCCGTCAGCTTCTACGGCGGATTCAAGAAAGTCGCCTCGGATTGGTCCAACCTCACCGCCCCGATCATGCTGATCTATGCCGAGGCCGATCAGGGTGTGCCGATCGAACAGGGCCGCGCGCTCGCGAAGCAACTCGAAGAGATGGGCAAAGATGTTCGGCTTCTCGTCTACCCGAAGGTTGGCCACGCCTTCTTCAACAACACCGGCGGGAACTACAACGCCGAGGCCGCGGAAGACGCATGGCAGCGGACAGTCGACTTCTTCCGCGCACACCTCACGTAGTGCAAGCGCTTCGCATCGCGATCTTCGCCGCGCTTCTGATTTTCTGCGTCACGCCATGGGCGTCTCCGCCGATCGCGCTTGCCCTCGGCCTCGCGCTCGCGCTGACGCTCGGCCATCCGTTCGCGTCGCGCAATTCGAAAGCGACCAAGCTCCTGCTGCAAACGTCGGTCGTCCTCCTCGGCTTCGGGATGAATCTGCAGAAGGTGGTCGAAGCCGGCCGCACTGGATTCATCTTCACCGTCGTCACGATTGTCGGCACCCTGCTCCTCGGCTTCCTCCTCGGCCGCGCGATGAACATCAGCCGCACGACGTCGCACCTCATCTCGTCCGGCACCGCGATCTGCGGCGGCAGCGCGATCGCCGCGGTCGGCCCGGTCGTCAACGCGACCGATGAAGAGATGTCGGTCGCCCTCGGCACGGTCTTCATCCTCAACTCGATCGCTCTCTTCATCTTTCCGATGATCGGTCATCGCCTCGGCATGACGCAGCCGCAATTCGGCGTGTGGGCGGCGATCGCGATTCACGACACCAGTTCCGTCGTCGGCGCCGCCGCGAAATACGGAGCGGATGCGCTGCAGATCGCGACGACGGTGAAGCTAACGCGCGCCCTCTGGATCGTCCCCGTCACGCTCGCAACCGCGTTTTTCTTCAAACGCAAGTCGGCGAAAGTCACGGTCCCCTGGTTCATCCTCTGGTTCGTCGTCGCCTCGGTCCTTCGAACTTACATCGCCGCACCGGACCAGGTATGGTCGACCCTGACGATGCTGGCGCGCATCGGGCTGACTATCACGCTCTTCCTGATCGGCGCGGGACTCTCGCGCAAATCGATCGCCGCCGTTGGCGCGCGCCCACTCATCCTCGGCATCCTGCTCTGGATCGCGATCTCGTCGGTTTCGCTATTCGCGGTTCTGCGGACGGTGTGACTCGTTAGAAATACCGAAGCGTGAGGTCGATCAGTTTCTTCTTGAACTTCGTGTACGGCGGATAGAGGAGTTGGATGGCGCTGAAGCGCGTCGGCTGCTCGAAGACGCCGCGCGCGTTCGAGAACGCTTCGAAGCCGAACTGACCGTGCGCTTTGCCGACGCCGCTCTCCCCCACTCCGCCGAACGGCAGGTTGAGCTGGTAGAACTGCACGAGCGTGTCGTTAATGGCCGTGCCGCCGGCCGTCGTGCGCCGCAGCACGTCATCGATCACCTTCCGGCTCCGGCTGAAGAGATAGAGCACGAGCGGCTTTTCGCGCGCGGCGATGATGCGCAGCGCGTCATCCAGCGTTCGGTACGTGATCATCGGCAGCAGCGGTCCGAAAATCTCCTGCTGCATCACCGGCGATTCAGGATCGACATTCGCCAGCAGCGTCGGTGTGATGGCGCGCTGATCGAATCCGCCGCCGGCGACCACTTC
This sequence comes from Thermoanaerobaculia bacterium, assembly GCA_034663965.1. Classification (GTDB taxonomy): domain Bacteria; phylum Acidobacteriota; class Thermoanaerobaculia; order Gp7-AA8; family Gp7-AA8; genus JADGNZ01. The sequence goes on along the minus strand of JAXDIO010000176.1, from coordinate 11,622 downwards.
CGCTCCGCCTGAGACTGCGTCATCGAACAGATGCTTGATGCGTGCGGCGTGACGATCGTTCACAATGAGCCCCGTTTCCGGCGCGATCGCGGCTCGCAGTTTTTCAACGAACGGCGCCTGGATCGCCTCATCGATCAGCAGGTAGTCGGGCGCGATGCAGATCTGGCCGCAGTTGAGGAACTTGCCCCAGGCAATCTTCTTCGCGGCCTCGTCGAGATTCGCGGTGCGATCGACGATGACCGGCGACTTGCCGCCCAGCTCGAGCGTGACCGGCGTCAGATGCTCGGACGCCGCCTTCATCACGACGCGGCCGACGGCGGGACTGCCGGTGAAGAAAATGTGGTCCCACTTCTTCCGCAGCAACGCCTCGGCGACACCCGCATCGCCTTCGATGACGGCCGCTTCACTTTCATCGAATAGCTCGCCGATGATCCGTTTCATCAGCGCGCTCGTGTGCGGCGTCATCTCCGACGGCTTGATCATCACGCAGTTGCCCGCCGCGATCGCCGAAACGAACGGCCCGAGCGTGAGGTTCACGGGGAAGTTCCACGGAGAGAGGATCAGGACGACGCCTTTGGCCTCGTGCACGATGCGCGAGCGCGATCCGAGGAGCGCGAGCGGCGTGGTCACGCGTCGAGGACGCATCCAGCGGCGCAGGTGCCGGATGGCATGCCGCGCCTCGGCGACGACCGGATAGATCTCGGACATGTCCACTTCCGGCGCGGGCTTCTGGTAGTCAGCCCAGAGCGCGCCGTAGAACTCGGCGCGGTGCGCGAACATCGCGGCGTGGAAGCGGCGGAGTTTCTCGATCCGTTCGGCGGGCGACGTAGCCGCTACGCGATCACGGTTCGCGCGCTGCTTCGCGTAGATGCGTTCGATGTCGTCGAAAGCGGCGGCAAGGGCAAAGCGCGGATCGATGCTGACCACACCGGCAGTCTACCGCGCCATGCCCGATTGCCCGATGCGTGACTACGGAAAGTCGATTTCCGCGATGTCGGTGAAGCGGAAGTACTGATACAACCCCGTCGATTTTTCGCGGCCGACGAAATCGACTTCGTTACCGGAGCAACTGTCCTTGAAGTAGACCTTCAGATGAGCACCCGACTTCATCTCCACATTCGCCGAAATCACCTTACCGAACTGGCAGCACTGCGGTGCGCTCTCCAGCACACCGGGGCCGATGATCCGCGTGAATTCCGTCTTGTCGGGAGTGAAATCGGATCCATCCTCTTTGCAGAAGTTGGCGGCGTCGGACCGATTTGGATTGCTGAAGGTGGCCGCATTTGCGAACTGCGCCGTGCCGATATCGACGATGTGCGTTTCATTCGTCTTCGTTTTGATCGTGACGGACGGATTCCCGGTCAGGCTCAAGTCGTAGATACCGTCAGGCTGCGCCGTAATCGTCTGCGAAAAGGGAGCGAAGGCGGCGTGTGTCACCGTAACGACAGCCGGCTTTCCGATTGGCAGATTGAGGGCCACCTGCCCATTGCTGTTTGTGGTCTGCGTCTGAGCGGCGTAGGTGACAACGGCCGCGGCGACCGGGACTCCGTTCGAAGAGTCCTTCACGGTTAAGACAACCCTGGTCGTAGGCCCGGACGCGACAGCCGGTGAAACGGCGCGGCGCCGCGCCGTCTGCGCCATGGCAGGAATCGCTGCGGCGGCGATCAGGATGCAGATGGAAATGCGGGAAACGAGAGTCATGAGATCTCCTTTAATCGATCACGCCACGTCGGGCCGCGGCGCTGTGGCATGGTAGCCGAACGGTATACGAATGGGACGCGTCAAACGTCCCCTGACGGCCACGGCTATACTCCGGCCGCTTCGCGAACACCATGCACCTTTTCGACAGTTTCACGATCCGCGCCGTCACCTTCCGCAACCGCGTCTTCGTCTCGCCGATGTGTCAGTACTCGAGCGATGACGGCCTTCCGAACGACTGGCACCTCGTCCACCTCGGCAGCCGCGCGGTCGGCGGCGCGGGCCTGGTCATGGTCGAGGCAAGCGGCGTCTCGCCCGAAGGCCGCATCACGGCGTGGGACAGCGGCATATGGTCGCAGCAACATGCCGATGCGTTCCGGCCGATCGTCGCGTTCATCGAGAGCAACGGAGCCGTTGCCGGCATTCAGCTCGCGCATGCGGGACGCAAGGCGTCGACCGATGTGCCGTGGCGCGGCGGGCGGGTGTTTCGCGATGGTCCCTATTCGTGGCAGACGGTGGCGCCGAGTCCGATTCCGTTTCGCGACGGCGAACCGGTTCCGCACGAGCTGACGCCCGGCGAGATCGATGAGATCGTCGGCCAATTCGTCCGATCGACGGAGTTGGCCCTCGATGCAGGATTCCGCGTCGTCGAACTGCACATGGCGCACGGCTATCTCCTGCACGAGTTCCTCTCGCCGCTCAGCAACCAACGGACGGGCGACTACGGCGGATCGCTCGAAAACCGCATGCGCTTCCCGCTGCGCGTGGCCGAACGCGTCCGGCAGACGTGGCCCGATCACCTGCCGCTCTTCGTTCGCATCTCCGCATCCGATTGGGCCGAAGGTGGGTGGGATCTACAAGACTCGATCGAATTCGCGAAGCGCTTGCGCGATCTCGGCGTCGACCTCATCGACTGTTCCAGCGGCGGCGCGATATCCGGTGCGAAGATCGAAATCGGACCCGGCTATCAGGTGCCGTTCGCGCGAGCGATCCGCGCCGAGGCTGGCGTTGCGACGGGCGCGGTGGGATTGATCACGGATGCGCATCAAGCTGACGAGATCATCCGCAGCGGTTCAGCGGACGCAGTCCTGCTGGCCCGGGAACTGCTGCGCGATCCCTACTGGCCGCTACACGCCGCGCACATCCTCGGCGTCGACGTTCCGTGGCCGGATCAATACCTGCGAGCGAAGCCGTAAGGAGCCCTTGATGACAACCGCAACTCTCGATGCCGCGCAAAGCGGCACGTTCCTCCTCGGCGGCGACCTTCCCGTCCACCGCCTCGGCTTCGGCGCGATGCGCATCACCGGCAAGGGCATCTGGGGTCCGCCCTCCGATCACGCCGAATCGCTGGCCGTTCTCCGCCGCGCCATCGAGCTCGGCGTGAATCTCATCGACACAGCGGAGGCCTACGGTCCGTTTGTCAGCGAAGAGCTGATCGCCGAAGCCCTGTATCCGTATCCGAAAGGACTCGTCATCGCGACGAAAGGCGGCCTCGAACGAACCGGCCCGAATCAATGGCCGGTCAATGGCCGCCCGGAGCGGTTGCGGCAAGGAGTCGAAGGAAGCCTGAAGCGCCTGCGGCTCGATCGCATCGATCTGTGGCAGTTGCACCGCATCGATCCCGATGTTCCCGAGGATGATCAATTCGGCGCGATCCGCGAGTTCCAGCGCGAAGGAAAAATCCGCCACGTCGGCTTGTCGGAGGTGACCGTCGAGCAGATCGAACGCGCCCGCAAGTTCTTCGAAGTCGTCTCCGTCCAGAACCGCTACAACCTCGCCGATCTTGAATGGGAGAACGTCCTCGACTACTGCGACGCCGAGAGCATCGCGTTCATCCCCTGGTTCCCGCTGCAGACCGGCAAGCTTGCGGAAAACGGCGGGCCGCTCGCCCGCATCGCCGAACGCCGCCACGCCACGCCCGCGCAAATCGCGCTGGCCTGGCTGCTGAAGCGCTCCGACGTGATGCTGCCGATTCCGGGCACGTCGAAGGTGAAGCACCTCGAGGAAAACATCGGCGCCGCAGCGATTTCGTTGACGCACGAGGAGTTCATGGAGATCGGGGGATAGCCCGCTATACGCCGTCGAAAAAGTCGACCACTCCTGTTTCCAGCGAATACTCGGCGCCGACGACGAGGAAGCCTCCGTCGCGGATGAGGCGTTCGAGGATTTCTGAGCCGTGCCGGAGATGGTCGGCGGATGCGCGGACGTTCGCTCGAACCGCTTCGCGCGTCAATGTGTCGACATCGAGGTTGCCGCGGACTGCCATTACGCTTTCTACCGACGGCCGTACGCGATCGACGATGGATCGCAGATTGCGTGATTCGGTGGCCTTCCCCGCCAGTTCTTCGAGCGTGGCCGTGATCGCGCCGCATTGCGTGTGACCCATGACCACGACCAGCGGCGTTCCAAATCGCGCCGCCGCGAATTCGACACTTCCCACCTGCGACGGCGCCACGATATTGCCGGCCACGCGGATCACGAACAGATCGCCGAATCCGAGGTCGAACACCAGCTCCGCAGGGACGCGCGAATCCGAACATCCCAACACGATTGCGAACGGCTCCTGCCCCGCAGCGAGCGACGCGCGATGTCCATGATTACCAATGGCGCCCGCCTCGACGAACCGCCGGTTGCCCTCGCGAAGGCGGGTCAGAGCTTCGATAGCAGTGATCATGATTCGCCTTCTCCTCCGATCCTTCTCTTGATGTGAGCGACAGCGTCATCGAAGTTCATCAGCAACCCGCATTCCGGTCCAAGCTCGTTACGGATTTCCGGCTTGTTGAAATCCGTATCTTTCGTAACGAAGCATTTCGGACCGCTTCGTTGTTCGGCGTGTGATTTGACCGAAGCGAGCACGAGGGCGTCCTGAGGCGAAAGCGAATACGCTTCTTCGTGGAGGTCGACCAGGTAGATGATTTCAAAAGTCAGCGGAATCGTTGAACCATGGGTTTCGATACTCGTGATCGCGTCAACAATGCGAAGCCTCGACTCCTCACGTCCCGCAACCAGCGCATCCAGGACGTTTCTATACTGATGGGCGAGACCGCGATAAGACGCGGAGCGCGACATTTCGCGAAGGTGGTTTTGAAGTTCGGCTTGAAACTTACGACGACGGCTGTTGATGCCGTGCCATCCCAGGTAGGATTCGGTAATACAGCATGCATGCAGTACGAGAGAGATCGATCCGTTACCGGCTAGTCGAAGAATCTCTTCACAGCTCTCGTAGCTCTCCTGCTGAAAAGCAATTTCAAGCAGGAAATTCGTCTCTACGTAAACGATCACGCCGCGATTTTCTGTCGGATATATGCGTTGCGAATGGCATCTGCGAAACCCGAATCGACGAGCCACGTTCGATCGCCGTAGTCCGGCAGTACTCCCATGACAATCTCGAAAAGGAAACCTTCAACCAGCATTTGAAAACTGGTCAGACTGAGTTCCGCCACCGATCTACGGAGGCGAATCAGGTGCGGTTGCAACGCATCAGCCGTGTCACCTTCGAAGTCCGGCAAGGAAACGGGCAGCTTCGGGTCGCGCCAGAGATACATCCGATTGCGCAACGCGAACAGAAAGTATGTGCATCTCGGGACCTCGCCGTATTCAAGAATATTCGTCAGGAACTCGGCGGCCCATTCGGCCGATGGAGACTCGACATTCCTGGTCTCCACCGCCACGATCGGGTTCCCGCGCTTTTCAATCACGAGATCAATTGATGTCTGTCCGTTTCCCATAACCTTCGTATTCTACCCTTTCCCCCACTCCCCCCTCACCGCCCCGTAGTAATCCACATCGACGTGTTCGCCCCATTTCACGACGTGCTGGCGCATGGTGCCTTCGCGTTTCATGCCGATCTTCTGCAGGACGCGGCCGGAGGCGGGGTTGGCGGTGAAGTGGAACGCGAAGACGCGGTTCAGGTTGAGCGTGTTGAAGACGTACTCGACGATCGCTTTCGCGGCCTCGGTCACATAGCCGCGATTCCAGTACGGGACGCCGATCCAGTAGCCGATCTCGGCGCGGTCGTGATTGCTGTCGACGTGCAGACCGATTGCGCCCATCGCTTCGCCGCCGTCGCGGGGTGTGATGGCGAAGATGTGATTGTTCGATGCGTCGTCATGACCCTCAATCCACTCCGCCGCGGCGCCCTCGGGATACGGATGCGGGATCAGCAGCGTGCTCGCGGCGATCTCGCGATCCGAGGCCAGTCGCTGGATCGCGGGCGCATCGGCGGGAGTGAACGGGCGCAGCACGAGGCGCTCGGTTGTGATGGTGGGGCGAGGCATTCGAAATGGGGCCGGGAGGCGCCCGGCCCCACGAACTCTACTGCGGTTTCTTCTCTTCCGGTTTCGGGGTCGCGGCGACGGCCGGCATCTTGAACATCGCGGCGTCCACCTTCGGATTCAGCTCGATCTTTTCGATGGTGATGGCCTGTCCGCCCATCGCTTCTTTGCCTTTCACGTGGCTTTCCATCGAGTAGGGCATCGTCAGTCCGTCGACGGTCTTGTAGTCGCCGATTGACGTCTCCATCTCCAGATCCTGCCCCTGAACGTTGCGCGTGGCCTCGGTGCGGATGACGAGGTATGACTCGGCGTCGAGGTAGACGTTCGACTCTTTGCCTTCCTTGGTCGTGACATGAAGTTTGTACGTCGGCGTTCCCTCGGTATCGACCTTCCCGACGTACTCGACCTTGTTGCCCTTCGCTTTGTAGTCGAAGGTCGGACCGTCGAAATCAGCCTCGACGCGGATGTCCTTCAACTGCTCCTCGGTCATCTTCTGCGGATCTTTGTTGCCCATGAACGGCATCAGGTTCCAGCCGGTCGTGCCGTCGTACGCGGAGGTTCCGGTCATGCCCTGGATCGTGAAATCGACGCGCATTTCCGAGGGGCGCGCCTTGACGATCGTGATCGGCGCCTCCATCGGGCCCATCTTCATCTTTCCGGTCAGGCGCATCGACTGGATGGCTTTGAGTTTGTCCTTGCCGCCCATCGCTTTGAGGTTTTTCTCGAGCAGCTCATCGGCGGTCTGGCCGAACGCGGAGACCGTGAGCAGCACGGCGCAAAGGGACAGCGTGAGTTTCTTCGACATGAATCCTCCTGGTTGTGTTGGGACGTTTCGTCGATTGTGACATACGTCCGACTGGCGTCACAGGTTGCGTTCAGAGACTGGCGACGAGGTCTCGCACTCTGCCGCGGACATCCTCCGGCTCGGCGATGAGGCGGTCGCGCTCGGCAGCATCGAGAAGGGAACGAAGGGCGCGGTAGGCGTCGCCGCGATCGGAGGTTTCGCGAAGAATGCCGATGGGATCGACGTTGCGCGTCGATAGCCATTCGTCCACGGCGATGCGCGTTTCCGCCGGCGTTCCGCGGACAAGCGCGCGCGTGTAGCGCCTGATCGCTCGCGCGCGTGCGATGCGTGGCCACGCGATCGCGAGCAGGATCAGGATCGCCGCCGCAATGCCGATGAACGGCAGCGACTGGCGGGCTGCTTCAACCGGCGCGCTGCTCGGAGCCGGCGGCGCGTGCGATTGCATCGCCGTTTCGGCAGCTTGAACCATCAGCGTCCGCTGCTCGCAGCGAAGCTCGCGCCGCACTCCGGCCGGCGTCAACATTTGCGCCGTCAGCGGCGGGATGACGAACATGCCGGTGCTGTTTGGGAAAATCAGAAAACGCCAGCGCCGCGTCATCACCGCTTCATCGCGCCTCTGCACGCTCACTGCCCCCTCGGCAATCTGCACGCTGCCGTCGACGGGCTGCGCGAACGATGGCGGCGGCGCTGCGCGAAGGTTCGCGGCGCCGGTCATGATCACGCTGACCGCCACCGGTCCGCCGTTCTTCTGCACCGGCGCCTCACATTGCAGCGAAATGTCACCGACCGCCGAGACGGATGCGCCAGCCGGAATCGGGCGCGCTTCGATTGCCAGCGGAGACGAGCGGCGGCTCACATCGACGACGCTTCCCTCGAATAGACGCAACAGGTTAGAGCCGAGCGGCTTCATGATCTGCGCCTCGATGGCGAGCGGATCGACGGTCAGCGTGCCGTTGTGCAGCGGAAAAAGCGCCACGCGGCGGATGACCAGCTTCTGCATGGCCACGCCGCCGAGGAACAGCTGTTGCGGCGTCTGACCGCGAATGTCCAGCTCCTCGACCCAGAAGTCGGCCAGCTTCGGCATCCGCGAGATCCCGTGCTGCTGCACATTCGCGGCGTTGTAAATCGTCCAAGTCACGATGACCTGCTCGCCGATGAAGACGCTGCTCTTATCGGCGTCAGCGACCACGAAGATCGGATCGCGTCCTGTGGCCACGAGCTCGTGGAGGATGCGGATCGGATCATTCGTCCCAGCCGCGAGATCCGGCAGAACCTGAATCGAGAGAGGCGCGAGCGTTTCGACCTGTCCATCCGCTCCGTGCAATGTCAACGGTCCGACGAGCGCGTCGCCGGAATGGATCGGACGCGCGAGGTAGCGCAGCACTTTGCGCCGCGACGATTGGCCGTTGATCCACGAGAACTCGGATGACACCGAGGGCGAACCGTCGATCACAAGGTTTTGGAGCGGGAGCTGGATGTTGTCCGCCGAGGCGAAGGCGTCGGTGAGAGTGAGTGTGATGGTGAGGGCGTCGTCACTGGCTAGCGTTCGCTTGTCGACTTGGAGGTCGCTGGCCATCGCGGGCAGCGCGACGAGCAGGAGAAGAAAGACAATGTTGAATGTTGAATGTTGAATGTTCAATGTTGAATGAGGGGGCCGACGCTGTCTGCGCCGTCGCCTCCATTCAACATTCAACATTGAACATTCAACATTCAACATTCGCCTTCCCGTCACCACCCCACATGCAACCGCTCGCGAGTCGGCCGATGCATCCGCGACAACTCTTCCTGTTCCTGCTGTTGCACCGACCGGAGCAATCCGTCAACATTCGGATCGTTCTTCGGCTGCTGTTGGCTGCCCGCCTGCGGCGCCGGTTGCGGATTCTGCTTCTGCTGCGGCCCCCGATCCTGTTGCGATCCACTCCCGCCGCCCTGCTGCTTCTGCATGGCCTGCTTGCGGCGTAGCGCGATCTCGAGATTGCGTTTTGCGTCGGCGTCGGACGGACGAATCCGCAACGCCTCGGTGTAATCGCGAATCGCGTAGTCGAACGCACTCGCGGAAAGCGCGCTGTTGCCGCGATTGAAAAGCGCATCCGCGCGCAGCGACGGATCGGCGAGCGCCTTGGCGATGGTCGACGAACCTGCCTCGCGATTTCCGGCGGCGATCTGCGACGTGCCGAGGTTGAAGGCGCGGGCGGGCGTGGACGCGATCGAGGTGGCGGTGGCGAACGATTTCTGCGCGTCGGCGTACTTTTTCTCTTTGAACTGCTTCACGCCAAGTGCGGTGGCGGCATGCGAATTGGTTTCGCGGATAGCCCGATCGGCCAATGGCAGCGTGACGAGCAGAAGGATCGCGGCTGGTTTCATTTCCGCCACCCGCCCGCACAGACAGGAGTGTCTGTGCCACACTGTCTTTCGCCTGTCCCACAGATGCTGCATGGCCGGCACGGACAATGTGACACAGACACTCTTGTCTGTGCTGGTGCTCGCGCAGTCATTCCGCACCTCGATTCGCGAGCGACCCGAGGAACATGGCCACGCAGGCGAACGCCAGCGGCCATTGGTAGCGCTCGATCGGGACGCGGATGTTGCGCCGCTTCATCGTCCCGCCGGACGCCGCGAGCGAGTCGAGGGCGTGCTCGCCGAATGGATTCTCGTAGAACTTCCCGCCCGTCGCTGCCGCAATCTTCTGCAACGCCTCGGGGCGCGCATACGTCGTCACGACCTGGCCATTGTCGTCGACCAGATCGCCGCCGCCTTCCGGCCGCGGAATCGTGCTTCCGGCCGCGGTGCCGACGAGAATCGTCGACACCGGCACACCGCGTTGCGCGAGTTTCGTGACGGTGTCGTCGAGCCGCGTGCTCTGATCCTCGCCGTCGCTGATGACGACGATGTCGCCGCGCTGCGCGGTGTCGCCGGCCAGCCGAAGCGCCGCCATCAACGCGACGGAAAGATCGGAGCCGGGATTCGAAACCTCGCCGGCCTGAATCGAATCGAGCAGCGCCTCGACGGCCTCATCGTCACTCGTCAGCGGCGACACAACCTCGGCGGCCGACTCGAAAACGACCAGGCCGATGCGCCCCTGCTGCGCATCGATGATCCGCTTCGCGATCGCCTTCGCCGCGTCGAGCCGCGAGGTTCCGACGTCCTGCGCGGCCATGCTCAGCGAAACGTCGATGGCGATCACGCGATTCGACTCGCGCTGTTCGACGGGCACGACGCGAAATCCCGCCTCGGGGCCAGCTAGCGCGACCACGCATCCCAGCAGCGCAAGCGCGACAAGCCAAGGACGCACTGAGCGCAGCGGATTGGCAACGCCGCGAAGCCGCTCCGAAACGAACCGGCGCGCGATGCGGATTCGCTGACGTTCGCGCGAGAGAAAGAAGATCAGCGCGATCGGGACGGCGACCGCGAGCCAAAGCAACTGCGGCGCACGGAAGGAGATCGCGTTCACGCGAGCCTCCGAAGACGTAGCCCCGGCGGCCCGCCGGCTGTACCGCCGCCGGCTCGGCGGCATTGACGCCACGCGCCAGCGAGCCGCTGGCGGTCCAGCCGGCGAGCCGCCGGCGCTACGGCCTTCACGCCGTCACCCTCTGCCACACCGTTTCTCCCGACAAAAGCGACAACGCCAGCGCGATCACGCCGAGTGCGAGCGGCAGTCCGTACAGCTCATCGATCTTTTCGCTCTTCGGGGCCGTGAGCCGCGTCTTCTCCAGGTGATCGATGCGGTCGAGAACATCGCTCATCGTCCGCGCGTCGGTGGCGCGGAAATACTCGCCGTTCGTCGTCTTCGCGATTGCCGCCAACGCTTCTTCGTCGATGTCGGCGCGCACGAGTTGATACGTCGTCACGATCTCGCCGGTGAATGGATCCTGACGTTTGATCGGAATCGGAACCGGGCCTCGGCTGCCCACGCCAATCGTGTAGATCTTGATGCCGTATCGCGCCGCGAGTTGCGCGGCCACGAGCGGATCGATCGAGCCGGCGTTGTTCACGCCGTCGGTAACGAGGATGATGATCCGGCTGCGCGTTTTCGACGTCCGCAGGCGATTCACCGAGGTCGCGATGGCGTGGCCGATGGCCGTGCCGTCGCCGTTTTCGCCGACCTGGGCGCGCTCCAGAATCGCGCCGGCGATATCGCGGTCGTACGTGATCGGCACGCGCGTCGCTGCGCGCACGCCGAACGTGACGATGCCGATGCGGTCGTCCTGCCGTTTGCTGATGAAATCGCCGATCAACTCCTTGGCCACGGTAAACCGGTTGCGCGGTTTGAAATCCTCGGCGGCCATGCTTCCGGACGCATCGAGCGCGACCACGATGTCGATGCCGAAGCGGTCGTTCGAGGCCATCTTCGTCACCCGCTGCGGTCGCGCAAGCGCCACGATCATCGCCAGCGCCGCGATCGATTCGAGGAGGAACGGGATGCCCGCGAGCTGCGCGCGAAGAGACGTTTTCGGCGATGCGATCGACAGCGACGAGATTGAAAACGCGCCGAAACGCCTACGACGGTCGAGAACGAGCAGCACGATTCGCCCGGCGACGGCGAGGATCAACAACAGCCAGAGCGGATTCGCGAAGCGCATCATGCCGCCTCCTCGGCCTGCACAACCGGCGGCTCTGCCCACGCCGGAATCGCCAACGCCTGATTCGCGATCGCGTCGAAATCCGCCGGCCCCGCGCCCCACGGCGAAAACTTTTCGAGGTCGCCCTGCTTGAGAATCGTTTCGATGAGCGGCTCGTAGCGCCGCCGGCTCGGCGGCTGGACCGCCGGCGGCTCGCCGGCGATTTCCGAAGTTGCCGCCGAGCCGGCGGCGGTCCAGCCGGCGGGCCGCCGGCGCTCCGTGTCGT
>JAXDIO010000155.1:0-18204 GCA_034663965.1 Thermoanaerobaculia bacterium | reverse complement strand
GCTCGTCCTCCCAAAAACAGGAAACCTCAGTTGTGCTGAATCGTGGTCAGGCTGGAAGCTCGTACTGCTTGTCTGCACCCGAAATGCAGAATCCAGACCACAGATGAGGGCGGTTTCGGAGGGGAGGAAAAGGGAAGGATTGTGCGGTCTCGCGGGCGAACGCACCGCGAGACCGCGACTTGATTGAAAACTACGCCGCGACTTTCGTGGCTTTCGCGAGGAGCTCGTCGCGGATCACGCGGAAGGCGCGGGCATCGGCCTCACCGGTCTCCGGATCGAGGAAGTAGGCGACGTCGTTCCGATAACTCTCGCCTTCCGGGTTCTCCCCGTTCCACTCCAGCACCGCCCAATTCACGAGCGGGTTGAAGATGTTGTGGTCCCAGGCGAAGGCCGCGTGCTTCTTGCTGTAGGCCGCGGACTTTCCCAACTCCCGGTCGGAAACGTTTCCGCCGTCGCCCATGCGGGTCTTGTAGTCGGCGAACGCTTTCGCATCCTGCTCGGCCGTTTCTTCGTTGACGAAATACGCAACATCACGGCGCGGGGGCATGGCCTGCGGCCCGCCGAACTTATGTCCCACGCTCGAACACTTCACGACCAGCCACTGAATGACCGGGCGTCCGATCTTGTGGTCCCACTCCAAGGCAACATACGGCATGTTTTGATCTCCTTAGTTGACGTGCTCTGGCCTCTCCATCGCACGGACACAACAATGAGTAGGCGTAGATGTTTATTTCAGGATTGAATGCCGAACCCGACTGTTATTTTAAGGAATACGCCGAGGTGGGCGACGTTAATCGCCTTCACTAATGAAAGACGCACTCGACTGTCAGGATGAGCGTCGCTCCCGTCTGCTTGATGCGATGCCCGCCATCGCCTGGTCGGCGTCCGCGCAGACCTTTCGCTTCAACTACGTCAACCCCGCCGCGGAGACGCTGCTCGGCTACCCCGTCTCACGATGGCTCGATGAACCACACTTCTGGGCCGATCACATTCATCCCGAAGACAAGCACGTGCCCATGCTCTGCCACAACGAGACGATGGCCGGCCGGAATCACGAGCTCGTCTACCGCATCATCGCCGCTGACGGCCGCACCGTCTGGCTGCGCGATTACGTCAACGTCCACAACGTCGACGGAGTGCCGGTCGAGCTGTTCGGCGTCATGGTGGATATCACCCGCGAGCGCGAGGCCGAGGAGGCGGCGTTCGCCGACCGTGAAAACTTCCGGCGCATGGTCGAGCTTTCGCCCGACTGCATCGGGGTGCATGTCGACGAAACCTACGTCTACGTGAACCAGGCCTTTGTCCAACTCCTCGGAGCAACCAGCGAAGAGGAGATCGTCGGCCGCAACGTCTTCTCGTTCGTCGATGGAGGTTCACATGCGAGCGTGCGCGAGCGTCTGGAACGTCTCCGCGCTGGACAGGGCGTGCCATACGTCCGCGAAACCTACCGTTGCGCCGACGGCTCTCCTCTCGACGTCGAGGTGGCTGCGCTTCCGTTGCGCTACGGAAATCGCGACGCGGTGCAGGTGATCGCACGCGACATCACCGAAAAAGTGCGTGCTCGCCAAGCTCTCGAAGAATCGGAGCAGCGCTACCGCGAGCTGGTCGAGGACGTCACCGAAATCCTTTTCACCGTCGACCGCGACGGCCGGTTCGTTTCACTCAATCGCAGCTTCGAGCACAGCACCGGATATCGAATCGACGAGTGGCTCGGCCGCCCCTTCGGAGAATTGTTCCTGCCGCATTCAGTGACCGCTGCCGTCCATGACTTCGAGCAGGCGTTGTCCGGTCACGAACGAATCATCCATGAGTACGACCTCCTCGCGCAGTCGGGAGCAGTGGTCACGGTCGAAGTGTCGTGGCAGCCTCGCTACGTCGAAGGCGTCGTGACCGGCACGATTGGCCTCGCTCGCGACGTCACCGAGCACCGCACGATCGCGCGCAAGCTCGAAGAGGCGAAGCGGATGAGCAGCCTCGGACAGGTGGCGGCCTCTCTCGCGCATGAATTCAATAACGTGCTCATGGGCATCCAGCCGTTCGTGGAAGTAATCGGACGCCACGATCCGGCCACAGCCGTCCGCGATGCCCTCGGCCACATCACCCGAGCGATCGGCCGCGGCAAACGCGCCTCGCAGGAAATTCTGCGATACGTCAATCCGAAGGAGCCTCAGCTCTTCGCTCTCGACGCTTCGGTCTGGCTTCCATCGCTCCTCGGGCAGTTGGTGGCGGCGCTTCCATCATCGATCGCCCTCAGCAGCTCGATCGATCCCGAAGTGCGGTTCATCCGCGGCGACCGCGAACATCTCGAGCAGGTCATCACGAACCTGGTTTTCAATGCCCGCGACGCGATCGGAAGCATCGGCACGATCCATGTCGGTGTCGCGCCGGCCGCCTCGCCCGGCGTCAGCGGCGCGGAAGCGAAGTTCGTCCATATCTCCGTGTCCGACGATGGTCCCGGCATCGCGCCGGCAATCCTCGACAGAATCTTCGAGCCGCTCTTCACCACGAAGCGCAACGGCACGGGCCTCGGCCTGGCCATCGCGCGGCGACTCATCGAAGGCCACGGCGGAATGCTCACGGCGGAAAACCTTCCGGAAGGCGGATCCGCGTTTCACCTGCTGGTTCCGGCTGCCGAGGCACCGCCAGTGTCCACGGCGCCGCTCGCATGGGGGACGCCCGGAGTCACGCGCGTCCTGCTCGTCGAAGACGATCTGTCGGTCGGCCGGGGATTGGAAGAGCTGCTGAACTCCGAGGGATACGAGGCGACGTGGGTGAAAGCCATGGGAGACGCGTGCGAAGCGGCGCGGCGGACGCGCCCGCAAGTAGTCATCATCGATGTGAATCTTCCGGACGGCAACGGAGTCGATCTCATTCCGCTGCTCCGCGCGGAGCACGCCGATCTGCCCATCGTCTTCTCCACAGGTCACGTGGAGCTGAATCTCTCCAATGAAAAAAACCGCATCCTCGCGTTGATGAAACCGTACGAGCTCAGCGATCTCATTGGCGCCATCGGCGCCGTCACGGCTCCGGCGGCGGCGGAACTCGCTCTTCATTCTTCAGCGGCAGCTTGAAGCCGATGTAGGTCCCGGAGCTGATGCCCATCAGCGCCAGCATCGTGGCGCTGAACTCGGGCATGGTCAGATACGCGAGAACCGAAGACAGGAAGATTCCGCCGAGGACGAGGGTCCAGACCACGACCTGCAATCGATCGAGCGCGACCACGCCGCGATCGTCGGAGATGAGATCGCGCATGAATCCATTGCTGGCGCGCGGGCCGCTGCTCGACGCCGGCGTTACCGCGACCGCGGCAAGCGCGGTGGCGGCACTGATTCCGACCAGACCGAGCAGCGATGGCGCGATCGAGTCGGCTTCGCCGGTGACCAGCCAGATGAAGACGTAGCCAACCACGAGCAGGAAGAACCACCACGCCATCTGCACGCGGGCCAGACTGTAGGGCTGGTAGACCCTATCGACGGATGGCCCGTCGCGCAGCATGTCGCTGCGCCGCGCGTAAACCACCAGTGCGATGGCGACGGCGATGAGCAGGGCCAGCCACGTCATCGTCCAGTGGTCGACGAACAGTTTCTCCAGACGCATCGACATGTTCGCGCCCACCGCGCGCGGCAACGGCCGGTCGCCAGCAATACCGACGCTGAGGCGCATGGTGGCGTCGGGATCGAACAGCGGGTCGTACAAGAACTGGCTCCAGATGTGTTTGTTCTTCGCGTTCCGATCGAGCACGAAGGTCAACGTGCCGCCCTCGATATCGATCCCCGAGGGTTCGACGCCGGTATCAAGCCCCTCGATGAACAACGTAATGGACTGCTGCTGCGCTTCGGCATCGCGCACGAGCGCATCGAGGTGACAAACCGAGATGACCATCCAGTCGCCAAGGTAAACCTGACGCGGATCGGTGTTGACGCCGGCCGCCCCGGCCACCGCCGTCGTCGCGCCGCACGGCGCGCTATGCAGGTGCTTGCGCGCCAGGCCGAGTTGATCCGCCTCCTGGCGTTCGGTACACGCGGTCAGCGCGACAAGGAGCAGGAGCGCCAGATTTCGAAGCCGCATGTGCGAATTGTAGAGCGGGGCTGCGGCTGGGGCGAATGGTTCTGCTGTAAGCTTCGGCCATGGAAAGCGCCGTCGATTTCGTTGTCGAATCGCCGCACACGGACGAATTGCTGCTCGTCGAGGCAAAGAGCATCAGTTCGCCATCGGTTGAGTGGGCCGGAAGACTCGCCAGAAGCGTGCTCCGACACACTTCACCTCAGGCGAATCACTTTCTTCTTCTTGTTCTTCGCAACTACCTGTATCTCTGGAAGCACTACCCCCACGAAGGCTCGGAGCTACCGGACTTTTCCGCACGCACCGAAGACGCTTTAGGACCCTATCTTCAAGACGTTCAAACGTCGCTTGAGGACATGAGCGGTCTCAGTTTCGAGTTGCTCGTGAAGTCGTGGCTCACTGATTTGAGCGGAGGCAGCGTTCCTCCTTCGGTTGAGAAATGGATCCACACTGCCGGCCTGCAGCAGTTTGAGAACGGAGTACTCCGCGAGGAACAGCGGAATTGATCGTTTACGTCGAGACGAACTTCGTTCTCGAGCTCGCCTACCTCAGATCGACATCAGACGATTGCCAGCGGCTCCTCAATCTCGCAGGAGATGGAAAAATATCGCTCGTCGTTCCGGCGTTCGCACTCATTGAGGCACGCTTAGCCTGGCAGCGCAACGTAAAGCGTCGGAACCGTCTCCATGACGACGTGCGCGTGGAATTGGGCGAGCTTTCACGATCACGGCCGCTCATTGATATTGGCTCGCGGAGTCAGGCCTTTGTCGCTGCGCTGATCGATACCGCTGAACAGGACCGGCGTCGGCTTGAATCAGCTGTTCACGCTCTCCTGGGACAGGCGACCGTTCTTCCGACAGAGCCGTCGGTTGTGAGGCAAGCACATTTGACGGAACTCCTCTACGACCTCTCGCCACAAGACTCAATCGTCTACACCACTGTTATCGATCACGCCAGGCGCAACGGGGAGCCGAAGGTATTTGTTACGCAAAACGCGAACGATTTTCGCGTTCCGCAGATCGAGGAAGAGCTGGCGAAACACGGATGCAAGCTTCTGTTCACTTTCGACGCAGCCGAAAGGTACGTACGTAGTGAGATAGATGGCTGACAGCCGCGCCTTCATGAAAACTTCACAACTCCCCGTACGATGAGCGGATGCGGCGCATCCTCATCGTCGATGACGATCCGAAAGTCTGCGAGACGCTCGATCGCTATCTGTCGCACGCGGGATACGCGACCGCGTCGGCGCTCGATGGCGCGAAGGCGCTGGAGCTGGTGCAGACGTTCGCGCCCGATCTGGTCGTGCTCGACCTGATGCTGCCGCGCGTCGGCGGGTTGGAAGTGTGCCGGATGCTGCGCGAGACCTCGGCCATTCCGATCATCATGCTGACGGCGAAAACGACAGAGCATGACAAGCTGACCGGCCTCTCACTCGGCGCGGATGACTACCTGACCAAGCCGTTCAGTCCGCGCGAACTCGTAGCGCGGGTCGAAGCTGTGCTGCGACGCAGCGGGACGACGGAGAAATCGCCGCGCGTAATCGCCGGCGCGTTGACCATCGATCCCGAGCGTTGCGAAGTCACGGTCGACGGCGCGCCGGTCACGCTCACCGCGACCGAGCTGCGCCTGTTGCTGGCCATGGCGCGCGCGCCCGGCCGCGTCTTCCGCCGCGACGAGCTGGCGCGGCTCGCGCTCGGCGACGACTTCGAAGGTCTCGACCGCACCGTCGACGCGCACATCAAGAACCTACGGCGCAAAGTCGGCGCGGAAATCATCGCCACCATCTTCGGCATCGGCTACAAACTGGTGGCGTGATGCGCATCGTGACCACATTGCGCGGCCGCCTCATCGCCATGGTCGCGGCGCTGGTCGCGGTCACCATCGGCACGACGGCGATCATTTCCACGCGCGTGGCGCATTACGAGATTCGCAAGTTTGACGTCGAAGTACACGCCGGACGGCGGCCGCTGATGCCGAAGACTGTCGCCGATTACTACCGCGCGCATGGTTCGTGGGCCGACGTCGAGCCGGCCGTTGACGCAATGTCACGCGCTTCCGGATCGGATATCGCGCTCTTCGACGAACACAATCGTCTGGCGGCAACGTCGAAGGCTCTTCGTGGCGCGACGCTCGATCTCGCGCCGGACGGAACGCTCACAATCACGCGCACAATCGCCGGTGGCCGCACGCGCGAGTTGATCCGCGGACCGCAGATGATCGTGCGCGATGCGAACGGCGCCACGGCCGGTTCGATCTTCATCCTTCCGGCGCACAAAGACGCGCTGCCGCCACCGACTGGCTCACTCGACCGCTCATTCTTCTGGACGTTTCTCGGCGCAACGCTCTTCGGCATTCTCATGGCCATCGCCATCGCCCGCTGGATCAGCGTTCCGGTCGAGCGGCTCACCGCGGCGGCGCGGCGGATGGAGTCGGGCGATCTGGCCGTTCGCGTCGAGCCGGCCGGCGGCGCGGAGCTGGCGGAGCTGGCGCGCGGATTCAACGCAATGGCCGCCGCGCTCGATCGCAACGAGGAGCAACGCAAGCGAATGGTCAGCGATGTCGCCCACGAGCTGCGCGCGCCGCTGACGAACATCCGCTGCGAACTGGAGTCGATGCAGGACGGACTCACGACTCCGACGCCGGAGCGGATTGGTTTTTTACATGACGAGATGATGCGTCTCGCGCATCTCGTCGACGATCTTCAGGATCTCGCGCTGGCCGAAGCGGGACGGTTGGAGATCGACGCGCAGCCGGTGCCGGTGACGGCGCTCGCGAAACGCGCCGCCGCCGGCATGGAGATGCGCGCGCGCGAACGCGGCGTCGCGATCGTTGTCGAAGGCGACGACGACGTCATCGTCCTCGCCGATGCGCGGCGCGCGGTGCAGATCCTGACAAATCTTCTGGCGAACGCCGTCGCGCACATGGAAAAGCCGGGCGATATCCGAATCACCTGGGAGCGAACGGGAAACGAAGCGATCATCCGCGTCATCGACAGCGGCGCCGGCATTCCGGCCGGCGAACTCCCGCGCATCTTCGAGCGCTTCTACCGCGTCGACGTCTCCCGATCCCGCACCACCGGCGGCGCCGGCCTCGGCCTCTCCATCGTCCGCCAACTCGTAGCCGCGCACGGCGGACGGGTGTGGGCGGAGAGTGAGGTGGGTGTGGGCTCAACGTTCTCGTTCACGCTGCCGATCGCGCGATAAAGCACAGACAAGAGTGTCTGTGCCACACATCTTCATCATCGCTTCACAACTGCCGCGTACGTTGCTGGCTGGAGGCAATCATGAAGACATTCATCTGCACACTGGCGCTGCTGATCGCTTCGGCGCTGGCAGCGCAACAAACACCCATCGATCAAATCACCGCCGCCGTCGACAAAGCCGCAGCCGAGGATAAATTCTCCGGCGTCGTGCTCGTCGCGAAGGACGGAACGCCGCTGCTGTCGCGCGCGTGGGGCATGGCCGATCCCGCCAAAGGCATCGCCAACCGCGCCGACACGAAATTCAACCTCGGATCGATCACCAAAATCTTCACGCACGTCGCCATCGGCCAACTCGCCGCGGCCGGCAAGCTGTCGCTCAGCGACACCATCAGCAAACATCTGCCGGACCTGCCGGTGCCGTCGGCGGACAAGATCACCATCGAGCAACTGCTCCAGCATCGCTCCGGACTCGGCGACATTTTCGGACCGAAGTTCATGACCTCGCACGCGTCGATTCGAAAGTTGTCCGACTACGTGCCTCTCTTCGCCGGAGCGCCGCTCCAATTCGAGCCGGGGTCCGATCAAAAGTATTCGAACGCCGGCTTCGTCGTCCTCGGGCTGATCATCGAGAAGGTTTCGGGGCAGAGCTACTACGACTACATCCGCGATCACATCACCAAGCCCGCGGGCATGACCGACACCGCGTCGTACGCGGTCGATGAGAACGTGCCAAACCGCGCGGTCGGCCTGACGAAGCGCGGACCGGATGGTCCGCTGCCGACGCGGCAGAGCAACATCAACACTCTTCCTGCCAAACCGAGTTCGGCCGGCGGCGGCTACTCGACCGCGGCCGATCTGCTCCGCTTCTCGCAGGCGCTCCTCGCCGACAAACTGCTGCCAAAGCGCTGGACCGATTGGATCTTCAGCGGCAAGCTCGATGGTCCCGGCCAGCGCAACATCGGCGTCGCCGGCGGCTCGCCCGGAGTGAACGCCGTTCTCGAAATCGCACCGCCCTACACCGTCATCGTCCTGTCGAACTTCGATCCGCCCGCGGCGATGGAGGTCGGCTCCGAGGTGCGAAAACTCCTCGGCATGGGCGGAGCGGAGCGCCGGCAGCGGCGTGGGCCCGAGGGACCGGGCGAGGTGATGATTCACGGCAAGGTGCAGCTTCCGATGGAGCTCACCCGCCACGTACCGGTCATCGAAGCGAAGGTCAACGGCAAAGGCCCGTTCCGCTTCCAGGTCGACACCGGCTTCGGCGGCATGATCGAGGTCACGCCCGCCGTCGCGAAGACATTGGAACTGCCCGTGATCGGCGAATCGATCGGCGGCGATCCGAGTGGCAAGAATCAGCGGACCATGCGTGTCTTCAGCGCCGAGTCGGTCGACGTCGGTGACGCGCACTTCGGCCAGGTCGAAGTCAGCGAAGGCGGTCCGCACTTCGAAGGAATCGACGGCGTGATCGGTCTGCAACTCTTCAACGGTCTGATCGTCACCTTCGACTACCCCAACAGCCGCTTCAATGTCGACGGCGGCGCGCTTCCGGCCGCGGACGGCGCGAAAATCCTCACCTACCGCGTCGAGCACGGCGTCCCCAACATCGACATCGATGTGGCCGGCCAGAAGGTGTCAACGGACATCGACAGCGGCAGCCCCGCGCTCCTCTCGATACCGCTTTCGCTCGCGAAATCGCTGCCGCTCGCGAGCGAGCCGCAAGTCGTCGGCCACGGCCGCACCGTCGGCAATGAGTTCGACATCTACTCCGCGCCGCTGAAGGGTGAAGCGCACGTCGGCGCGATCACGCTCACCGACCCACGCGTCGATTTCGTCGATCTCTTCCCCGTCGCCAACCTCGGCTTCCGTTTCCTGAAAGATTACGTGGTCACGTTCGACCCCACCAATCACCGGGTGCGGTTCAATAAGCCGTAGAATGAGCGCGATTGCCGCTTCTCGAATTCGTCGTGATCGGAACCCCTGTGTCGTCGCAGGGGTCTTCCGACAATCGGAAGTTCTGGCAACAACGGGTACAGGGAAAGGGACGAAACGCCGCAACAGTTCAGCTCCCCGTATCGACCGAGGTGGCCCTTCGGCTTGCATACTTCTACGTCAGCGAGCCCATCGCCGATTTGGACAACATCGTTAAACCGATTCAGGACGCATTGAAAGACATCGCGTACGTTGACGATAAGCAAGTAGTCGACCTCGTCGCCAGCATGCGTCGCAAAGTCTTTGACAAGGGCATCACAATGACGGCGTTACTTGCGCGGGGCTTTGACGGAGGAAGCGATTTCATTCATGTTGTCGTTGATCAGTCTTCAAGAATCGAGGCCTTTCAATGAGCAGATCCCAGATGGAAGAAGACAGGCTGGCCGCGGTGGCCATGGAGTACCGGCGAAAGGGATATGACGTTCGTCTTGAACCGGCAGAAGATGACCTACCGGCCTTCCTCCGAGGTTTCGTGGCTGACGTCATCGCTGAGTCTCCGACGGATAAGGTGATCGTCCAAGTCATATCGCCTGCACGTTTTAACGGCGATGAGGCCAAGAGACTTGCCGAAGTTGTCGAACTCAACCCGGGATGGCGTTACGAGGTGGCGTTCGTCAGCCCGCCGGTCGCACCAGACGTCCCAGGACAGGAGGAACTGGCTGACGACGCGAAGGTCACTCGGATGCTTGAGAATGCGGAGACCCTTTCACGAGAAGGACACTTGGAGGCCGCCGGCCTCATTGCCTATTCGGCGCTCGAAACGATCCTTCGCCGCCGCGCGCAAAGCGCTGCCCCTCAGATCGAGCGCCAAAGCTCGGCTCGTGTCCTCAACCAGATCTACGAGCTCGGTGGTTTGAATCCGCAAACCTATGAAAAGCTACACCAGCTGATGCAGTTCCGAAACGCCGTGGCTCACGGCTTTCAGCCTCGTAACGCCGCCCCGAGCATTCCAGAAATGATCAAAGAGATTCGTCACCTTCAAAGCGCGGCGTAGTTGCTTCGATGAACCTGCGCACCATCCGTAAGCAATACCGCGCGCTTCGCGATGACATCGGCGAGCTGCATACGTGGCGGCCGTTGCCGAACGATGAGATCGAGCAGATCGATCCGTTTCTCTTTCTCAATCATCATGGGCCGCAGGTGTATCCGCCGCGGAATCGCGGGCTGCCGTTTGGACCGCATCCGCATCGCGGGTTCGAGACGGTGACGTTCATCGTCGAAGGATCGCTGACGCATCGCGATACGGGCGGACACGAGAGCGTCATCGAAACGGGCGGCGTGCAGTGGATGACGGCGGGACGCGGTCTGGAACACGAGGAGGTTTCGCCGCCCGAGTTTCTCGAACGCGGCGGGCCGCTGGAGATCCTGCAGCTCTGGATCAATCTGCCGTCGCGTTTGAAGTTCACCGAGCCGCGCTATGTCGGATTGCAGAAGGATGAGATCGCGTCATTCGACAACGGCGGCGTAACCGTCAATCTCATCTCTGGCGACTGGAGCGGACATCGAGGTCCGATCGCATCGCTGACGGACGTACACATGATGACCGTCGTGCTGACGGCGGGAAGCCGCATCGTGCTTCCGGCGCCGCGCGGACGGAACGTCTTCTTCTACATCGTCCGCGGGAAGCTCACGATCGGCGAAGCGTTCCATCTCATCGATTGGAACGATGACGGTGATGAGATTGAAGTCGAAGCGATCGGCGACGCGCTCATCCTCTTCGGCCATGCGAAACCGTACGGTGAGCCGGTGGTCGCGCATGGGCCGTTCGTGATGAACACGCGCGAAGAAATCGTGCAGGCGATTCGCGACTATCAGGCGGGGAAGTTCGGCGCGTAGTTAATGGAGCGCGTTGGCGAGGACGCCCGTCGCCTGCTTCACCTGCTTGAGAAACGCCGAGGTCGAAAGCCAGCTTTGGTCCGGGTAGTAGGCGAAGACCGGGCTGCCGCCGCGGATCGTGTCGATGATCTGCTGCGAGATCTCCGGACGCACGGCCGGGCATCCCCAACTGCGGCCGAGGCGGCCGAGGACTTTGACGGCCTCGTTGCTGACATACGACGCGCCGTGCAGAACGATGGCGCGATCCCACGCCATGTCGTTCACGCCTTCTTCGAGTCCGCGCAGGCGCAGCGAGTAGCCGTTGCCGCCGTTGTACGTGTCCGCGGTTACAAAAAGGCCAAGGCTGGTGGCGAGGCTGCCGGGGCTGTTGGAGAAAAAGTTGGCGATGTTGCCGCCGCTCGATTTGCCGTGCGCGACCAGTTCGCGGAAGAGGAGCTTGTGTTTTGCGAGGTCGAAGATGAAGAGGCGCGGCTGCGATGACGGCAGCGAGTAATCGATGACCGTCAGCAAGTTGCGTTTCGGAATCAGTCCGTTGTCCTCGGCGCGCGTGGCGGCGGCGAGCGCGAGCTTGAGGACGTCCGGCCGCAAACCAGGAGCCTGCGTGACGAGCGACGTGATCTCAGTGTCGGATGAGTCCGCTGCAAGCATAGGCACAGCGAACGCGAGGGTTACGGCGATCGATAGGAGCAGTCGCTTCATTGGAGTTCCCGGTCTTGGAGTTGGACGCGGATGATAACAAATAACCGTCGAGAGTATTGCCACTGGGAGCGCGGGCGTCTCGCCCGCTGAGTTCGCGCGACTGCAAAAGCGGGCGGGACGCCCGCGGTCCCAGGGTGGTTCACCTCATGCACAGCGCAGGATCGTGCGAACTGCCGCGCTACTCCTCGCAGTCACCCTCGCCGCGACGGCGCACGCAGACGTTTTCCGCGTTCTCGACGATGACCGCGACGCCGCCCAGGCGCGCGTCGACATCATCCAGCAGGCCCAAAAAGAGATCGCTGCCGTCTACTTTCTTGCACACAACGACCGCATCACCATCACTGCGCTGGCGTTGCTGCGCGACGCGAAACGGCGCGGCGTCGGCAACGTGCGGCTGATCGTCGACGCGAATTTTCAGCACATCCCGCGCGCCGTCCTTGCGCATTTGCGCGATGAAGGCGTGGAGGTTCGCGTGTATCACGCGCTGACGTTTCGCCATCCGACGTGGCTCTTCCATCGGATGCACGAGAAGGTTGTGGTCGTCGACGGCGAACGCTTCATCGCCGGCGGCCGCAATCTCGCCGAGGAGTATTTCGGACTTCGCAAACGCAACTTCGTCGATCGCGATGTCTACGTCGATGGTCCCTCGGCCGCGCAAGCGCAGAAGCGATTCGAAGATCTGTGGGGAAGCAGCGACGTCAGCGATCTCCGCGTTCGCGTTTCGGCCTCGGACAAAGTGAAGGCGTCACGGCTGCTCGACGATGCGGCCACGGGCAACGAGCTCGAAGGATTCGTCGCTCTGAACACTGGCCGCAATTGGTCGGAAGGCCAGAAGAACGCCGAGGGGGTGCGATTCCTTCATGATCCGCTCGCGGGCCAGCCGGGCGATCGCGTGGCCGATCAACTGGCTGACGTCATCGACACTGCGAAATCCGAAATCGTCATCGAGTCGCCGTACCTCGTTCCCGGCGGATCGATGCTCACGCTGCTCGAGAAAAAGCTTCACGAAGGCGTGCGCGTGCGCATCGTCACGAACTCGCTGCGATCGTGCGACGGCGCGCTTCCGTTCGCCGGCTACATCAAATACCGGCGGCGCATGGTGCGAGACGGCATCGACCTGCGCGAGTACCGCGGCCCCGACACGCTGCACGCGAAGACGCTGGTGATCGACGGGAAGACGATGCTGGTCGGCTCGTACAACCTCGATCCGCGCTCCGCGAATCTGAATACCGAGGTGATGTGCGTGGCTGAGGACGAAACGCTGGCGCGGGAACTCCTCGCATCGATCGATCAACACATCAATCACGCATGGACGGTCGGCGCGCGCGAACGGCGTCCGGCTGCGCCTCGCGCCTGGCGGCTTCGCGCATGGGCTGCACGGCTGGTGCTGCCGCTGCTCGAAGGGCAGTTGTAAAAAGCGTTTCACCACAAAGGCACAAAGTTCACAAAGAAAACCTTTGTGCTCTTTGTGTCTTTGTGGTGAAACGCTTCTCAGCTACTGCGTGCGCACGCGCATGGCCGGATCACCGAAGAGGACGAACGTGCGGCGGATGTCCGGCGTGAAGGAGCTCTTCTGCGCGGCGGCGACGGCGTCGCCGAGGCGGCTGCCGCTGCCGGCGAGGAGCGCGTGGAGCAACGCTTCGTCGGCCGGCAGTTGTGTCTCGGGACTGGTCAGCGCCGACGACGCCCACACCGCGACCGCACCGTTCGGCGCGCGTTGCAGGGTCTCGGCGAGACTGTCGGTGTAGACGTCGTGGAAGTAGCCGTTCAGGCAGGTCATGGCCAAGACGATCGGCGTGCGTCCACCAGACGGCAGAGTGCCGACGTCGGCGCGCCCGAAGAACGAGATGTTGCTCCAGATTTCGACCGAGCCATGGCCGATGTAGTTGACGAGTAGCGCGTCGTCGAAAGTACTCAACAGTTGCTGGCGCGCGGACGGCCCGCCGCTCGCCGCGACGTTGATATCGACCACGTCGAAGCCGGCCGGAATGCTGTTTTCGAGCGCGACACTGTTCGCGTGAAAGTCGAGAGCCGCATCGGCGTCGCTGACGAGCACAACCTTCCGCGACGGCGGCTGCGTATCCGTCTCGTAGGCAACGATCTTCGCAACCTCGGCGGCGACATCGCCGGCAACGCGCGCGGAGAGGCGACCGATCGGGATGTCCGGCGCGCCATCGTCATCGAAGTCGGTGAACCAGGTGTCCGAGGCCGTAAGCAGCAGATCGGACATCAGGAGCTTTGTGGGAACGAAATCGAAATCACCGAGTCCGAGGTAGACGCGCTCGTCGAAACTGGCGTCGCCAACGAGGACAACATAGCGCGGCGGCGTCTGCCAGCGTTTCGCGTTCACGAGAAATGAGCGAATGGCCTGCGGGTCTTTCGCGCCGTAATTGAACTCGTCGTAGACGTCGTCGATGTTCGCCACGATGACGCTCAGCCCCTGCGACTGCCGCAATTTCACGAGCGGATCGAGCGCGGCGAGGAAGGATGGATGGCTGATGATGACGACGTCGGCGCCCGCCGCGGTGGAAAGCGAGGAAGGCTCGTTGCGAATGATGGACGCTGGCGGCGCAAGCTTCGACGACGCGATAGCCAGAATCGTTCGCGGACCGTTGGGCGGCGCGATGAATGTGACCTGCCCGTTCTCCGCATGCAGCGGCACGACGCGAATGGGCATGCGCTCGTCGGTGATGTCGACGAGCTGAATGTCGTTGGAGCTAAATCCGGCGATCGATGTCTGCGCGCCACCATCGACGACCGCGAGCAACCGATCGTCATCCGCGACCAGCGTGTGCGGATAGGTGATGGCGACGGAGACGACGACGCTCGCATCAGCGTCGCCGTTCAACGCCGCGAACGAGATGGTGTTGCCGCCCTCGCGCAGCAACGACGTAGCGACGTCGAAGGTAGCCGTCGCACGTGACAACGCCGCGAAGGTCATCTCGCCGATTTGCTGACCATTCAGCGAGACGGTTACGTGATGTTCGCCCTCGGATCCGATATCGCTCGATCCCTGCAGGTCGGCTGTGACCTTTGCCGACGCACCTGCGGGATCGAGATGGCGGATTTGCAGCGTCTGCGTGGTCGGCTTCGTCGCGTCGGTCGACACGAGCGGGCCGACGAAATTGTCCGGCGTGGCGTCGGCGGCGAACGTCACGAAGTAGACCTTTTCGCTGCGTTCCGCGGTGGCCAGGAAGTTCGTGCGCGTGCTCACAGGAGCGGACACGAGCGACGCGGAGTTCATTCGCAAGCTCGTGCCGCTTGAGGCGGCGAGCCAGTAGATGCGCGTCGCGGTCGATGCCGTATCGAGCGCGCGGCCGTAGAAGAGGATCGCGTCCGCGTCGATTGCAAGCGGTACCTCCAGACCGTCGGCGAAGAGATGCAGCGTTTGCAGATCGGCATCTGCGGCAAGACCAAGCTGGGAGCGCGTGACGCGATACAGACCGTCCGAGGCAACGCCGATCTTGATCGCATCGGACGCGGCAAGTTCTTTCTGCTTTTTCGTCGCATCAGCGAAAGGAACGATGGCGCGGCGGCGATCGCCGCTCGCGGCCTCCATCGTCACAGGCCGCAGCCGCGCATGAACGGCAACGCCGTTGTGCTGACCCGGATCGCTGAACGTTTGAGAAAGATTGAGGCGCGGATCGATGCTCGCCGGCCGCGGCGCGAACGGACCGTGCCAGACGCCGTGGCCGTGCAGATCGACGTCTTCGATCCACCACGCCTTCGCCGTTTTCGCGCGCGGATCGCTGTCAATCCAGCGATAGGAATTGCCGGCCGGCAGCGACGCTCCCGCGACCATGAAGGCCGCGCCGGCGATGAGTCCTCGCGAAGCCGGCACACGTCGGCCGTCACCGTCGTCGCGCGCGATGCGAAAGCCGAGGTTCTGCACCTCGCGCGCAGTGGACCACTCCACGAGCGTGCGTCCGTCGTCACGCGTAGCGACGGCATCGAGGTGATCGACGGCTGTCGGCGAGAATGTCGATGCAAAGAAGGTATCGGCGATCGTCTGCGCGGCAACGTTGCTCTGCATACCGATCGCGACGATGCCTGCGCCAGTGACGGTGTTGTCCGCGCTCGACGCCACCGTGACGCCGTTGATCTGTACCGACTTGGAGGCGTTCTTCAGCGACAGCACGATTGAAATCGCCGAATTCAGGGTGACGGCGACCGTGGCCGTCGCGATCGTGGTCGGCGTACCCCCGTTCCATCGAATCAGCGTGAGGTTGTTCGCACCGCCAGCAACCAGCCGCATCGAATACGCCTGCAAGAGACTGACGGAAGCGCGGCCGTAGAGGTCGATGAAGTTGTTCGTATTCGCATTTGTGAACGTCACCGTAACGCCCACGACGACCTCGGCGGCCGGCGCGATGGTTGCGTTCGTGTAGACGCTCCAGTCAGTAGCCGCAACGTTGCGGGCGTTGTCGGCCGCGGCGTTCAGAATGATGCCGCTGCCGCCGGTCTGCCGCGTCCACGCGCCACCAGTGTTCGGCGCGTGCGACTCCAGCATCGTGTTCGCACCGACTGTGAAGGTGTCGAATACGAAGACGGTCTGGGCAGCAGCCGGCAGAGAGACAGCGAGCGCGGCCGCGCAGAACACTGCCGTTGGAAGACGTCGTAGCATCGTTATTTGTAGATACAACGCGTTCCAATGTCGGTCTACTTCCGGCGATGAGACGTGTTGTTGCTCACAATGGCTCAGCCGTTTGAGTACTGAAGAGGCTACCTGCCGTCATTCAATGCAAAACCCAATCCGCGGCGCATGATCTAATTCCGGCCCCATGTACGAACACCGTACCGATCGCCTCCTGACGCGTATGCAGTTCGCGCGGCGGGTCATCGGCCACTTCGGCTATTCGATCCTGGCCTGCGCGATCGCGCTCGGCGCGGGAGTAGCGGGCTATCACTTCATCGGAGATCTAAAGTGGGTCGATTCGCTCCTGAACGCCTCGATGATCCTCGGCGGCATGGGTCCGGTCGACCCGCTGCAGACCAACGCCGCAAAGGTCTTCGCCTCGCTCTACGCCCTCTTCTCCGGCCTGGTCTTCATCGGAGTGCTCGGCCTGCTCCTCGCGCCGTTCATCCATCGCGTGATGCATAAGCTGCACATGGATTACGAGGACGATTCGAAGTAGTGGCGCTCACGGCGACGATGTACCGCTTCACGGTCCAACTCTCGGACGTCGACCGCGGCGTCTACGAGACGTTCGAACTGCACGTCGCGCGGCAGCCGTCCGAGACTGCCGAGTACATGCTGACGCGCGTGCTCGCCTACTGCCTCGAATACACGGACGGCATCGCGCTGACCGAGGGGGTCGCGTCGGGCGACGAGCCGGCGGTGCTCGTGCGCGATCTCACCGGACGCATCACCGCCTGGATCGAAGTCGGCGCACCGGACGCCGATCGTTTGCACCGCGGCAGCAAGTTGGCCGGCCGCGCCGCCATCTACACGCATCGCGATCCGGCCATGGTGCTCAATCAGCTCGCCGGAAAAAAGATCCACGGCGGCGACGACATTCGCATTTACACCTTCGGCCGCGGATTCATCGAACGCGTCGCCGAAATCCTCCCGCGCCGCGCATCGCTCTCGTTGACGATCACCGAACGTCAGCTCTACCTCGACGTCGATGACCAGTCGTTTTCGACGACGGTGGAAGAGCGGAGGGTGGGATGAGCTACTGCGACATCGCGCCGGGTCATCCGTTTCACGGGCCGTATCACGACGATGAATACGGCTTCCCGATCGCGGACGACAACGCGCTTTTCGAGCGCCTCGTGCTGGAGATCAATCAAGCCGGCCTGTCGTGGCTGACGATCCTGAAAAAGCGCGACAACTTCCGCGCCGCGTTCGCTGATTTCGACATCGATCTCGTGGCGCGCTTCACCGACAAACGCCGCGAACGTCTGCTCAACGACGCCGGCATCATTCGCAATCGCCTGAAGATCGACGCGGCGATCGAAAACGCGCGCCGCATCATCCAACTTCGCAAATCGCACGGCTCATTTGCCGCCTGGCTCGACACGCATCACCCGCGAAGCAAAGACGAATGGGTGCGCCTGTTCAAGAAAACGTTCGTCTTCACGGGCGGCGAGATCACCGGCTCCTTCCTCCTGAGCTGCGGCTACCTCGAAGGCGCGCACGACGAGTCGTGCCCAGTCTTCGCCAAAATCGCGAGGCTCGGACCAGCGTGGATGCGGCCAGTTCCGTCCGCGAAGCGGGCGTAAGAACCGTATCCCACGTCTTCAGACCAATCGTCTCAACCTAAGCGTTGCGCGGCCAGAGCGCTGGCGTCTCGCCGGCTTCCATGAGAAGGCCCACATCTGTCAAGTGCGCCGCCGTGAGCGGCGCCACCATTTCCGAAGCTTCGTCGTGACCCTGCTTCCATTCGCACTCTGATGAGCGTCAGTTGGCGCTCGGT
>JAXDIO010000014.1:0-9194 GCA_034663965.1 Thermoanaerobaculia bacterium | reverse complement strand
GCGTGAGCGACACGGTCCGCAGCCTGGCCCGGAAGATGTTCCTGCAGCGAAGCCACAAAGCCTGAATGAAGGTCAACTACTACGAAGTGCTCGGCGTCGATCGCTCCGCCTCCGAGCCGGAGATTCGCGATCGCTTCCGCCGCCTCGCGCGCGAGCAGCATCCCGACCGCTACTCCGGCCCCGACAAAGCAGAAGCGGAGCGCAAGTTCCAGACGCTCACCGAGGCGGTGAACGTGCTCACGAATCCTGCGCGAAGAAAGCAGCACGATGCCGAGATCGCCTCGCCCGGACGCGCGGCGGGCGGCGCTGCCGATTTCGCTCAGGTCGGGAAGGCGTATTTATCAATTGGTGTCAAAGCGTACCGCGATGGCGACTATCGTAGTGCGTACGAAAACTTCGACATGGCCGCCAAACACAATCCGCAGGACGGCAAGGCCTTTCACTACCTCGCACAAGCCGCTACGCGCATTCCGTCGTATGCGCGCCAGGCCGTGCAGGCCATCGAAACTGCGGTGCAGCGCGAGCCGATGAACGCGGTCTATCTAAAGGATGCGGGTCTGATCTGCAAACGCGCCGGCCTCGCGGCAAAGGCTGAGAGATACCTCGAGGAAGCGTTACAGTGGGACGCCGACAATATTGAAATCCGTACGGCACTCTCCGAATTGCGGCAGCGCACCGAAACCAAAGAAGGCGGAAAGGGGTTTACCCTTTTCAAAAAGGGCTGAGTGGGAATGGACGTGAAGGCATACGGCCTCACCGATGTCGGACGGCAGCGCCAGCACAACGAGGACACCTTCCTCGTCGCGGATGAGGCGAAGCTTTTCCTCGTCGCCGACGGCATGGGCGGCCACGCCGCCGGCGAGATCGCCTCGCGCATCGCTGTCGATTCCATCTCCGAATTCATCGTCCACACGAAAGAGGATGACGGCACCTGGCCGCACGCCTACGACGAGCACTACACGCGCACGACGAACCGCCTCATGGCGGCGTTGCGCATGGCCAACACGCGCGTCCTCGAAGCGATGCGCAAAGATGCCAAGCTGCGCGGCATGGGCACGACGGTCGTCGCGTGCATGGCTGACGACGGCAAGATTTCGGTCGCGCACGTCGGCGACTCGCGCGCCTACATGATCCGCAGCGGAAAAATCTCGCGCATCACCAACGATCACTCCTGGGTCTACGAGCAGGTCCAGGCCGGGATGCTGACCGAAGCCGAGGCCGAGAAACATCCCCTCCGCAACGTGATCACCCGCGCCCTCGGCGGCGCGCTGGCGGTCAATCCGGATGCGTCGGAGATCGACAGCCAACCAGGCGACGTCTACCTCCTCTGCTCTGACGGCCTCACTGGCATGGTTCCCGAAGATGAGATTCTGAAGCTCGTCACCGAGAACGCCGACGATCTCGAGAAGGCTTGTAAAGAGTTGATCGACACAGCCAACGCCCGCGGCGGCCTCGACAACGTGACGGCGATCCTGGTGAAGACTACGTAACCATGCACGTTCGAATCGACTACTGCGGGGTTTGAAACTATCTCCCCCGAGCCTCCAGTCTGGCGGCTGAGATCAAACGAGAATTCGGCATCGACAGCGAGATCGTCCGCGGTAGCGGCGGCATCTTCGTGGTCAGCGTCGACGGGAAGCAGATTTTCTCGAAACGCGATGAGGGCCGGTTCCCGACCGAGCGCGAGATCCTCGACAAACTCCGCGCGTAGTGCCGACGTAGCGCCGCCGGCCCGGCGGCTGTACCGCCAGCGGCTCGCTGGCGCGTCGCGCATCAAACGCCGCCGAGCCGGCGGCGGTCCAGCCGGCGAGCCGCCGGCGCTACGTCTCACAAGTCCCACTTGCACGATCGCGCAGCTTGCTGTCCGCGGTTACACTCACCGCCCATGAAGATCGATGTTGTCGAGGCGAAGCGCATCGCCGATCTGGCGCACCTCGAGTTCGATGAACCGGCGCTCGAGCGAATGGCGGGCGAGATGACGAAGATCCTCTCGTACATCGACCAGCTCCGCGAAGTCGACGTTGACGGATTCGAGTGGACCGCCGCCGCGGAATCGACGCCGTTGCGCGACGACGAGCCGCGTCCGCCCGTCGATCGTGCGGCCGTCGCCGCGAATGCGCCGGCCTTCAGCGAGGACGGCCACTTCATCGTCCCGAAGGTGATCGGTGACTGATCTTCTGAACCTGCCGTGGCATGAAGCGAAAGCGCAGGCGAGCGGCAAAGAGCTGGCCGCGGCGTCGCTTGCTGCGATCGATCGTCTCAATCCGAAGTTGAATGCATTTCTCCACGTCGCGCGAAACGCGGCCGAGGGCATGCCGGTGGCGGTGAAGGACAACATCGTCACCACCGACATGCCGACGACCTGCGCGTCGCGAATCCTCACCAACTTTCAATCGCCGTTCGATGCCACGGCGGTCGCCCGCCTGCGCGAGAACGGCTGCAGCATCGCCGGCAAAACGAATCTCGATGAATTCGCGATGGGCTCTTCGACCGAGCATTCGGCGTTCGGTCCGGCGCGCAATCCGTGGGATCCGTCGCGCGTTCCGGGCGGCTCGTCCGGCGGTTCTGCCGTCGCCGTCGCCGCGCGCATGGTCCCCGCCGCTCTTGGCTCCGAAACCGGCGGCTCGGTGCGCCAGCCGGCCGCGCTCTGCGGCGTGGTCGGACTCAAACCGACCTATGGCCGCGTCAGCCGCAACGGCCTCGTGGCCTTCGGATCGAGCGTCGATCAGATCGGCATCGTCACCAAGACCGTCCGCGAATGCGCCGATCTCCTCGGCATGATCGCGGGACACGATCCGCTCGATTCGACGTCCGCGACGAACGCGGTCGACGACTATTCGGCCGATCTCGACGCCGGCGTTCGCGGACTCCGCTTCGGCGTCGTGCGCGAAGCGGTCGCGCAGTTGGAGGGAGAAGTCCGCGCGAATTTTGACGACGCGTTGGCCGTCCTTCGCGGCGGCGGCGCGATCATCGAAGAAGTCAGCGTTCCGTCCATCGGATACGCCATCGCCATCTACTACATCATCGCCAATGCCGAGGCGAGTGCGAATCTGTCGCGGTTCGACGGGATTCGCTTCGGACATCGCAGCGATCGCGCGAAGTCGCTGCGCGAGGTCTACTTCGAATCGCGCGGCGAAGGGTTCGGCGACGAAGTGAAGCGCCGCATCATGCTCGGCACGTTCGCGCTGTCGTCCGGCTACTACGACGCCTACTACGGCCGCGCCCAGGCCGTCCGCGCCAAACTGCGCGCCGATTTCGACGCCGCCTTTTCGCGCGTCGACTTCCTGCTGACACCAACCACGCCCGAAGTCGCGTTTCCAATCGGCGCAAAGACGGACGATCCGCTGGCGATGTACCTCTCCGACATCTTCACCGCGCCAGCGAACCTAGTCGGCATCCCCGCAACCGCCATCCCTTCCGGCTTTTCACACGACCATTTGCCGCTATCGCTGCAGATCATGTCCCCGCACTTCGCCGAACGCGCCCTCTTCCGCGCCGCAAACTTCTTCGAACGCGAAACCAACTACTGGCGCGAAGCGCCGCCGCTGTAATGGAGCGCTGGCGTTCTCGCCGCCGAACCGGCAAACCCCCTCAACATTCTCTGGTAACACGACGCCGGCGCTCCGTCGCCTTACTCGATACTCGTCACCGTAAACGTCACGCGGTAATCCGCTCGCGACCACTGCGCGCGGAACGGCAGCCGTACGCCGTTGACGGAGCGATAGTCGGAGTAATCGATCTGATCGGGCAGGTTGCCGAAGGGCGTGGCCGTTTCGCGAGCCCGGGCGGTGAGGTCGCCGTCGAAAAACCACCGCTCGCCGCGAAGTTTCTCGATCGCGGGAGGAGCGAGCACGTAGATCGCCAAGGCGCGTGACGCTTCGGGCGGATGTGAGAGTTCCGTGTCGTAACTCGTTTTTCCGCTGTCGATCGTCAGCGTGAATGGACCGCCCACCGGTTGATCGCGTCCGTTGTAGCGCTCGACGGTTCCATGCACGACGCGCCGCGTCACCTCGGCAGACGTCTTCGGAAAGCGGCTGATCGCATCTTCCGCGGCGACGGACGTCTTCACCTGCGGCGCGGGACGAAGGTTCCATCCCGCATTCGCAATGTCCGGCGTCGCGATCGGCTTCACGCGGCCCTGGTGGCAGGTGTTGCAGGTAACGGTGAGCTTGCCGCCGAACTGCTGCTCGTTGATCGCGCGCGTCATCGCCATCATCTTCCGCGCAACGTCCTTGGCCGGCTTTTCATCGGACTCCCACGCTTTCGCATGGCAGTGCGCGCAGGTCACGCCGAGGGAGTTGGACATGAAGGCCATGACCGGGATGAGCTGCGAGGAGGGGAGGCCTTGCAGCACCTTGATGTTCTTCTTGGTCTGCTCGACGGGCAGATCGTTCGACTGCGCGGCGGCGAAGATGAGAACCAGTGCGGCGATGGCGATGCGCATCAATCCTCCCGTTGAAAGACGGCGTGAAAGTGGCCGCGTTCCGTGTCGCCGTCGCACATCAGGCGTCCTCCAGAAATCCAAGCCTCGGCGATCTCGCTGTGCGCGCCGGGACCTTTCATACAGAGCGTGAGCCGGCCGTTGCGCCAGACCGCGCGGCCGTTCGTGTGCGGCATCCCGTCGACAGCGCGCCACTTTCCGTCGGTGATGACGTGCCATGCATGCTTCTCGGCGCGTCCACCTGCGACGCGACGCTGCCGCACCTGAACGCCGTGCTCGTCCTGCGCGATCGATTGCGTGTAGACGTCGTACGAGTGCGGCACCATCATGCGGAAATCGCTTTGCGCAGCGACGAGCGTCCAGTTGCCATCGAGCCTCGGTCCGGCGATGGCGGGAGCGATCGACGTTCGCGAACACGCGCCGAAAAGTCCGAGCGGCAGGACGACGATGGCGAGAATTGCGATCACAGACGCGGCGCGGCTTCGCGGCGGCGACTGGCGGAGCAGCGACACGCGGCGTTCGATCGAAGTCGACGACATGCCGAGGGCGAAATCGCGGCGCGCGGTCATCGAGGCGATGCGGACGAGCGCAGTGGCATACGCGCGCGGTGACGATTGGCGCGCCGCTTCTTCGTCGCAGGCCAATTCGCGCAACTCCGCGATTTCGCGGCGAAGAAACATCGCGGCCGGATGGAACCAGAGTGGAAGCGCCGCCAGTTGCAGGAACGCGTTCACCGCGAAGTCGTGGCGGCGCACGTGCGCGCATTCATGCGCGATGGCGGCGTCGAGAAGGTCGCTGCCGACGAGCGAACGCGGGATGAGGATCGTCACGCCGATCGTGACCGGCGACGCGACGGCATCGGAGATGCGAATGCCGTCCGCAGACGGTTGCGAACTCGCGAGCAAACGCCGCGTGCGCCGCGCGGCGACGAGGAGACGTGCGGCGGCGAGCAGCAGGCCAGCGACGTAAACGATCGCGATGATTCCGGCCGAGCGGCGATTCATCGTTGGCCGCATCGGTGCGGCCGGCTCGTGTTGGACGGCGACGGTATCGCCGGTATTGTTCGAGATCGACATCACGCGCGTCGTTCGCGCCTCATGCCGAGGTACGAGCGTCATCACCGGCGCAGCCACCGCGGCGATCAACGTCAGAGCGACCAGCAGAAATCGCAAGCGCGCCGGCGCGCGGCGAAGCAGTCGCGCCGTTGCGATTCCGATCAAAGCGATCAACGACGACTGCCAGGCGGCGTTGATGACGAAGGTCACGACTCCTTCAGCGACGCGATCCATGCGTTTCCTCCTCGACCATCTTGTGAAGCCGCTGCAGCGTCTCCGGCGTCAACTGCTTCGTTTCCACGAGGCTCATCACCAGCGCCTCGGCGGAGCCTCCGAAAATGCGCTGCACGACGTCGCGCAATGTTGCGCCGAGGGCCTTTTCGCGCGAGATTGCGGCGCGGTAGCGGTAGGCGCGATCGACCAGCGTGCGGCTCGCTTTTCCTTTGCGCACGAGGACGTTGAGCATCGTCTGCACGGTCGTGTACGCGAGCTTCCCGCCCAGCCGCTCCTGCGCCTCAGACACCAACGCCGGACCGCCCTCCCACAACACCTGCATGATTTCGAGTTCGACGGGGGTGAGTTGATCGTTGCGTTTGCGTCGCGGCATCGCGTCTCTCCTAAATCGTTAGGAGGCACGATCGGTTCGCGGCGGACGTTTGTCAACTAATACTTTAGGAGTGCAGGCGAGGGACGCTCACACGAAGCTTGGCGCTCTCTGCTACACTTTCCCTCGTGCGTAAGTGGCGGGTGGGCCTCCTTGGAGCGCTTCTTCCGGCGGTACTTGTTGCCGCCTCTCCTTCGAAAACGATTACGCCCGAGGTGCGCGCGTCGCTGACCGCCGATTACACCATCGACGTTGTCGTTACGCCGCACGAAGGCGATGCGTGGAGCCGGCTGGCAAAGCGTGTGACCGGCGACGGCGATCGCTGGAACGAGATCGCGGCGTTCAATCACGCCGGCGGCAATCTCACTACTGAGCAGCGCGTTCGCATTCCGTTCAACCTCCTCCGTCCCAACCTGCAGCGCGATGTTGCCGCGGCGCTCTTTCCGTCCGACAGCGACGTCGCGGCGGGACGGCGCCATGTCGTCGTCGGCAGCAGCGGCATCGAAGGCGAATCGCTCTGGATCATCGCCGAGTGGTTTACCGGCCGCGGCGAGAACTACGCCGCGATCCGCGCCGCGAATCCGTCGCAGGGACTCTCGACCCGCAAAGGTGACGTGATCCTCATCCCGAAGGAGCTTCTCGTTGCGGCATTCCGCCGCGGCGAAATGGAGGAACGTAATGCACCGAAGACAGCCGAGGTTCGGAAATCGGAGGACGATCCGGAAGAGCGTACGAGCGCGGATGCTCATGCTGCGGCAGCAGTTTCGCTACCTGAAGCAGTGGCCGTTTCCGGCCAGCCGTCGCTGACGTACGACCGGACCTCTGCCGAACCGTTCGCCATCTATCGGCTGCAGAAAGGCGAGGCGCTCTATTCGTCGGTGGCGATCCGCTTCACCGGCCGCGTGTATTCGAAGGACGTCGGCGATGTGCTCGACCGCATCGTCAAATTCAATGCGATCGACGACGTGGCGCGGATTCCGATCGGCTATCGCGTAAAGATTCCGATGTCGCTGCTGTTGCCGGAGTACTTGCCTGCCGACGATCCCACGCGCGTCGCCAACGAAGAGGTGAAGCGCGCCAGCGCGAAGCTGGCTGTGCGTCCGCGCGCGAAAGGCCTTGCCGGCGTGCGCGTGATCCTCGACGCCGGCCACGGCGGACGCGACGTCGGCGCGACGTATGACGATGTCTGGGAATCGAACTACGTGTACGACGTGATGTGCCGCCTCAAGCACATCCTCGAGAAAAAATCGGGCGCGACGGTCGCCGCGACGACGAAGTCAGCGCAAGCCGGCTACGACATTCCTGACGACGACGAGCTCGAAGAGGCGACCGATCACATCGTCCTCACCTCGCCGAAGTACGTCATCGGCGATCCGGCCGTCGGCGTGAATCTGCGCTGGTACCTGGCGAACTCGATCTTCCGCCGCGCGATGAAAGCGAGCGTGGCGCGCGAGAAAGTGGTCTTCCTCTCCATTCACGCCGACTCGCTGCATCCGTCGCTGCGCGGCGCGATGGCGTACATCCCGGGCCAGCGTTACGTGACCGGCTCGTACGAAAAGAGCGATCAGGTTTACCTCGCGCGCGCCGAGGTGCGCGAGAGTCCGGTCGTGCGCCACTCGGAGAAGGAGTCGCTCACGGCCGAGGGGCTGTCGCGCGATCTGGCGGAATCGATCATCGACGCGTTTGATGAAGACGGGCTCAAGGTCCATCCGTTCAATCCCGTACGAGACAACGTAGTCCGCAACGGACGCGAATGGGTGCCGGCGGTGATCCGCTACAACCTGATCCCCACGCGCCTTCTCCTCGAAATCTGCAACCTCGGCAACGACAAAGACCGCGCGCTGATGAAGACGAAGAAGTATCGCCAGCACGTCGCCGAGGCGATTTATCAGGGCCTGGTGAACTACTACAACGACCGGGAAGACGTTCGTCCCGCGCCGGCGATCGCGAGCGGACGGTAGCTGCGCGAATCGCCGCATATAATCCGCGCCGCTTATGCCCCGCTCTTTTGAAGGTGATCACAATGCTGAAGGTTTGCGCTTGGCCGTGATCGCCAGCCGGTTCAACGACGAGATCGTCGATGGACTCCTTCGCGGCGCGCTCGACTGCCTGTCGCGTCACGGCGCTGCGGACGACGCGGTTTCTGTCTATCGCGTTCCCGGCGCATTCGAGATACCGACGCTCGCCGCGAAACTGATCGACCTCGGCGGCATCGACGCGATCGTCACCCTCGGCTGCCTTCTTCGCGGCGACACGCCGCACTTCGATTTCATCTCCGCGCAGGTCACGAACGATCTCTCGCGCGTCGCGACCGAGGCGAAGTTTCCCGTCGCCTTCGGCGTCATCACCTGCAACACGCTCGAGCAGGCGGTGGAACGATCGTCATCCGGCAGCGGCAACAAAGGGTGGGAAGCGGCGCTGGCGGCGAT
The DNA here is from genome assembly GCA_034663965.1 of Thermoanaerobaculia bacterium. Taxonomy (GTDB): domain Bacteria; phylum Acidobacteriota; class Thermoanaerobaculia; order Gp7-AA8; family Gp7-AA8; genus JADGNZ01. Next base: position 665 of record JAXDIO010000014.1, on the reverse strand, counting down.
CGAGATGGCCAATCTGTGGCGCGCGCTTCGCAGCGAGGAAAACTAGATGGGAGCGCGTCGAAAAGCCCGGGAGCTGGCCGTGCAAATGCTGTATCAGTACGACCTTTCGGGCAACGGTCCGGACATGATCATCGAGACGTTCGAGGATCTGCAGAAGTCGAAGCCGAACACGCGCGAATTCGCTGCGAAGATCTTTCGCGGCACCGTCGATCACCTCACGGACATCGACGGGATGATTCAGGCGCAGGCGGACAACTGGCGCCTCTCGCGGATGGCCGTCGTCGACCGCAACATCATCCGCCTGTCGGTCTACGAGTTCCTGCACGAGAGCGAGACGCCGAAGCTGGTGGTGATCGATGAAGCGATCGAGATTGCCAAGAAGTTCGGCAACGACAAATCGTCGCAGTTCATCAACGGCATCCTCGACGGTATTTTGAAACGCTACAATCTCGCTACGTGAGTCTTCTCGGCCGTCTCGAAGATCTATCCCTAACCGACATCGTTCAGATCGTCTACCTAAGCCGGCGCACCGGCGTGCTGGAGATCGTCGACGATCGCGGACGGCATACGGTGATGTTCCGGCAGGGGCTGGTGGTGAACGCGTCGTCGCCCGAGCATCCCGACCTGCTGACGTTTCTCGTCGCGCGAGGCTCCATCCCCGAGGC
>JAXDIO010000116.1:0-11049 GCA_034663965.1 Thermoanaerobaculia bacterium | reverse complement strand
CCTCGTCGAAGACGTTCTGCTGAACCGCCGCGCCGACGCCACCGAGCGCCTGCTCACCTATGCCGATTCGATCAAGGGACAAGGCGTGGCGACGGCGAAGGAAGAAGAAGCGTGGCGCAGCGGAACCGTCGAAGAGCGGCTCTCGCATTCGCTCGTCAAAGGAATCATCGAGCACCTCGATGACGACGTCGAAGAAGCGCGGCAGAAATATCCGAGCGCGCTATCGATCATCGAAGGGCCGCTGATGGACGGCATGAACGTCGTCGGCAATCTCTTCGGCGCCGGCAAGATGTTTCTCCCGCAAGTCGTCAAGAGCGCGCGCGTCATGAAGAAGGCCGTCGCCTATCTGCTTCCGTTCATGGAAGCGGAGAAAGCGAAAGCCGGCGACCTCTCACAGCGTGGCAAAGTGTTGATGGCGACCGTCAAGGGCGACGTCCACGACATCGGCAAGAACATCGTCGGGGTCGTTCTCGGCTGCAACAACTACGAAGTCCTCGACCTCGGCGTGATGGTTTCCGCCGACAAGATCCTCGACACCGCCATCGCTGAGAAGGTGGATATCATCGGTCTCTCCGGCCTCATCACGCCGTCGCTCGACGAGATGGTTCACGTCGCGCGCGAGATGGAGCGCCGCGGCTTCACCGTCCCGATGCTCATCGGCGGCGCGACCACTTCGAAGCTCCACACCGCCGTGAAAATCGCGCCGCGCTATTCGCACGCAACCGTGCACGTGCTCGACGCATCGCGCGCCGTCGGCGTAGTCAGCACGCTGTTGTCCGATCGCAAAGACGACTTTGTCCGCGAGCGCAACGCCGAGTACGAGCATCTCCGCGAAGCACAGGCCAAACGACAGGATGCGGTGAAGATCCTGCCGCTCGAAACCGCGCGCCGCCGCAAACCGTCGCTCACGTTTTCTCCCGATCGTCCGCCATTCCTCGGCGTGCGCGTTCTCGACGACGTTCCGCTCGAACGCATCGAGCCGTTCATCGACTGGAATCCGTTCTTCGCCGCATGGGAACTGCGCGGACGCTTTCCGCAAATCCTCGACGAGCCGCGTGCGAAGGAGCTGTACGAAGACGGCCAGCGGCTCTTGCGCGAGATCATCGACAACCATCTGATCCGCGCCCGCGCCGTCTACGGTTTCTGGCCCGCGAATTCAGTCGGTGACGACGTCGAGCTTTACTCCGACGAATCGCGCAGCAACGTCATCGCCCGTTTCCACACGCTGCGGCAGCAGCAGGAAACGAACACCGGTCAGAACCAAGCGCTCGCCGATTTCATCGCGCCGAAAGGGAGCGGCATCCTCGATTACGTCGGCGGCTTCGCCGTCACCGCCGGCATCGGCGTTGGTGACGTCGTCGCGCGTTTCGAAAAAGACCACGACGACTACAACGCCATCATGACCAAAGCGCTCGCCGATCGCCTCGCGGAGGGATTGGCGGAGCTGCTGCACAAAGAAACGCGCGCCGGCTGGTACGCGCCCGATGAGAATCTTTCGAGCGATGAATTGATCGCCGAAAAATATCGTGGCATCCGTCCCGCGCCCGGCTACCCCGCCTCGCCCGACCACACCGAGAAAGCCACGCTCTTCCTACTCCTCGGCGCCGAACGCGCGGGCATCGAACTGACCGAAAACTTCGCCATGATGCCCGCCGCCTCCGTCAGTGGCCTGTACTTCGCGCACCCGCAATCGAAGTACTTCGCCGTCGGCAAAATCGGACGCGACCAGGTCGCCAACTACCACCTCCGCAAAGACATGCCGCTCCCAGTCGTCGAACGCTGGCTCGCGCCGGCGCTGGCGTACGAGCCGGAAGTCGCGTCCGATCCGAACGTCTGTTCCTGCGGCGCGACGCATAAGCCCAAAGCGTTTCACGCGGAGTCGCGGAGACGCGGAGGTTGAGAGGTTTTCTCCGCGTCGCCGCGTCTCCGCGTGAAACCGTTCTCTGTCGCGTCAAGGCGGACCGAACAAGTCCTCCGGGATCTCGATGCGCGGCAGTTCGACCGATACCCGTAGCGGCAATGCGATCGGCGGGTCGAGTTTCAGGCCGAGAGCCGACGCCGGAAGCGTCTGGATTTCGCGCCTCGCGGCGATCCGCGGTTCGTTGATGCGAACGACGCCGCTGAACTGCAGCGGTGCGAGCGACGGGCGCGGTAGCGCGCGCAGCGCGTCGTCGAGCGCGGTGCGGTCGGCGGCGGGCATCGGCGCGAATGCGATCACCGGCAGTGGTTGCGGCGCGGTTGTGTGGACGACGCGCAGATCGCGCGCGTGCTCGGCGAGCAGCGGATTCGATTCGGAGACCAGCGCCGCGTCGGTGCGTCCGTACAGCGCGTTTGCCGCCGCGGTGAGGTCGTCGACAACGCGCGTGGTCACGTTGACGCCGTCGTCGCCGAGGGCCTCAGAGCCGCTGATCGTCTTGCCGCGAAGATCGGATAGCGACTTCGCGCTGCTCCTTGCGGGCACGATCAGCTTGCGCACGTACGTTGTGTGTCCTTCGCGGCTGAAAGCGAAGCGCGGCGCGAAATCGCGCGGGATGAATTCGGGATTGGCGATGACCACGCCGATGTGATCGCGATTCGCGGCGATGAACGCGCGTGCGTCGTCCGCCCGGCGAAAGAGCTCGGTCTTCAGCGGCAGTGACGATGCGTTCGCTAGGTTTCCGACGATCGCCGTCGCGGCCTCGGCCAGTTTCTTCTCGGTCTCGGCGGGCGTGTCGGGAAGAAAAACGACGATCGTGTGACGCGGCTGCGACGACGTTGGCTCCTCGGCTACTTCCTTCGCCGGCTGCGCCGCTTCCAGATTCTTCTTCGCTGCCGACTCGACTGCTGCCGGCAAATCGCCCCCGATCGCGCGGGAAAGCGGCTCGCGCGCGTCGCTGCCGATGACGAGATCGGCGGTCCCTCGGATGAAGAGCGCGAGCGATTGCCGCCGTTCATCGAGCGACGTTGCGCGTTCGGCGAGCACGCGTGCATGTCGCGCCGCTGCTTCGTCCTGGCGTTTCGCGGCGCGATCGAGCTCATCCGCGGCTTGCGCCAGCAGCGCAGTTGACAGTGATTTCTTCGCGCGGCCGCAGACATCGGCGTCCGATCCAAGCGTTAGATCGAGTGAAGTTCCGGTGCGGTGAAACCACGTCGCGCCGCTGCAGCGGATTGAATCAAGCAACTCCACCGCGTCCTCATACCGACGTTCAGCAACAGCCACCTCGGCAGCAACAAGCGACACTTCGCTCCAGTCCGCGAACGCTTCGTGCGCGGCTCCGAGGTGCGGCTTCGCATCGCTGAACATTCCGAGCTGCCAGAAGAGGATGCCTGCATCGCCGCGCGCGATCGGCGAGGCGCTCTGCGCGAGCGACTTCGCAGCGACATCACGTTTTCCGTCGAGCGCATCGAGCACCGACGTCACCTCGGGCGCCGTCACGTGTAACGCGCGCAGGTTTGCGGCGTTTGGACTTTGTCGCAGATTGATGACCGCGAGCTCGGCGCGCAACGCCGGGCGATCGGGAAGCGCTTCGAGCGCGGCGCGTTCCGCGGCGAGATCGCCCGCGTCGCGGGCGACAAGCGCCCGCTCCAGCATCACGATGTTGCTTTGTGGCGCGCGCTGCAGCAGCGACTTCGCATCGTCCAGGCGCTGTTCGTGACGCGCGATCCGTCCGAGGAGCAGGAGCGACTCCGCATCAGTCGCCTCGAGATGCAGCACCTCTTCGAGCGACGCGCGAGCGCCGCCACGGTCACCGCGCATGAGTTGCGCGCGGCCGAGTATCTTCAGCGCGATCCGTTTCGAGTCGGCGTCGAAGTGCGGCATGCCGTCGCGCAGCAGCTTGATTGCGTCGTCGTACTTTGCCGACTTGAAGGCGATCGTGGCGAGGTGGAGATACGCGAGCGGCAGCGTCGCGTCGCCCGCGAGCGCTTTGCGGTACTCCAGCTGCGCGCGGTCGGTCTTGCCGGTCGTGAAAAAGAGGAAGCCGAGGTTGTAGTGCGCGGCCGTGTCGTCGTCGAGACTCGCCGCCTTCTGATACGCATCGATCGCCTCGGACCACTTCTGCTGCTTCAGATAGATCGCGCCGAGGTTGTCATACGCGCGGGCGTTGACGGCGTCGACCGGCCGATGGTTCGCGAATGCCTGATCGATCGGCGCGAGCGCCATGCGATAGGCATCGAGCGCCTCGTCGTAGCGGCCGGCGTCGAAAAGCACCGCGCCGAGGTTGAAGTAGGCGCGCAGAAACGTGTGATCGAGATCGGCCGCTTTGCGGTACGCGGCGATCGCGTCATCTCTGCGGCCGAGTGGCACGAGCGTGTTGCCGAGGGTGAATTGATACTTCGCGTCGTCGGGCGCGAGTTGCGTGGCCTGGGTGATCGCGGCAAGCGCGTCGTCGTTGCGATTGAGCGAGCGAAGAATCGTCGCGCGCAGCGAGTACAGCGCCGCATCGCGCGGCGTTTTCGCAATCGCTTCATCGACGTACTTCAGCGCATCGGCCGATTTCCCGAGTTGCTGCGCGGCCGCGGCGGCGTTGGAGAGCAGCGTTCGATCCGCAGGCGCCGCAGCGGCACCGCGCACGAACGTGTCGTACGCCTCGGCCACTTTTCCCTGCTTGAAGTAAAGCGCGCCGAGGTTCACGTATGCGGACGCGAGCGACGGCGCGACTTCGATGACGCGGCGGTACTTCGCGATCGCCTCATCGATGCGATTCGCTTCGCGGGCGCGCTCGGCGTCCTCCATGAGCGAGCGGGCGACTTCAGGGACGTCTTCCTGCGCGCGTGCAACCGGCGCGACGACCGTCAACGCGATCACTGCCGCAAGCACGAAGCGCATCGGCTCAGACCTTCGCCATCGCCGCGGCGATCGAACGGAAAATGCCGAAGCCGTCGGTGTTGCCAAGCAGCGCTTCGGAACAACGCTCCGGATGCGGCATCATCCCGAGGACGTTCCGGCCGGCGTTGCAGATGCCGCCGATGTTGCGCGCGGACCCATTCGGATTCGCGTCGTGCGTGATGCGTCCCTCGGCATCGCAATAGCGGAAGATCACCTGGCGATTGCGCTCGAGTTCAGCGAGCGTTGCATCATCCGCGAAGTAGTTGCCCTCGCCGTGCGCGATCGGCACACGCAACACCGCCCCGCGCTCCAACTCGCACGTGAACGGCGTGTCCGTTTCCTCGACGCGCAGAAAAACATCGCGGCCGAGGAAGCGAAGATGTTGGTTCCGCATCAGCGCGCCCGGCAGGAGACCGGCCTCGGTGAGCACCTGAAACCCGTTGCAGATGCCGAACACCATTCCGCCCGCGGCCGCATGCCGCCGGATCGGCTCCATCACCGGCGCGAACTTCGCCAGCGCCCCCGCGCGAAGGTAATCGCCGTACGCGAACCCGCCGGGGACGATGACGCAGTCCGCACCGCGAAGGTCGGTCTCCTTGTGCCACAGCAGCTCGACCTCGGCCCCGAGTACATCGCGCGTCACATGCACCGCATCGTGATCGCAATTCGAGCCGGGCAGGACGACGACGCCGAATTTCATGCGTGCGAAGTTTAGCGCGGGCCTCGCCGTGAAACGAATCGCGAGGTGCACTCACTACTTCTTTACTACCGGAGGTAGGGAGAAGGTTCTCCCAACACACAAATGGGTTTCAGGTCCAAGACCGATAACGGCGGGATCAAAAAGGTGCACCAACAGAGCTCGCGTGCGCCTCGCAGGTTCCCGCCGGTGTAGTACTCGGACTGTTTGCGATAGTAAAAGTTAGCGGACTTGTGGGGCTGAGAGCCAAAGCCGCCGATGCGAACCCTTCCGGTAGTGGGGCCGACTACTCCACGGCCGGGACTCACATACGGTGATTGTTCGAAGGAGCTCGAGGCGACGGAGCGAGAAAACATCGTCACGATCGCGCGAGAGAATCGCGGCGCCAGCACCTGGGACTCGCTGCGCCTCCCGTTCTTCGTAATCATCACCACCTTCCTCCTCGTGCTCTTCGCCACGCAGAAAGACACGCTGACCACGACCACCGCCCTCGCCACCGCGCTGACGACGGGCCTGCCGCTCCTGATGAAGCTGGTCGGCGCCTTCGCCGAAAAGCGCAGCGACGTGAAGGCGTAGGACTCGGCGCTATCATTAAGCCGTGCGTGTCGAACTCTTGGGACAACCAGCCGATGGAACTCTGCGTGATCTGCTGACTCAAGAATTGCGATTGGCGCATTTTCAACGACTGAGCATCTGCGTGGCATTTTTGAAAGTGAGCGGCTTGACTCCCGTCGCATCCGCGATCGCCGAGTTCCGCGGCCGTGGAGGCTTCGCGCGCCTGATAACGGGGATTGATCATGGTGGTACCTCGTACGAAGGCCTCGAAGAATCTCTTCGTGTATTTGATCGCGTCGTGGTCGTGCATGATGAGACGATAGGCCGAACGTTTCATCCCAAGCTGTACTGTCTCGAGGGAACTGACCGCGCTACTTTGGTAGTCGGCTCCAGCAACGTTACCGGCGGAGGACTGGCTACGAACTACGAGCTGAATGTTGTAGTTCATCTCGTCCGATCGGACCCTGATGACGTCGCGCTCCTCAGCAACGTGACGACTCTTTTCGATGCGTACGACGAGGCGACTCCTACATCTCACCTGTTGGATCAGGAATTCTTGGCGGCGCTTAGAGACGAAGGCTACGTGGTCTCGGAAACGGTACTTACCGCTGCTACGATAGCGGCGTCCCTTGTAAGAGCCCGGCTTTTCGGTCGAGGTGGGAAGTTCGTCCGGGAGCGGGCAGCCGACAATCAGTTGTCGTCGCGCGGATCGGGATTCTGGAAGAAACTATCAAACTTCGACGTCAGCCAGTCGAGTGCTCCCGGACAGATCTTGATTCCAATCCGTTTCCTGCCGTTTTTTCCACCTCTACAACTCACGCAGGCTGAAGATGCAGACGGCGGCGGCCGAAAGTGGGAGGCAACCTTCCCAGTTACGTTTGTGAATAGACAAGAGGAAGCGGTCCATCTCCCTGATGCGCGTTTCATCCTTTACGAGCCGAAAAAGGACCATCCGCGCCAAAATCGCGAGCCGCGTTTCACACTGCACAATACAGAGGCTTTCCGGCAGCTCCGTGCCGGAGATGTTCTGCTGTTTACATCTGCTGAGGACGGCACCGTTGTCGTCCGCCAACTGCCTCCAGACCTCGCCGCCTCACTGAATCGAGGCCGTTTTGGAACATGGCCTCTGGAATAGCAATATGTGTGTTTGCTTGGACTCGCGACGATAGTTAGCGGAAAAGGCGCGGGTATATTTGCGCTGACAATAAGAGAAGCGGTCGAACAATGACAGACCGCAACGTAGCGCGATATCGATGAACACCGTATCCATGTCCAGTTTCTGCCCGCCAACGATACTATCGCCGATGATAATGGCTGCAACCGCGCTCGGCGCCAGAATTCGCGCTGCCTCGCTCAGGCATTTCGTCATCGCGTCGGTATAGTCCGCTACCGGCGCCGCCTCGTCACAATGTTTGTTCCTAGAGCCGATTTCGGTGCGCTGCACTTCGTAGTGATCGAATCCAAGCCAAAACATTCGCAGCTTGTGATAAAGATAATAATCATAAGAATTCAGATAAGGTGGTGACGTAATCACGAGATCGACTATGCCGTCGGCGACGTTACGCAGGTCACGCGCATCCGCGCGCTCCGCGTTAACGTGGCCACGAGCGCGCTGCGTGAAATCCTCAGCAGCGGCCAAGGCGGAGGTCAGCTTCTTGTCATAAAGGGTGAAGGCAAATCCAGCCGGTGTTTGCTTATCCACGGCTACCCATCGGGTATCGCTCTCCTGCCTGGAGCACTTCACCACAATCGCCGAGAAGATTGCGCTCGCGAGCGTCTTAGCGATTTCGTTATCGCATACTCTGTAGATTGTCTCTTTAATCGCCGCGAGCTCGGACGTCATGGTTTCCGTAAACCAGTGGTCGATGTTCTTGAATGAGGGATGGCTGCCGGCCCTCGGCCGAGAGCTGAGCTCTTGGCGGAGAGCGGCTAGCGACTTCCTTGATGCCTCGTCCAGCCGGGTCGTTTTGGCCCGCGTAATCAGAACGGCAATGGGATTCGAATCGCTGACATAGGCGGTATGCCCGCGCAACGACGCCTCTACAGCCACAGTGCCACTCCCACAGAAAGGGTCGGCGATGACGGAGGCCCGACCCAGGAATCTATCCATCAACGATGCAGGAATCTGCGGTATGAACTTCGCGGGATAGGGATGAAGTCCGTGCGTCAGATAGTTGGTATCTTTGACCTGATCGAGATCGAGCCAGCCCGTTTGCCATGCCGGCAACTGTTCGAGGAACGTCTCGGTCACGCTGCCTTCCGAAATATCAGAATATATGAATGGCCGATATTGAGATAGAAGTTTTTGGATGGAAAGCCAAGGCAAACCAGTGGACGATGCCGTGTTTGGTCGAAGATACGAATATCCCATAACTGGAAGCGTGCGGCTTCGGCACATCTGATGATGTCGCTATGCAGGTCGACGTAGGGAGTACCACCGGGAAGATCTCGGAAGTCCTTGACAACCCAAACGCTATACGCGCGGCTTTTTAGCGCCGTGGATGTCGACGTGAAGACGTCTGTAATACTTGCAAGGTAATCCATATACGACATGTTGCCGAGATCATTCGGGGCGCCCGAGTATGGTCTAGGGTTCTCGACCGGCGAGAGTTTTGAGTGCTCACGCCATTTATATGCAAACTTGCCCTTCACGGTTTGCAGGAGTGTTGAATAGGGTGGACTGGTGAGAAGCAAGTCTACGCTGTTGGGCGGCACAAGAACGTTGGCGCTACGTGCGTCGCCACAATGCAGCTCATAGGCATCTGTTTTAGTTCCTTTTTCGTGCAGAGATGCCGTGGCCATTTCGAGGAACCGTTGGCTGATGTCGATACCAATTCCGTAACGTCCCAAGGCCGTGGCCGCGTCTAGCGTCGTTCCCACGCCCACGAATGGATCGAGAACGACGTCGCCGGAGCGCGTAAAGATTTTAATGTGTTCCTCGGCGAGTGATTGTGGAAAAGAGGCGCCGTGCAGCCTTTGTTTGGCACTTCGGACGTCAGGATATACCTCTACGCTTTTGCTTGCTCTCGCCCATTCCGCGCCGCTCAGCTCGTTCAACTCTCGCGGGCGTTTATCGGATCGCTTTCCAAAACACGCGCGGCAGAGTTTGCGATTATGGCGATTGGTACCGGGCGGCGCATCGGCTGCCAGACCGCAAGATGCGCAAGCGAAGGTGATAACGCGCGCGACTCGTCTTGAGATAATTTCCGCTGCTGAGCTCATTGGCGCTCCACGTCGTGGCTAAAAATTAGTTCGGCTGCGTTTTGGTAGCGAGAACGAGCATTTCGTTGAAAATGTCTCGCTGCTGGGCATCGCGGAGTTGCGCCTGAACGTAGGCATGTATGGCATCGTCGACGATGCGGTTCCGGTCAGGCATGCTGGTCAAGCGGCGATGGACGTCGAGCTCCAATGCCGTAGACGGACTAAGCTCGACAAAGAATCTTCTGTTTTGCGAATCGTCGTGAGACTCGAGGAACTGCCACAGCGCCTGCTCGACCGTTTTGTCTCGGATCCGCCAGGTAGCGACGCAATGCTTCCGCACCGCATCAAAGAGCTCCTCCGAAACTAAGGCGTTCAACTGCTTCTTGCCTGGACGGCTGGTGGTCAGGGGCATACGATCTCGGTTTGTCTAGCAATGTCTAGGAATGTCTAGACAGTATGCCGAGTATAGCCCAGTTGCAGCTTTGTTGGGGAAGTTCGTCGAGTCGTTCTGAGAGGGGATATTGGCTCCGGCAGTAGGACTCGAACCTACGACCCACGGATTAACAGTCCGTTGCTCTACCAACTGAGCTATGCCGGAGTACTTGCGGCGCGGCGGGCGGCGGACGATAGCAAAGCGTCGTCCACGCCGTCAACGTGGGGGCAAACCGAGGGGGGCTGCGGTGTATTTCGCGAGGGCGGAGGTCAGGCGGGGGAGCAAATCGGCGACTTCGGAGTACTCGATCAGGTCGATTTCGCGATCGCCGGCGACCATGGCCGTGCAGCGCGATGTGTGGGCCGGCCGGTAGAGACAGATGACCGGGATTCCGTAGCGGTAGCGGGCGGTGGCGATCTCGTATCCGACGCCGGTCGACGGCATCGACACCTCAGCGACGAGCAAGTCTGCCGCGGCGATCCAGGCCAGGTCACGGTCGAAGATCGCGCCAGAGTCGAGCGCCTCGCCGGAGGCGGTCACATGTTCGGCGGCCACCGCGCCGGCGAGCACGTGATGGCCCGCGGCTTCGAGCGCGGCGATGATCTCGCGATACAGCGCCACGTCGCCGCGGCCGCCGCTGATTGCGCCGGCGAAGTAGATTGTTTTCATCAACTCATCCTGCGAAGCGCAGCGATCGTCAGGATCTCCGGTGGCTACGCTCGCAGTCCTGGCGGTGCCACCGGAGATCCTGAAGTTTGCTGCGCAACCTTCAGGATAGAGTACGAAAAAATACCATGTCCCGCGAAATCGTCATCAACGCCGCCAAACATGAGTCCCGCATTGCCGTCCTCGACGAGGGGCAGGTCGTCGAGCTATGGGTCGAGCGGACGCGGCATCGCACCATCGTCGGCAACATCTACAAAGGACGCGTCACGAAGGTTTTGCCCGGTATGCAGTCGGCCTTCGTCGACCTTGGGCTGGAGCGCGACGCGTTTCTCTACGTCTCCGATGTCATCGAGGATCTCGAAGAGTTCGACAACTCTGATTCGTCCGACGACCTTACGCTCGATGATGTTCCGCAGCAGCGCGCCGAGGCCTCGATTGCGGACTTGCTGCGCGAGGGGCAGGAGATCGTCGTGCAGGTGTCGAAAGACACGATCGCCGGCAAAGGGGCGCGCATCACCAGCCACATCACGCTGCCCGGGCGCTTCCTCGTGTACATGCCCACCGTCAATCACATCGGCGTTTCGCGGCGCATCGAGAACGAGGGCGAACGGACGCGGCTCAAGGACATCCTCGATCGCATTCGGCCGCCCGGCGCGGGTGGATTCATCGTCCGCACGGCGGGCGAGGAGC
>JAXDIO010000114.1:0-21426 GCA_034663965.1 Thermoanaerobaculia bacterium | reverse complement strand
ACGTGATCGTCACCGAACAGGATTGCCAGACGTTCGACGGCATCGTGGTCACCCCGATCATGGAAGGCGGCGACATCCTCGAGCCGCTTCGCGACCGCATCGTCGGCCGCGTCTCGCAGGAAGACATTTACGATCCGCTCACCGGCGACGTCCTCGTGTCGCAGAACGACGAGATCACCGACGAGCTCGCGAACTCGATCCAGGAAGCCGGCATCGAGCAGGTCAAGATCCGCTCGGGTCTGACGTGCGAAACCCGCCGCGGCATCTGCCGCCGCTGCTACGGCCGAAACCTGGCCAGCGGCAAGATGGTCGAGATCGGCGAAGCGGTCGGCGTCATCGCCGCCGAGTCGATCGGCGAGCCGGGCACGCAGCTCACCATGCGTACCTTCCACGTCGGCGGTACGGCCTCACGCGTTTCCGAGCAGTCGAAGCACGAAGCAACCAACCCCGGAAAGATTCAGTTCGTCAATGTCGCAACCGTCACGAACAAGAACGGCGATCTCGTCGTCATCAACCGTAACGGCAAGCTCTTGATCATGGACGACGCCGCGATCAAGAAGCCGAAGAAGGGCGAAGCCGCCGTGCTCGACACGACCGGCCGCGAGAAGGAGCGTTACGCGCTCGTCTACGGTTCAACGTTGAAAGTGCACGACGGCCAGCACGTCGAAGCCGGCCAGCCGCTCGTCGAATGGGATCCGTTCACCTCGGCCATTCTCACCGAGGTTGGCGGCAAGGTCACGTTCAAGGACATCGTCGAAGGCGAAAACGTCCGCGAAGAAACCGATCGCGTCACCGGTCTCACCCAGATGGTCATCGTCGAATCGGCCACCGCCGAGAAGCGCACGCCGACCATCACCATCAAATCGAAGAAGGGCGAGGAGAAGCGCTACCTGCTTCCCACCGGCGCCCACGTCATGGTGCAGAACGGCAACGAGGTCTACCCGGGCGACATCCTGGCCAAGATCCCGCGCGCCACGACCAAGACGAAGGACATCACCGGCGGTCTCCCGCGCGTCGTCGAGCTGTTCGAAGCCCGTCACCCGCGCGATAAGGCCGTCATCTCCGAGGTCGAGGGAACGGTGCATCACGGTCCGGTCGTCAAGGGCATGCGCCGCGTCATCATCGAAACCGACGAAGGCACCCGCCACGAGTACAGCGTTCCCCGCTCCGTGCACGTCAACGTGCAGGAAGGCGAGCGCGTGCGCGCCGGCGATCCGCTCATCGACGGTCCGATCGATCCGCACGACGTCCTCGCGGTCCTCGGCATCAAGGAGCTGCAGCGCTACCTGGTCGACAAGATCCAGGAGGTCTACCGCTCCCAGTCAGTCGCCATCAACGACAAGCACATCGAAGTCATCTGCCGCCAGATGCTCCGTTCCGTTCGCGTGACCCGCGTCGGCGATACGGACTTCCTCGTGGACGAGCAGGTCGATCGCTTCCGCTTCATGGAAGAGAACGAGAAAGTGATGAACCGCGGCGGCGAGCCCGCCGACGGCACCCCACTCCTCCTCGGCATCACCAAAGCCTCGCTCTCGACCGACAGCTTCATCTCCGCCGCCTCATTCCAGGAGACCACCCGAGTGCTCACCGAAGCCAGCATCGCCGGCCGAGTGGACCACCTGCGCGGCCTCAAGGAAAACGTAATCGTCGGCCGCCTCATCCCCGCCGGAACGGGCATGCCCGTCTACCGCGAGGTCTACCTGGAGAAGGACGAACCCGTCCCCGTCCAGCCCAACCTCGAAGACCTCCTCCGCGCAGAAACGGACGACGAAGCCGAAGAAGCGCTGTCGCTCGCGGATTTCGACGACGAGCAGTAGGTTCTATTGCATTCGCATCAACCAAAACGGGCGGCCGCGAGGCCGCCCGTTTGACGTGGGATCTCGCAATCAGTTGGATTCTTCCACTACTAAGGGCTGCGGGATGGAATTTGGCAACGCGTCTCACCGATCTCAGGTATAGTTATGGCTCGGACGAATGGAAGAGTTTCTTGCCGGGCCCGTATTTCGCTATGCTGTTTTTCCGATTCTCAGCACTTTGCTCGGAATCGGAGTGAAGCATGTCACCAGAAACGACCGGTATGCAAAGTTCAGAAAGGAGGATCTCGCCGTTGGTATTGAAATACTCCTGACGGCCTGTCTAATGTTTCTCGCGCTTACAAGCGACAGAGCGACAAATTTGGTTCAGGCGAACGCTTCTTTGGCGGCTGTGTTGGGTAGGTTACCCGTCGATGCGCAACGAGCAACGCAGTTGCAGGCGAACGTAAATGCTTTGTCACACAGCGTTGCTATGGCAGGATGGTTGATTGCCTTCATGTTTTTGGGCCTTTGGAGCGTGTCGAGTGTTGTACGCATATGGGGCTGGAAGAGCGAAACCGAGTTGCACGGTCGAGTCGGAATCGCCCTCCCGCTCGTGCTTGGTGTTCTCGCACTTATCGCAGTGATGGCAGGAGCGCGTTAGATGATTATGCGTGCGATAAGAAGGGCTGAGCCCATGCTCGCGATTACAGGCGTTCTCGCGTCGCTTGCGGGTCTCGGGTTATTCTCTGCCCGGGCATTCGAGACATCCTTCGAATGGTCACTATCGGCGGGATCGATCGTAGCGGTTTTGACGCTGGGTGTTCTCGGCGAATTCATTGTCCGATGGTTGCGTGAAGTGCACACATCGACACGAGTATTTATCTCATACACCCGTGATCAAATCGAATTGGCGAAGCAAATTAGTGCAGAGCTCCGAGAAAAAACCAGGGCCAAAGTCTGGATAGCCGACGAACGGATTCAACCCGGCGAACGTTGGCGGGAAACGGTCGACAAAGCGATTCGCGACGCGGATATTTTCCTGGCTGTGTTGCCCGCGCGCGATGCCGGAGGTATTCGGCATGAGCTTCAGCTTGCAAAAAAACTTGGTATCCGAATCGTTCCTGTGTTAACGGACGACGCGCGCGTACCTAAAGATCTCGCCGACTTCAGAGCCGTTGATATGCGGGTGCCCAATGCCGAAGGGCTCGCTGAACTTGTGCGCGCTGCTGAGTGAGTTGTTTGACCGTACGGTTACAACGTTCATCGTGTCGAAGCTCTGTGAAGGTGGTCGCGTTAGGCGCCATCGAATGTCCCTCTCTGCTGTTCCCAGACGTATTGGACCTACACCGGGCGGCGCAGTGCGGTGGCGCAGGAAAACGTCAACGGTCTTGGTACATCGGGTCCTTGCCCCTTTACGTGAAGGAGCGATTACAATCGGAAGGAGTGAGAGATGGCTAGATGCACAGCACCAGTAAGAGGCCACCGCTCAGCAAGCGCCGCAGCGGAGTGCCCTGTACACGGTGGCGGGTATGGCCGTTACGGGTATAGCGGCTCCTCCAGCTACGGCTCGTACTCGTCTCCGTCCTACTTCTTGGCGGGGAGTAGCGGGGGCGGCCGGAGCACCGCCGGCGGGTCCCGCGGCAGCTCAAGACCGCGCTGGTCGCCAGCCAGTTCGTCAGTGGTCTACACGCCTACCGAGGTGCTGGCGCTCACGCCCATCCGCAATAGCGTTGAGAACCTAGCGACGCTGCCTGACCTTCGGGATGTGTTCCTGTGCCACGCGTGGGATGACCGGCAGGGGCCGGCCAAGGAGCTTCACGACCTGTTGGAGTTACGTGGTGTGCGGGTCTGGTTCAGCGAAAAGGATGTTGGTCTTGGCGTGCCGTTGCTCCGTGCAATCGACAAGGGTTTGGCAAACTCGAAAGTCGGGATCGTACTGGTGACCCCTGCGCTGCTGCGCCGCCTTCCAGCCGAGGGCATCGCTGACAAAGAACTTTCGGCACTTCTCGCGCGTGAGCGGCTCGTCCCAGTGGTGCACGGGACGACGTATGAAGCTCTTCGTGAAGTCAGCCCCCTCCTTGCCTCGCGGACCGGTTTGAGTACCGCAGAAGAGCCGATGGCAAATGTCGCAGCCAAGCTCGCCGAGCTAGTGGCCGCCTAACTAGGCCGTTGAACGGGACGCGAAGCCGCAACGTGCTTCGTCGCGGAGCGAATACAATTCGCCATCGATCGGATCACGCATGAAAAGTAACCTGAAAAGTCTCCGGCAGATCGACCCTGAAGACCTTGTCGGTTCCGAGTGGGCCGAGTGGTACCGTATGACCCCTGCGCAGCGATGGTCGGAAAGCGGAAGCTTTGGGAATCGTTCCTCGCGCTCGGGGGCTCGCTTGATCCCGAACCCGATACTCAGAGTCCTTTCTTCGATGCGCACGCACCGCGTCCGGTCGCTCCTCATGCGAGGTCAGGCGTGCGTGTGGTACGGCGCCGCTGAATTCAGCCGGGATGGCATGCCATCGACACGCAGGCCCTGACTGCGGGAATTCGGCGTTGCAGGCTCCGCAAAGAGTTACAATCCCGTACCACACCCTTTTTGTACCCAAAGTAACAGAGCGATGAAACTTCCTATGCTTGCCGACCATTCAACCGTTGCTCATCAAGCATTGGCCACTTGGAACCAGCCCTCCTAAGGCGTCGCAGCTCTCATCAATAGCACAGAGAAAACGGGGGTTACGAAAATGTCTATGCGCAATCATTCAGTAGTGATCACGCTCATGATGGCGGTGCTCATTTCATTGTCTGGAGACACCCTTCGCGCTCAAGTCACCGGGCCTCAATTTGATGAATACAAGCGGACCATCGCCGCCGGCAGAGCGGTAGAGTTTCGCTTCAAATTCAACTCAGTCACGCCCGACGGCCCCAGATCCTCGGGAATCTACGCCTGCTGCGGCGGGATTGGCGTTTACTTGGCCGACGGTACGGTCACACTCAAGAATGACTCCGCCGCCTTCCACTTCGCAACCGCGATTCAGGACTTCAATGTTGATCCAAGCAAGATAGTAGACCTCAGCAACCAAGCCAGCCAAGCGTCGCGCGTGCACTTGACCGTGATGCTCCCGGGCAAGAACGGGAAGGAAAAGAAGCGAGAACTCTATCTTTATAACCCGGCAGCTGTCAGTTTTGGTGATCCTTCCGTCGGTGGCAGCGGGACATCGATCTCATGCTCCGGCTGTGACAACTCCATGGACATGCTCGCAAGCCTCATCGGGTGGCTCCGCATTCCGAACCACGCCGTACCGACGGCCGCGCCTACGGCCGAGAAGCCGGCGACCACCAAGACCGGAATGACCAATACCGATGTGATGAAGATGGTTTCTGCCGGGCTTTCCGAGCAAGTCATTATCACCGCGATCCGCCAAGAGCGCTCGACATCGTTCGGCCTGACACCATCGGCGCTTATTGCGCTCAAAGGCGCACACACGTCGGACGGTGTCATTGCGGCAATGCAAGCGAAGAATAGCGACACAGGAACAGCAACTCCCAACGAGGCCAAAGACAAAGACACTCCCGTCGTGGCAGCCAAACAAGTTACTGCGCCCGCACCACTCCCCGCGAATCCTTGTGCGGGAATCGAGATGATGGGTCTTTACAAAGTGGACATGCGCCCATCAGCGCCCTTGATCGTTTATCAAGCGAAAGTCAGAAATGGCACAGGGCTGACCCGTATCGTAACGATTGGCTGGCTCGACTACTACGGCGAAGAAAAGGAAACTGGAGGGCAAATCGCACCAGGAGCCATCGCCACCTTCAACCTCGGTCCTCACCAACCACAAAACCGTCAACCGATGAATCTCCGAACGAAGACGTGCGAGTAGTTGCGCCGAAGTCTCCGGGATGGTCATGAGGCCTCTAGGGTCATTACCGGCACTAAGGCTCACCACGAACGCCAAGAAAACTGCGTTCAACCCTCATCTGCAACCTGAACAACGAGGGACGAAGCGAGAATAAGGAGCAGAAAGTGAATCAGCTACGCAACCTATGCCTTCTCGGCACCTTGATCGCGCTTTCAGTTACAGCGCAAGAGCACACAATTCCCGGAGCCGCCTCAGCGGCAGCCGACGCCTCGGCAACAAAGGCAACCATGGACGACATCCACAATTGGATCGCAAAAGACTTTGTCACCCGAGGCACCTTTTCCTATGTGAAGACCGGGGGTGAATCATCGATGGTGTACAAATTCGAGATTGAGAACGCAGAGCTAACGGACTGCGTGATGACCATGCGATCGGCGCTTGATTGGACGTACACTATTCCGCCGGCACACGTCTATCCGCGCGCGCGCACAACCACCACCCTCAGCATGCGAGACGTTGACGTCAGTCGTCTCGCGCCATTTACCGCCGAACCACCGTCCGCGCCCTGGCGTGAGGACAACCCGAGCGTCTCGGTGCGGGTCTATGCACTACCCGATCGTGGTGAGCCGTTTATCTACAGGAGTGACAAGCTCAACGAACGCACTGACCAAGTCTCCTTCCGGGTCCGAGACTTGGGAGCAGCAGCCGAGACGATTGACACGATTCGCAACGCGGCGCGCCTTTGTGCGAATGCGCCGGAAGTCACACAGATGACGAATAGGGAGATCGTCCGGCTCGCAGGACAACACCAGACAGACCAAGCGATCACCAACAAGATCCGAAGTGCGCCATTCAAGACTTTTGAAGTAACGCCGACCGGTTTGATAGCGCTCAAGAGTGCGGGCGTATCCGACGCCGTGATTGCGGTCATGCAGGAGAGTGCGAGTGAACCTCAGCTCACCAGCGGCCGTGCCCGGCGCGAGAGTGAAGACCGTGCGCGTGCGGAACAGGCAGCCAGAGCGGTCGGAACCTATTACAGAAGTGGGAGTCGAAGCGACTTCGTCATACTCAACGCCGACGGGACATTCGAGATTCACGAAGGCAGAAAAACATACCCCGGAAAGTACCGCATCACCGGACGGACGGTCGTGTTCACCGCAGACGGCCCCTGCGGCCGATACCTCTGCACGCCGAGTCGACCGACCTCTCGCCTCCTCGAACCAGGAGAGGCCACACTCATCGACAAAGTCGTCGTCACCGCAATGACATTAGACAACGTAAACACACAATCCTATTGGGTAAAAGAGTAAGTGGATGTATCTTGTTATCGAAGTCCGGGAGCGATCGGATAGCGAGTGTGAGAGGGGAATGGGCCACACCTTCGATCTTCCGTATGGGCGTGCTTTGATGTGCGGAATCACTCTGCCATCGGGTCATCCGATCCATCAGGCTCCGCGAGCATCAGCATCAGCTTCCCGGGTGCGACCGTGACGTAGTATCGCGCGCCGATCGCGAAGCCGCACTGCTCCAGCCACCGGCCGCTCACGCGTAGAAACGGAACGCGATCGTGTCCGCTTCGCCTCGATGATCGCTGCCGCAGCAGCATGGAGACGGTGAGCGTACGAATGTCCTTCTTCCGCTGCTCGCGACGCGATGAGTTCGTCGTCGGTTCCTCGGCGGTTGCGGTCGATGCGATGTGCGGCGGTCGGCACGCGCTGCGTGCTCCGCGCCGAAGAAGCGGTTGGGGCTCTCGATTGGCGACGACAGTTTTAGCGCGCATCGATCCTCTCCTTCGTCTCCGATTCAGCAGTTCGGCTGCGTCTCGTTTCGCCGCGGCCAGTCGAACGCCTCGGCGAATCCAGGCAGCTCGCGCGCGAGCGTTTCCCGCCGCGCGCTGGCCAGGTTCTGCAGCTCGCGCGACAGGAACAGCTCCAGCGATGTCCGCTCCGCCGCCGCCAACTGCTGCAGCATGTCGATCAGATAGCGCGGCAGACGCCTGCAAAGCGTCCGCGTCCGCAGGCCGGGCGGCAGGATCTTTCGCGCGCTCGACCCCAACGCACGCTCGATCTGCGTCACCGGCCAGAGCGACAGCGCCATTTCCACCAGCTCCGCTACATCGACGCTCGAGCTCCGGCACGTGCCGGCGACCTCGATCTCGCCGTCGCGCATCGCCTCGTTTAACCGCCCTGACGACCATCCGAGCATGTGCGCGGCCTCGGCGACCGTGACGCGAGGCTCCGGATGTAGGAAGATGGCGCGGATGCGGTTGTTGTCGTCAGAAGGATGCATGTTGCTTTGTCCTCACGCTATCGATGTAAATCTATATCGATCATGTTCGATAGTCAAGAGGAGTCTTCAGATTGCCTGAAGGAACACGGGCGGGCGAATTGCTGGGTGCGCGAGTGCGCCAAATGCGCACTCGACGCGGCCTGACGCAGGTAATCGTCGCCGAGCGCTCGGGATTGCCGCAGAGTCACGTGAGCGAGATCGAGCGCGGAGTGATGATCCCGAATCTCGTGACCCTGCTCCGCCTGGCGGCGGCCTTGGAGTGCAAAGCGAGCACGTTGGTCGCCGCGCTCGACGGTGCGGACGTGGACTCGATTTTGGCGCGGTGATTTCCAAGGCTCGGTGTCCAGCACCGAAGCGTCTGACCGCAAGGCATGCTCGTTAACGTTTGTGCGCGAGATCGAGAATCTCGTCCATCGTAGACGGGAAGCGGTACTCGTAAAATGGCGCACCGTCGATGCCAGAATGTTTCGTCAATTGGTCGACATGTAGCCACAACCCATCAAGCTCTCCTATTCGAAGAACGAGCGAGCGCAGGAGCGGCGTTACGGAAGGTTCGTGTTTCGTTTCACCAAAGGTGAGCGGTAGTGGTGTGAGCTCAATGAATAACTGTGTGCCACGCAGGTTCACCAGAGAAACGATTCTGCCGGAGCTATTCCAAGAGCGCGGCTCCGTTTCCAGATTTGAACCCCACACAACAACACCACGCCGGTCGAAGTCGAATTGCATGCAAACATCGGAGCTTGTGCGAAATGTCATTTCCAAGTCGGGCCAAATCGGTCGCTCTTGTGCGGATTTTGGGTCTTCATATCGGCGAACTGGGTACGCGGCTACGGGTATGGGTGACCTATAGAACCGCAACGTGACTTCGACAATCTGAAATATTGATGCGGCGAAGGGCTCTCTTTGCCGATCTGGATAAAATTGCGAGCCTTGGCAGATCGTTATCATGCTGGGCGGCCGTCCAAGTAAGCCACTCCAGCCATTCACGCCGGGTACGTTCTGAACGCCGCGAACAACCTGTTCACGCGCGTTCGTCGCATCAATTCCGACTCGGTTCGTGAACGACTGCAGGCGCGGATCCTTTGCAGGAAGGTCCGCCCAAAACGACAGACGAACATCCCTCAACGGATATTGTCCCTGCACCATCGCGTCGATTATGTCTTCGCGCTCGGCGCGACTGCGTACGTCCTCAAGCATCTGTGTCGCGACCACGATCATGCCGGATACTATGATCCCCACGACCAAACGTCGGCCGCCACGGGTCACCTTGTCAGTCTGTTTATCGCGAAAGTTAATCAGCAGACCAAATACACCCAGGCATGTTGTTACCGCCATTCCGGCATACTTCAGAAGGACCATGGCAAAGTCGGTCACGAGTGCAATTATCACTCAGGCCTTCCCCCGCGCCGAACTGTTCGCGGCAGCCGACTGGCGGTCGTTCGCTGGCGCGGCGCTTCCTCGCCTCGTGCTTCACAGGTTCAGGTGTCGAAGCGGCACCCACGTGAACGTCGCCAGCGGCTGAGCGAAAGAACCTACGCTGACACAACTCTGGTCCAATGAAATCATCGCTTCGCGGCGACATCTCAGAAAATATGGCCGCTACGTTCGAACCGAAAACGAGGAGCCCGTCACCTCTCCGGAATCTCCGTCCCGAAGTCGCGCCGGTAGACGGCGCGCATCTGTTCGACATAGGGGATCAGGTGCGCATGCTCGGGGTCCTTCGCCAGTTTCTCGGCGGCGTAGTAGATCTCCAGAGCGCCGGCCATGGCTTGTTGCTGGGCGGATTCGATTGAGTCGGATAGCTCGCCGGCGAATGATTCGAGGGCGCCGGCGAGCGTTTCGAGTTCGAAGAGCTCCATCGCTTCTTCGGTGGTGCCGAGGAGCGTTGGGGCGCCGGTGGCGTCGCGCGTCGGAGTGTCGGCGAGGTGGGGGACCTGTTTGCGGACGGCGGCGAGGGTGGTGAGGATGCCGTCCACGTCGATCTTCTGTTTCGTCATTGAATCCTCCAAATGCCGGGCGCGCCGCGGGGGCGCGCCCGGCTGACCGGGGGTGGTTACTTCAGACGGGCGGCGCGGGCGAGGGCTCGGGGACGGGCGTCTGCGTTTTGCGATTGCGGCCGAGGCGGTTCGTTTTCCGCATCAGGGCAACGTGGGGGAGCAGGTCGGCGTGCTGCGGCACCTTTACCAGCTTCTTGCTGACGGTGTAGGTCAGCAGGATTGACTGGCCGAGGCTGTGTTTCATGGTGAGGACTGCCGAGTTGACGCCGTCGAGGGTCGCCTTGAGCTCGTCGCGAACCATCGTCCAGCGCGCGGTGGCCTCGACGGCCGCCTGCAGCTCCTCGGCGGTCTGCCCGACTGTCGCCTGGACCGTTTCCGACGCGCCGACGGCGTGAATCGCGGCCTGCGTGAAGTCAGGGTTGAGGCTCGACACGGACACCAGAGTTCGTACGGTCGGTATGGGCAACTGCACGTAGTTCGGGATCAGCGCCCGAAGTGCGCGGACGCTCTCTACGACCGATTCCGGCGTCACGGCCGTTTCCTGTGCCGCGTTCGCGGCGGGTTCATTGGTTACTGCCTGTTTGACCATGATGCTTCTCCTTTCTAATCGGTAATAGGACGCCGCTCGCGCTGTCTGCGCAACTCGGGAGGAATCCTGGTGAACGTCAAAAAGAGCGGACGTCGCAAACCGTCGCTCGCCTGCCTCCGCGGGTAGCGAGCCCCGGAGGACGCATGTTGTGATGAGGCTGGAGGAGCTAACGCTCAACCCCACTTGCATCAGATTCCGGGTCGCCCTTGCTCAAGCTCGCGGGAACCTGTACCTCAATTTCAAATCCGGTCGTTGATTACCGACTCCACACCGGATTCTCGCGCGGGATTCGGACGCTGTGACTCAGGCGTCGCCTCTGCGTGACTGCGAAAGATAAGTCCGCTATTTTCGAAAGTCAATTCAGCCGCGTACGATGCGCGATTTGTTACATCTGCATGCGCCGGTCCTCACGCGTTAGGGTTCATTGCTCTCGCGCAAGAGGATGCGGACTCCTTCGAGGAGAAGCTGGTCCCCTTGCGAGCGATTCGCTCCTCTTTGAAAGCGTCGAAGCACCTCTTCGAAGAGGATCGGCGCCTCTTTCAAGGGGAGTGCGACCTCTTCGAAAGGGATTCGCGACCTCTCGCAAGGGGAGTGGGGGCCTCTTCGAGAAAGATCGCGATCTTTTCCAAGGAGAGTGGGACCTTTTCGAGGTGGATCAGGACCCTGTGCAAAAGGCGCCGCGCACCTTCCTCTGTAACACTTGTCGCGACAGATACTGAGAAGCGGACACGTGGAAATCGGTGATTCGCTCGCCCGAATGGATTGGGGGTCGCCCCTTCCTTCTTTGCCGCAAACGAGAAGCGAAAGCTGACCCCACCCGTATACTCGCAAGTGCGCACCGAGCAACGACAGGACAGGTGTACAAGTGACGTTCCTAACCATCTGAATGCAGGTGCGTAGGGTGAGCGCTTCGGGCGATTTTCCAAGCGAGTCGCGTAACGTCTCTTCTCACTTTGGCATTATCCTTGACATCCGATGAATAAATCGCACGCGTACGTCGCCGTTGTTTTCATCCTCTGCACCATTCAGCCGCTGTACGGCGCCACCCGTACGTGGACGGGTGGAGGTTCAACGAGTAATTGGAGCAACCCCGCAAACTGGGGCGGCACTGCTCCCGTAGCGGGAGACGATCTCGTGTTCGGATCCGGTGCGGCATTCGGTGCCTTGAACAACGACTACCCTGCCGGGGCCGAGTTTCATTCGGTCAGCGTAGGCGCTGCGTTCCTGACGCTGAGTGGCAACGCGATGTCGCTGGGGAGCGGCGGTTTCAAAACCACAGCGTCAAACGTCATCTTCGTGGATCTGCCGATCTCGCTCACCGCATCGCAGACGTGGTCCGCCGGGTCGCAGGTGTTCATTCAGGCGCCTCTGGCCATCAATGCGAACACCGTCACGTTCGATTCGTTACTCGGGTTCATTTTCTCCGCCGACGTGTCCGGAGCCGGCGCCATCATTGTGACGGGCGGTTTTATCGGGATCGACGCCGCAACCACGTTCAGCGGAGTTGTGACCATTAACGGCGGAAACATCTCGGTGTTCCAAGGCAGCCTCACCGCACCGATCGTGCAGACAGCAGGGGTGCTCGCTTTCAGTTCGAATGGAACCGTCGGTTCCGTCGACATCCTCGGCGGAGCCATCGCGCCGGGGAACGGAAGTTCCGGTCCGAACTCCACCATCGGAAACTCCGGCAGCGTGCTGCTCGGTGCAGGTGCGCGCTACGTCGAGGGCATCAGCTCAGCCGACCCTTCCACTGGTTTCGCGAATCTGCACGTCACGGGCACTGTCAACCTCGGCGGCGCCGCGCTCGATCTGTTCACGACCGGCTTAAGCCCCGGCACGGTACTTGTCTTCATCGAGAATGACGGAACGGACCCGATCGTCGGCACGTTCGCTGGCTTGCCTGAAGGTGCGATCATCACGAATAGTTCGGGATCGTATCGGATCAGCTACGTGGCAGGTACCGGTAATGACGTGGCTCTGACTGTCGTCGTGCCCACGACCACTACGCTTTCGTCTTCGCCGAATCCTTCCTTCTTCGGCCAGAGTGTGACGCTGACGGCAACCGTTACAGCAACGGGCGGCGTTCCGAGCGGGACGGTGACGTTTTTCAGAGGCACGACAACGCTCGGAACAGCGACGCTCGGCAGCGACGGCGTCGCGACCCTGGCAGTCAGTTCTCTCGTCATCGGTTCAAACCCGATTTCGGCTCGATACAGCGGCGACAACGTATTTTTGTCGTCCACGTCGAACACGATCACGCACCTTGTGAACACGCTGCCGCCGGCAAACGTGCCGACGCTGAGCTGGTGGGCTTTGAGCGCGCTTGTATGCGCACTCGCGCTCGCAGGACTGTTCGTGAGGCACTGAGATACTCGCACGCGGCCACGATGATTCGCCTGGCGTCCGCCCTCGACTGCAAGTTGAGCGCGCTGGTGTCGGTCTTCGACAAAGAGTAGCTGTCGTCGTTTCTGAGATGAAGGCGCGATGGGGCTGAGGACTTCGATCTCGCCGCCACCATCCCGGACCACCCCGTACGGCGTCAGACAATACGCGGTCAGGCCTTCGCTCTTCATCCATCTAAGCTACTGAGGCACAAGCCGTTATTGCCAGTCAGTTTCGCTGTTCGTTTAGGGCGATAGTTATTTGAACTCGCTGATTTGGCTCGGCTTACGGGAGGGAACGAAGGCGTGACCCGACGACTGGCCTTTATTCGACGATTCCAGACGCAAATTCAGTCCCACGCTGAAACGGCTAGACTGTGATCCGTCTCGAAAGAGCGGAATTGAAGTATGAGTTGGGCGAAGCGAGCACA
The DNA here is from genome assembly GCA_034663965.1 of Thermoanaerobaculia bacterium. Lineage (GTDB taxonomy): Bacteria > Acidobacteriota > Thermoanaerobaculia > Gp7-AA8 > Gp7-AA8 > JADGNZ01. The sequence goes on along the minus strand of JAXDIO010000114.1, from coordinate 8,092 downwards.
GGAGAACGGCGTGAAATGCTACTACCACACTGGGACTGATGCGGTCGCCGTATGCAAGAACTGTCATCGGGGCGTATGCCCGGATTGCGCCGCCGACGTCCTCAACGGCACGGCATGCGTCAACCGGTGTGAAGCCGAAGTCCTCGCCATTAATGACGTCGTTCAGCGGAACAAGACGGGGTATCAGAAGGCGAGCGGCGCGTATGCCAGGAATGCCGTCCTGTATCTCGTCCTGGGACTCATCATGGTCGGTATCGGCGCTTTGACCATGCCGAGCGGCTGGGTCATGCTGGCTCTTGGCGGAGCGATGCTTATGGGATCACTCTTTAGCTACGGGACGTCTCGGAAGATGGCTCGTCCCGGGCCATAGAACGCGGCGAAACGCACGTCTTCCAAGTCGGCGTCGGATCCGACTTCCCAAGTAAAACGAGTTTACGCGGAGACGCGGAGAACGCGGAGAAAATCAAACCCTGCTTCTTTCTCCGCGATCCCCGCGTCTCCGCGTGAAACATCAGGTTAGGATAAAGGCCGCAATGTCGAAGGTCGTCGCAATCATGTCCATGTCGCTCGACGGCTACGTCGCCGACCCCAACGATGGCGTGGGAGAAGTGTTTGACTGGTACATGAACTCGGGGGACGTCGAGTTCCACACGGGAGGGGCGGATCCGATGACGTTCAGGGTGTCCGAACCGAGCGCGGAGCACCTTCGCGCGCTCTGGTCCGAACTTGGTGCCGTGCTCACCGGCCGGCGCACGTTCGAGGTGGCCGAGGGCTGGGGCGGAAATCACGCCTGGGGACCAGCGTTCGTCCTTACGCACCAGATCCCTGCCGGATGGCCGCGGCCCAACTCGACTGTCCACTTCGTGGCCGACGGCCTCGAAAGCGCCGTGAACCAGGCCAAAGCCGCCGCCGCCGGGAAGTCGGTCGCCGTTCACGGCGCTGACACCATCCAGCAGCTCCTGAACGCCGGGCTGCTCGACGAAATCCACGTCGACGTCGCTGCGATTCTTCTTGGCTCCGGAGTTCGACTCTTCGATCACCTCTCAGGCACGCCAGCCGTCCTCGGCAACCCGATGGTGATCGCGGGCGCCGGCGTCACCCACCTGCGCTACCCGGTGCGCAAGACGTAGTCCGGCCCCATCAGGTGCCCGGTACCGGCATTGTGGATTCGCACAGCCTGATCCCGGAGGCTCTTTTTCCACGCCTTTGCGACGTTCGGTGTCCTGATGGCGCCGCACCTTCCTCTCGAGCGCCGGCAACACGAGATGATCGCACTTCCCATGAGCATATTTTCGATCGCACCTTTCGCGTTTCTTGCGGCGGTGTTCTTGAAGTGGTGGCGTGCTCGCGCTTCCGCTTGACCCCGTGACGTTCTTCGCGGAGGTCTGAATGCAGACCTCCGCGAGCGTTGTCCAATCAGGAAACGAGATGCATCGAGATTTCGCTCAGCTCGGAATCGGCCTTGGCTACCACCCGGACATGGTCGACCTTCCGTCCGTCCTTGAAGTCGAGAAATGAATAGATTCCGCGCGCGTGGGTCTTGTCATTGAAATCGACGACCTGCGTATCGCCATTCTCGAAGACGATCTCGGCGAAACTGATCTGCGCCGTTCCCTTGTCGATCTGCAGCAGCATTCCGCTTCCGCGCCGGTCGACGTTCATGGTGGACTCGGTCCAGCCATCTTCGCGTTCGATCGTCGTGGTGTCGCTCCATGAACGCGCGCTGGCGGGCGGCAGCGTCGTCACGACCGCCGCGGTGAAGACGACGGGCGCCAGATAGACGCGCGGCGCCACACGGAAGGCCACGCCGGGCCTGATGACAACCTCGGGGAGCGTGCGGCGGATCGGGAATCCGGGCCGCACCGTGACCCGAACGCGATTCCCTCGCGTATGGACCACGCGCACGCGCGCGGCCTGCGCTACGGCGGTGATGGAAAGTATGGCAGTGACGGAAAGCATGGCGATGATGATTCGTTTTCTCATACCTCTTCCTTCCTTAATCAAAATCGTAGTACCGGTGAACGACGGACCGGGTACCGAGGCTTTCGACCGGCATTGGATGGTCGTCACGCGCCGTTGTTTACACGGATGCCGCGAACAACCTCCTGGCGGAGGAGTCCCCCGCTTGCGAAACCTCGTGTGTTAACCGGTCGAGTGCGTCCAGCGTGGTGAGTACATGCATTCAGGGAACGAAGCGGACATCAAGCCGTTTACGGCGATCGTGCTGCACTTCCTGCCGGCGATTGCGATTGCGGGCGCTTATTGGTTGGCCACGCCATGGACGAGCAAGAACGGCGTACCGCATGTCGCTGTGCTGCTGGCAGCATTTGCTGTAATCGGCATTCCGATGCAGCTCGGAATCATTCGCCGTGTGGCGAAAGCGGCCGGTCATTCGGTTGTTCGATTTGTCAGCCCGATTCCGCTTTGGCAGCACATTGTTGGCGCGATCGTCCTGATCGCCATTGAATTCCTGCTTCTTCGGCTTCCACTCGGCCGGGTATCAGACTATCTGGCCGGCCATGTCTTCATATCGTTGCCCGCCGCGTTCAGTCCCGCGGCGGACGACGATCTGGCGATGACGAGCCGCAGCATTCTTCTTCCTGTGCTGTTGCTGCAACTACTGATCGACGGCATCATCAATCCGCTGGTCGAAGAACGGTACTTCAGAGGTTTCCTGCTGCCGCAACTAGGCCGGCTGCGCCTCGGTGCGCCGGTGGTGTCTACCTTACTTTTCGCGATCGCACATTTCTGGCAGCCGTACAACTATCTGAGTATTTTCGTGTATGTGTTGCCTCTGACGCTCTTTACGTGGTGGCGGAAAAACTACTACCAACAGGCCTTCGTTCACTGTTTCGCCAATTCATTTGGTGCCGTGCTTGCCCTCGCGGCGTATTTTCGGGGGAGTCATTGACGCGACGAACCAGCGGACGCGGCACTAGCCCGCCACAACGATTTGCGATCGGCCGCCGTATTGTGTCGCATGAAAACGTTCCTGATCCTTTCGCTGCTCGCTCTCCCTTTGCATGCTGAAGTTCGTGGTGTCGTTCGCGGCGGAGTGTTCGCCGGCACGCACGATGAGGCCGTCGGCACGCTCGAGATCGACGCGCGCCTCGGAAATTGGTCGGTCGCTCCCGCATACGATTCCATCCGCGGCGGCTATGGGCTTCACGCGATCCATGTCGACGTGCGACGCCTCTTTCACTTCCAGCACAGCACCGTCTGGCTTGGCGCAGGTCCGACGTTCGTCCGAACGAACGAGCAGTCGTCGAAGAACACTTGGAATGCCGATGCCGGCGTTGCCTGGCGCACGAACGGCGCGTGGGAACCGTTTGTCGCGGCGCGGTACTACAGCTTTCGAATGCCGGTCTTTCGGGACGTCGTCGAGGGTAGCGGCGCCGTGATCTCGGTCGGCATCTCGCGACGGTTTCACTGAAGGGCAGGGCGCGCCGGTGCGCTACTATTTCGCGCATCAGCGATGAAACGCACGTGGACGATCATCGGCGTCAGCGATGTTGCCGGCAGCTTCAAGTGGTATCAGTCGCTCTTCGGCCAGCCCGCGACGGCTCCGGCCCATGACTACTTCGGTCAAATCGTCGATATTGATGGAACCGTCTTGCTCTGCTTGCACCAGTGGGGTGCGCACGAACATCCATCCTTGAGGAGTCCGGAAGGGGCGTCGCCTGGCAACGGCCTGCTCTTGTTTTTCCGCGTCGACGATTTCGACCTTGCCCTGAAGAGAGCACGCGCTATGGTCGCGCGGTTCGAAGAGGAGCCCAACTTGAACCCGAATACGCAAACGCTGGAGTTTTCACTCCGGGATCCCGATGGATACTATGTTTCGATTAGTGCGCTGTCTGAGGAAAGAAAATGAAGCCAGTGCTCTTATTGCGGATCACGTCAATCATTTCTCTGTTGTTCGCTGTACTGCATACGATGGGCGGAGCGGATTCGTGGTCTCCGGTAGGAGAAACCGATGTGCTTCGCGCGATGAGGTCGTATCACTTCAATGCCGGTGGCGTCAGCCGCTCGTACCTCGATTTCTATCTCGGATTAGGCTTCAGCGTCGGTGTTTTTCTGCTTTTGCAGGCCGTTCTGCTCTGGCAACTCGCGACAGTTGCCAAGGTTGATCCCGTTCGCATCCGACCGATGATCGTCTCGTTCTTTGTGTCGTCCATTGTGGTCGGCTTTCTGTCATGGAAATTCATCTTTGCGGCGCCCGCCATCTTCTCGGTGGTCATTGCAATTCTTCTTGGATTTACGTTTTACGCGGCAGGGAACGAAAAGCACGCTCAATGAGCGTGGCGTTACGAACGCCGCCATAGTCCGGCTGGATTTGCGCCGGCAAGACCTGCGGCGCGCAATTGCTCGGAAACCTTGCTCACGTCGGGGATTCGTTTGCGCGGCAACTTCCAGGCTCGCGGCGCGTCGTCGATAGCGCGGTCGATGTACATCAACTGGCCTCCGCTGAAGCGCCATCCTCGAGGTTCGAATCGCTCCAGTTCGACGGGGATGGTGAAGGCGCGCATGCTCCGTTTTCCATAGACGTTGAAGAAACCGTCGAAGTAGCTGAGGCCGAGGGCGATGTAGGGATAGATGGCTTCGCGGGAGCGGATTGTCGTGAAGTTCGATTTCGCCACGGCGCCCCAGAGGCCGCCGATTTCGTAGAGCGCGAGGCAGTGCCCGTCGTCGCTGGCGGCGTCCATGTACATGATGCGCGGCGGATGACCGAGCTCGCGCAGAGCGGCGGCTGCGAAGAGGGCGCCGCTGAAGCATTGCGCGCGTCCGTTCTTCATCACTGCACGTGGAGAGGCCGCGCCGCCTCTTGGGTCGTAATCCAGCTCGTCGAGAAACTGCTGAATGTGCGGAGGCGTCTTCAGTCCAGCCAGGATCCGGCGTTCATTCGTGGACCAATCCATCGGCGTTTTCAACGGGGCGAGGGTAGCAGAGTCGCGGCTCGTTCCTTGCAAAGACAGTTACATCCGACAAAAGCAGCCGAAGCTTCGTGTCGGTCCCACCCAAGGCCTCAAACGTTGTTGTATGCGCGGCGCCGCCGCATGGAGTATCGACTCATGGCAAAACGGACCAACGCCCCCAAATTCATCACCTGGATCATTTCGCTGATCCTGTTCATCGTCGCGATCGCTGCGCACTTCGCGGTCATTCACGTCAGCTCGGATATCGCCAGTTGGTCCTGGATCATCGGGTATGCGCTCCTTCTGGTCGCCGTACAGGTCCGAGGTCTATAGCGTGAGCTGGCTTGCTTGGTTAGGGTTGGCGGTGGTGCTTACCGCGATTGCCGCGGTGACGGGGATCAAACCGAAAGGTACCCGTCACGTGGCGCACTCGCGCATGATGGGGATGGGGAGAGTTTTCCTGGTCATTCTCATCGTCATCTTTGCCTACATGGCTTTCAGAGCGCGATCCGGTTAAGGGTGTGGATATTCGCAGGAGGAGGACATGACCGCTTCCCTTCTCTATCGGATCGCCGCCGTGCTGTTCGTCGTCTTCGCGGCCGGTCATACGTTTGGCTTCCTGAAGTTCAAACCGGCCACCGCGGAGGGCGAGGCCGTATGGCAGTCGATGAACGACGTCCCATTCCACATCGGCGGCAGGAGCTACACGTACGGCGGCTCTATCGAGGCTTCGGGTTGTACGTCACGGTCTATCTGCTCTTTTCCGCGTTCCTGTCGTGGCAGCTCGGGCAGATGTCGGTGCAGTATCCGGAGGCCGGTGGAGTAATCGGATGGGCGTTGTGCGCCGTGCAGTTCGCGGGCTTCGTTCTGAGCTGCCTCTATTTCGCGCCGATCACCGCCGCGTTTTCCGGAGTCGCCGCCATCTGCCTCGGCCTGGCAGCGTGGCTGGCGTAATCGTTACTTCAGCGCGACCGGTTTGGCGCGATACACCTGCGGATAGACCTGCTTCAGCGCCTCGATCTTCGGCAGATCGTTGTAGACGATGTACGGCTGCTGCGGATTGTGGATCAGGTAATCCTGATGGTAATCCTCGGCCGCATAGAAGCCCTTCAGCGGCTCGATCTTCGTGACGATCGGCGACGCGAAGACCTTTGCTTTGGTCAATTGCTGCACGTACGCGCGAGCCACGCGCTCCTGCGACGGCGACGTGAAAAAGATTTCGGAGCGATAGCTGGGACCGCGATCGGGACCCTGTCGATCCAGCTCCGTCGGATCGTGCGCGACGGAGAAGAAGAGCCGCAGAAGCTGGCCGTACGAGATCTGCTTCGGATCGAATGTGATCTGAACGGATTCCGCGTGTCCGGTGCGCTCGGTGCCGACCAATTCGTAGTGCGCTGTCGCTTTGTCGCCGCCTGAGTATCCGGCCACGACGCGCGTTACCCCCTGCACGTGTTCGAACATCCCCTGCAATCCCCAGAAGCATCCGCCCGCCAGCACCGCAACCTGCGGCCCGGTGGCCTCAGCGGCAGGCGTGTCGACTTCGGGAGCAGGAATCGCTTTATTGACCGCGTCCGCATTCGCGCCGCAGCTCAGAAGCAACGTAACCAACGCCATCGCAAGAAGTGACTTTTTCATTCGGGATTTCCTCCGCGTCTCCGCGTGAAAAAATCAAACCCGGACGTGCCGGTTCTTTATGCCCTTGATATTCGCGACTGCCGCGTCAGGATCGCGATCACGAGCGGCAGCGCGGCAGCGACGAGACCCCATGGCAGCAGGAACATCAGTCCAAATCCAGGCGACGTCAGCGCGATCAGGCCCCACAACATCAGCGTGATACCGCGCCACGTCTTCCGCTCCGGCAGAAAGAAACCGGCGAGCAGGACGAGCAGCCCGCCAACCATTACGCCGGCGCTGATGAACTCGAGGAAGAGCGATTTCACCATCCAGCCGAATGCGGCTTGTCGATGATGACGGCCGCGACGACCAGCATCGCGATCAACACCATGACGACGCCGATCCATGCTGTGATCAGCCAGGCACGTCTCGGGCGGACGACAGATTCGTTCATTGCGATCTCGGACATGGAGTTCGTTCCTTTCGCTGCAATGTTGGGATGTCGGCATTGTAGCAGTGGCTTCCGCGTCGATTTTCCAAGGGGACGGGTTCACGCGGAGGCGCGGAGGCGCGGAGAAACCCATTGAAGGCGCAAGGTGTAGCGCGTCAGTTATGATCCGGCACCCATGATTGCCGAGTTTCGCGGATTTCTGACGAAGACGAACGCGCTCGCGCTGGCGGTCGGCGTAATCATCGGCGCCGCGGTCGGCAGCGTCGTGTCCGCGCTCGCCGCCGATGTCCTGATGCCGGTGATCGGACTCTTTCTCCCCGGCGGCGATTGGCGGCAGGCGAAATTCGTTCTTCGTACAACGACCGACGCTGCGGGCAAGATCTCGGAAAGCGCCATCCTCTACGGTCACTTCCTCGGCGTACTCATCGACTTCATCGTCATCTCATTCGTCGTTTTTCTCATTGTCAAAACGCTGGTGAAGCCGGTGCCTGTGCCTCCTGCCGCGCCGATGAAGGCGTGCCCGGAATGCCTGGAGATGGTGCCGGCCGCGGCCAGACGCTGCCGCGCGTGTACGGCCGTGCTCAACGCATGAACGACATTCGCGATCTCTACGAGCTGATGATCGCCGGTTGGAACGCAGGCGACGCGGCTGCGATGACGCGCGATTTCGCCGACGACGGACAGATCGTCGGCTTCGACGGCAGCGAAGTGAGCGGCCGCGAGCAGATCGCGTCGCACCTCGCCGGCATCTTCGCGAATCACAGAGTCGCATCGTACGTCACGCTGATCCGCGAGATGCGCGCGCTCGCGCCGGACGTGGTGCTGCTGCGCGCGCACGCCGGCATGGTTCCTCCCGGCAAATCCGAGATCAATCGCGCCACGAACGCCGTGCAGACGCTGATCGCCGTCAAGCACGGCGATCGCTGGCAGATCGTGCTCTTTCAGAACACGCCCGCCGCCTGGCACGGCCGTGAGAATGACGCCAACGCGCTGACGGAGGAGTTGCAGGCGATCGTCGATGCATCCCGCGCGTAGCACCGGCGGCTCGACGGCTGTACCGCCGGCGGCTCGCCGGCACGTAGACTAACGGTACGCGCCACCGAGCCGGTGGCGG
>JAXDIO010000110.1:0-38329 GCA_034663965.1 Thermoanaerobaculia bacterium | reverse complement strand
ACCGCGCCGCTGCTCTTCACCGCATTCAACAACCGCTTCTGGTCGACCAGCCTCACGCAGCCGATCGCGTCGCTGACGGTGCAGGTCTTCACCTACGCCATCTCGCCGTACGACGACTGGCACCGGCAGGCGTGGGCCGGCGCGTTCCTGCTCGTGATGATGATTCTGGCGCTCTCGATTCTGGCCCGCCTGGCCGTCCGCCGCCTCGAAAGGATGAACCGCTCGTGATCACTCTTGTGCTCGAACCGGAGCAGAAAGCCGCGATGCCGCCGGTGGCAACGCAGGCGAACGACGACCCCAAAATCTCCGTCCGCGATTTCGATTTCTTCTACGGCTCCGCGAAAGTCCTGCATAACATTTCGCTCGACATTCCGCCGCGCAAAGTCACGGCGCTCATCGGCCCGTCCGGCTGCGGCAAGTCGACGTTCATCCGCTCCATCAACCGGATGAACGACATCATCCCCGACGCCCGCGGCAAGGGAACGATCCTCATCGACGGCAAGGACGTCTATGGCGGCGACACCGACGTCGTCGAACTACGCCGGCGCGTGGGGATGGTCTTCCAGAAATCGAATCCGTTCCCGAAGTCGATCTACGACAACGTCGCCTACGGCTTGCGCATCGGCGGCCTGCGCAACAAGCGGCAACTCGATGAGATCATCGAGCGTTCGCTCACGCGCGCCGCGCTCTGGCACGAGGTCAAGGACCGCCTGCACGCCAGCGCGCTCGCGCTCTCCGGTGGACAGCAGCAGCGCCTCTGCATCGCCCGCGCACTCGCCGTCGATCCCGAGATCCTGCTGATGGACGAGCCGGCCTCGGCGCTCGATCCGATCGCGACGTCGAAAATCGAAGAGCTGATCTACGAGCTCAAAGAGAGCTACACGATCGTCATCGTCACGCACAACATGCAGCAGGCCGCGCGCGTCAGCGACCGCACCGCGTTTTTCATGCTCGGTCGCCTCGTCGAAGAGGGCGACAAGAACACGATTTTCATGAACCCGAAAGAAAAGATGACCGAAGATTACGTTACGGGAAGGTTCGGCTGAGACGCTATGCAACGCCACTTTGACAGAGACATCGATGAGTTGAAGCACCTCCTGCTGCGCATGGGCGCGATGGTGGAGGACGCCATGGCGCGCTCCATTCGCGCGCTGCTGGAGCGCGATACCGCTCTGGCCAATGAGGTCATCGCCCGCGACGACGAGATCGATCGCATGGAAATCGTGATCGATCAGAAGACGATCGAGCTGATCGCCATCATGCAGCCCACGGCCAGCGATCTCCGTTTCGTGGCTACGATCATGAAGATCACGCCGGAGCTGGAGCGCATCGCTGATCTCGCGCAGGACGTCTGCGAGCGCGCTATCGAATTGAATCGCGAGCCGATGCTGAAGCCGGTCTCCGACCTCCCGCGGCTCGCGCACGACGCGCAGTCCATGGTCCGCGACGCGCTCGACGCATTCGTCCGAGGGGACGCCGCGCTGGCCCGCCGTGTCATCGCCGATGACGACAACGTCGACGCGCTCACCGAAAGCTCGTTCCGCAATCTGCTGACCTACATGCTCGAAGACGCGCGCAACATCTCGTCGGCGATCCGTCTCACCTTCATCGGCAAGTACTTCGAACGGATGGCGGACGGCGCTACGAACATCTGCGAGATGGTGGTCTACCTCGTCGAAGGAAAGATGATCAAGCACACGGCCCTCGCTGCGGCGGACGAATGACCAAGATCGCCCTGATCGAAGACGATGCCGACATCGCCTTCACCGTCCGCCTGAACCTGGAGCGCGAGAACTATCGCGTCACGGTTTACGCGGACGGACATGAAGGCCTCGTCGCGGTCCAGGGCGGCGGCTTCGATTTCGTGATCCTCGATCTCAACCTTCCCGATGTCGACGGCCTCACCATCTGCCGCGAGCTTCGCCGCGATCCCGTCACGACCTCGATCCCGATTCTCATGCTCACCGCCCGCGGCTCCGAGCGCGACCGCATCACCGGCCTCGAGCTCGGCGCCGACGATTACCTCACCAAACCGTTCGCTATCCGCGAGCTGACCGCGCGCGTCGCCGCGATCCTGCGCCGCACACAGAAACCTTCGACCGACGTCTCCGGCTACGACGACGGCGAGCTCCGCATCGACGAAAAGGCCTTCCGCGTCTATCACCTCGGCAACGAAGTGAAGCTCGCGAAAAAGGAGCTCGAACTGCTCCTGCTCTTAGTCCGCAACCGCGGCTCCGTCGTCTCGCGCGACCGGATCCTCTCCGAGGTCTGGCAGATGAGCGATGACGTCGAAACGAGGACGGTGGATGCGCACATCCGCAACCTCCGGAAGAAGATCGGCACCGAGCGGATTACGACGGTAGTCGGCTTCGGATACCGCTACGATCCGCCAAGCTCTTAGCTGTTAGCTTTTAGGGATGTCGGGTGTCGGGTGTCGGGTGTCGGGAAACAACTACCTAAGAGCCAAGAGCTAACAGCTAAGAGCTAACAGCTAAGAGCTGAAATGATCGCCCTCACCCTCATCGCCGCCGTCTCCGCAGGATTCGCCATCCTCTTCGCCCTCCTCTGGACGCGCACGCGCGCCGACATCCGCCGCCTCTCCGACCGCCTCGGCCGTCCCGACGGCGAGGCCTCCGCATCGCTCGACGTCGACTCCTTTGGCGCGCTCGACGAGATCGCCTCGCGCTTCTACCGCTCGCGGACGGAGCTGTCACGCCAACTCTCCGCCGCCGAGTTTCAGAACGCGCTGCTGCAACAGATCATGAACGGCATGGGTGAAGGCGTCCTGGCCATCGACCGCCAGCGCCGCGTCGTCCTCGCCAACCGCCGCTTCGCCGAAATGTTCACCCTGCAGCCCGGCTTCGTCGGCCAGCCGCTGGCCAGCGTTCTCCGCAACCAATCGATCCTTCGCGGCTTTGAAGACGCCCTCGGCGACCGTGCTGATTCCGCCAGCCGCTTCTCCATCCGCAGCGGCATCGAGGAGCGTCAGATCGAGATGCGCGCCTTCCCGCTCCCGTCGCACGATCTCGCCGCCGTCGCGCTCTTCATCGACGTCACGCACGTCGAACGTCTCGAAGAGCTCCGCCGCGAATTCATCGCCGACTTCTCCCACGAAGTCCGCACGCCGCTGGCCGCGCTTAAGTCCGCGGTGGAAACGTTCGAATTCGACCGAGGCCTCCTCACCGACGATCAGGAAGCCCAGCTTCGCCGCATCATGTCCCGCCAGCTCGCGCGGCTCGAACGTCTGGCGCAGGACCTATCCGAACTCAGTCACATCGAAGCCGGAGATCTCAGCCTGGAGCGGAACAATATCGACCTGCGCCGCCTCATCGAGGATCTCTGCGAAGACTTCCGCGACCGCGCCGCGGCGAAAAACCTCCGCTTCGTCATCACCGGCGAAGGCGCCCACGTCCACGGCGACGCCATGCGCCTCCAGCAAGCCTTCGCCAACCTCCTCGACAACGGCATCAAATACGGCGGCGAAGACGCCTCGATCGATATCGACGTCGCCGCCACGTCAGACCGAGGCATCGTCCGCATCACCGACCACGGCGAAGGCATCCCCCCCGAGGAACGCGACCGAATCTTCCGTCGTTTCTACCGCATCGACAAAAGCCGCTCCCAGGAAATCGCCGGCACCGGCCTCGGCCTCGCCATCACCAAACACCTCATCCTTCAGCACCGCGGGAACATTGAGGTGGAGGGCGTGGCGGGCGGGGGCGCGGCGTTTGTGGTGACGTTGCCGAGGTGACAGCAGTCCCCGGCGAGCAGTCACAAAATGCCCACACTTCCATACTAGAATCGCGCATCCGAAGCGAAAAGGCCTCGTGGCGTTTCTTCTGGCTCGCCGTCTTGCTGTCAGTGTCGCAGGTGTTGCTCGCGCAACCGACACAGCCGGCGACTGCACCGTCTACGGCGAGCGCAACCCAAACAACGACCGCATCGACCGGCACGAATGCGTCGCCAGGTGACCCGAAGTCGAATTCTTCGGCCCTGCACTGGATTGCCGAGAACCTGAAGGATCTGGCGTTCATTATCGGCGGAGTAGTCGCTGTGATTCTCGCCATCGTAGCGGCGGTCCTATTTACGAAACGTGGCCGATTGATGATTCTTGGAGCGGTTCTCGACGGTCTTGCGGCCGACCCCGCCAGTGCCGAGCGGTTGTATGCAGGCGTTCTGCGCTCGGAGAGCGCGGATCAAACCCGGCCTCGGAAAATCTACGATCTTGTTATCAGCGTTGATGAAGATCGAGATCGACAAAAGATCTACGAGCGCGTCCTTACGATCGAGGGTGACCGTGGGAAGATCTCAACCGCCTTCATCAACCATTTGAGAAATGACGCGGACACTTCACGTCTCTTGCTTGATCTCATCGTCTGGGAGTTCGGGAGAAACCGGATCGACGACTTCATCGGTCTGCTGACGAACCCAAAAACGGCCAAGGCGGTGCAAGACCTCGTGGCCGCGCGGAGGGATGATCAATGAGCCGAAAGATCGGAGTCTTCAGTCCGAGCGATGAATGGCGAGGACGTGCCTTCGTGACCGTTCCCTTGCGCGAGCTGGCCGGCGACGAAGCCGCCTCCGTGAAGCGCGTGGCGATGTGGCGTGGCGGAGACCGCATACCAGCGCAGATTGACAGGATCGATCCAGAGTTCCCCGACTTCAACGTCGTATCGATGGTGCTACACAACATCAGGCCGGGCGGCGCTGGTTTGGGACTCGAGACGGTTCAGCTATCGCCGGTGCTCGAATCCGACGACTCACAACCGGGCGATGAGGATCAGCCTGTCCGGGAGGCGACGCCGGAGAGTTTGACGGTGAAAGCGAAGGGGCTCGGCGTCTACGTCGAACATGACAAACGAGCGGAGATGTGGAGCAACCGCATGCGGCTGCACATTCATCTGCCCAAGGAGCCGACCGAGTATCAGGGCGGTGCGATTACCAGCATCCAGCTCGACGATGGAGAAATGCTCGATCCCATCCGTGCGGAGATCGGTCCGCGCGATCACGATCCCGAAAAACGGCTGCAGGTCGATCGCGTCCGAATCGCCAATCCTCCCTGGTATGAAACGCCGTGGACTGAGTACCTCGTTTACAAGGAGGCGTGGACGTGTGTCCATGCCGGCGCGGGTCCGGTACGCGCCTTCGTGAACCTCCGCTCCTCGCCGTTCACCGTTGCGCACGACGGGGTTTCATTCGTTTGCCATCTCCACCGGGTCATCAGCGTCTTCCACGACGTCGATCACATTATCGATGACCTGTACGTAACGGGCCGTCCCGCGGGCAAGGAGAATGACTCTCCTGTGCAGCTCTCGTTCGCCGCGCACTATTTTCTGAAGATGAACTTCAGCGTGTTTCCTGAGATCACGCGCGTGCCGCAAATCCCGGATTGGTTTTCGATCGGCGCCGGTGTGAACCCATATCCTGGCTATGGGTTCGCCTCCAGTGTCCCCTGCGGCCGTATCGACAATCCGCCAATGGACTATCCGAACATCCGCAGCGAGCACAGCGCATTTTCGTGGGAACTTGGCTTCGCCAGAACAGTCCAGTGCCTGCACATGTTCAAGCGCAAAACGCCTGCAGGTGTCGTCGCCGACGAAACGGGCCGCGCCTGGTTCGATTTGATCTTTAAGCGCGCACGAGCGAACATTACATGAGCTACGAGATGGTTCAGACGCTTCCCGAAGTAGACGACGTCGCCACGCAAGCCGTCCGCAGGCTCGATATCAAAGACTTCATCGATACGAACCTCGATGCGCTTTACGAAAAGCTGAAGGAGGCCGACCGCGGCGCGCCGGACGACGATGTCCGCTTCGCCGCCTCCAGCGAGCAGATGATGCGAACGATCATCTACTTCATGAGCGGCCGCAAAGATGCGCTCGACGCGATGGCCTGGGTAGGCGAGCAGTGGAAAGGGAAGACGCGCGATCCCAACCCGATGACGATCCTCTCCATGCTTGCGCTCCAGTACCTCGAGGAAGAAGGAATGAAGCACAGCGATTCCGATCAGATCGAGACATGGCGGCGATTCCGCGCGCGTCTCGCCGCCGGAACCGAAAAAGACGCCGACGTGGCGCAGAACGACTTCTTCGCATCGCTCGCGTCGAGTGCGTGACGCAGGCGGGCGACATTCATCGTGACGCTGCCGCGTTGATTCGCTACAATTCGCAACCCGGCGGCAACCAGCGCCTAACCTCCTGAGGCTTTTCCCAGCGAAAGCCCACTGCGGAGGCAAAGGGGGACGGACCCTCGGGTTGGGTACTTGCGGACCTTCGTTCGAGGGCTTCGTTGCTGGGGGCGGATGCTCGCGAACTGAACGAAGGAGATTTCGCGATGACTCAGCAGAAGGATTTCAAGCGCGTCGTTCGTGCGCGCATGCAGAAGACGGGCGAGTCGTACACCACGGCCCGGCTTCATCTCGTCAAAAAAGAAGAGGCGCCGGCTCCCGATTACGCGGCGCTGGCGGGACTCAGCGATGAGTCGGTGAAGAAAGCTACCGGCTGCGCGTGGGAGAAGTGGGTGTTCGTGCTCGACAAGGCCGGCGGCAAAGAGATGTCGCATCCCGAGCTCGTGAAGTACATCCGCGAAAAGTACAAGACGCCGAGCTGGTGGACACAGATGGTGGCGGTCGGCTACGAGCGCATCCGCGGCTTGCGCGCGCAGGGGCAGCAACGCAGTGGCGACTGGTCGGTGAGCAAGAGCAAGACGGTTGGCGTTCCGCTGGCGAGGTTGTACGCGGCGTTCAACGCGCGCGGGCGCGCGAAATGGATGGACGGCGTCAAGCTGACTGTTCGCGGCGCGACGCCGAACAAATCGATGCGCCTTCGTTGGGAGGATGGCTCGCCGATCGACGTCGGATTCATGGCCAAGGGCGACGCGAAGAGTCAGGTCGCGCTCGAGCATCGCAAGCTGGCGTCGAAGGCCGAGGCTGATCGGATGCGCGCGTTCTGGACGGAGCGCCTCAATGCGCTCGCGGCGATGTTGAAAGCGTAGGGATGAACGCTGGTGCCGCCGCGGGCGGCACCAGCACTCGCATCATCCGGTGTAGACCGTTCCCTCTTCAACGAAGCACAACGGATTGCCCCACGGATCCTCGGCATAGAACGAGCGCTCGCCCCACGGGCGCACGACGATTCCGCCGCCGGGCGCGTCGTGAACGGATTCCTGCGACAGGCATCCCAACTCCTTCGCGCGCGCGAATGCCGCTTCGAGATTTTTCACCGTGAAGTAGAGCGCCTTCGCCGCAGTGTGCGGACTGCCGACCGACGAGACGTCGATCACGGAGAGCGTCACCGGACCGCACTCGAAGTAGCTGCGAGCGCCCGGCTGCTTCCGGCCCTGAACGCCGAGCAAGGTCGAATAGAAGTTGATCGCCTGATCGAGGTTGCCCACCTCGACGTTGAGTCTGAAGAACTGCGGTACATCATTCATAGTGATCCTTTCGTTACGGCTTCCTGAAAAAATGGCCGAGCCAGTCGTTCACCAGCTTCAGCCGCTTCTGTTCGATTCGGTAGATGCGCATGCGGCCTTGCCGTTCGTGCGAGAGCAGGCCGGCCGCTTCGAGGACCTGCAGATGGCGTGTCGTGGTCTGCCAGGCGTGAGCGAACATCGCCGCGATCTCGCCCGCGGTCATCGAGCCGCCGTTGAAGTAGATCGCCAGGAGCACGCGCCGCCTGGCGGCATGGGCGAGGGCACTGAAGACGGCTTCGTACGCGTCCAGCGTTGCTTTTGATTCGCGCTTTGCCATCGCGACAACATTCAGCCATGCGGCTGAATGTTTGTCAATGGATATTCAGCGAATCAGCTGAATATTACTGAACCTCTTCCGTCGCCAGGTCGACGAGGATTCCGCGCTCGATGTAGATCGGGCGAATGTGCTCGGCCAGCATGCGCCGTTTCACAGCCAGCCAAATCGCGCCGGCCAGGCAGAGCAGCGCGCCGTAGAAAATCGTTTTTTGGGAGCCGATGCGGTCGGCCACGATGCCGGCGAGCAGGCTCCCGATTGGCTGGATGCCCATGATGGCCATGCTGTAGAACGCCATCACTCGTCCGCGCAGATTCTCGTCGACGACTGTCTGCAGGATCGTGTTCGCCGATGCCGCCTGCACCATCATTCCGGCGCCGATGATCGGGAGGATCACGACGGACAGCCAGAGCACGTGCGAGAACGAAAATGCAGCAAGACCGAGACTCAGGCCGATCGATGCGGCCACGATGACTTTGCCGAGGCCGACGACGGTGTGGCGTGAGGCGAGGTAGAGCGTGCCGGCCAGCGCGCCGATTCCGGACGCCGTCATCAGAATGCCCAGCGTGTGCGGGCCGCCGTGCAGCACTTTCGAGGCGATGACCGGCATCAACGTCGCGTACGGCATGCCCGCAAGTCCGGCCAGTGCCACGATCAGCAGCAGCGCCCGCACGGGAGGGAAGCGCGAAACGTACGTCCATCCGGTGCGCAACTCTTCGAGCATGCGCGTGTCGACGTGCGCTTTTTCCGTCGGTGTCCGGCGCATGGCCAGCAGCGACGCGATCACGGCGAGGTACGAAATCGCGTCCGCGCCGAAGCACCACCCTTCGCCCAGCGTCGCGATGAGGATGCCGCCGACCGAGGGTCCGATGATGCGCGAGGCGTTGATCATCGACGAGTTCAGCGCGATGGCGTTCGGGAGGTCGTCGCGGTCTTCCACCATCTCGACGACGAAGGACTGCCGCGCCGGCGTATCGAATGAGTTGATCACCCCCTGCGCCAACTGCAGCGCGATGACCTCGGCCACCGTGATGACATTCATCAACGCCAACACCGCTAGCGCCGCCGACTGCAGCGCCGAAAGGATCTGCGTGATGACCAGGATGCGATGCCGGTCCCACCGATCGACCAGCACGCCCGCGAACGGCGAGAGGATCAGCATCGGAATCTGGCCGGCGAATCCGACGATGCCGAGGAGAAGCTCGGAGCCTGTGAGGCGATAGACGAGCCAGCTCGTGGCGATGCGCGTGATCCACGATCCGACCAGAGAGATCGATTGCCCGCCGAAGAAGAGGCGATAGTTGCGATGCCGCAGCGCGCGCGTGATCCGATTCAAGCGATCCGGTAACGCAATTGATGTTCCCACGCCGTGTCGGCTAGAATCCGCCGCCGCGACGGAAATTTTGACGCACCACTCGCGTTAGTTTCCGTACCTTCCCGCAGTGATCGTTAGGTGACGTGGGGCCGTAGCTCAATTGGGAGAGCGCCTGAATGGCATTCAGGAGGTCGACGGTTCGATCCCGTTCGGCTCCACCACTTCCTATCCAAAACTTTCACGCGCCCTCGGCGAACCCTTGGCCGTTCCACACCCAGTGAAGCCGCGTCACGAGCGTTGAAGCCGCGATCTGCGCGGAGGGATAGAGCAAGGCGAGCTCGTCACCGAGGTGCGTCGTTCCTGCGACGAAGCCGGCGATGTTGATCAGACGAGAGAGAGAGCCGGGCTTCGTTCTGGACGACGGAAGCACGAGCGGCGTCTGCGCATACCAGCCGGCGGCTGCAAGAATCGGCGCGAGCGGGAAGTAGCGGTGTGGCGCTGCCGGGAGTGCGGTGCATGTGGTGTCGTCGCACTTCTGCGCAGACCAACTTTGTTCGGGCACCACCGTTCCGCCATCGAGCTCGCGCGTCACCAGTTGGAATGCGCCCGGAGGATCGGAGGCGAGTCGTGCGATGGCCAGAGAGTCATTGTCCGGATCGACGAGCAATGCGGCCGGAACGACATCGAGTGCGCGTCCCAAGAGCGGCAGCACATCGTCGGGCGGAGCGGCACCTAACTGATTGCGTGGCAACACGCGCGGCGGAGAGAGCAGCGGCAGCATCGCTCCCGCGTCGTGAATCGCTTTGCGAGCGGTGAGAAAGGCGTCAAAAAAATCGCTGCGGATGGTGATCGTCGTCGGAATCGCCGGCTGCGCCGTTCCGGCCGGACGATCATTCGGGAGTTGCACGAACGCGAGCGGCGTAACGCTGCCCGCCGGGCCGAGCAGATCGGGCTGCGGCGGTCCGGCGACGCCGAGGAGCGCGGCGAGCATCTCGGCGCGCAGCTCGGGTTGTCCCGTGTCCTGAAGCAGATTCAGATATCCGCCGACTTCCGTGATGTTCTTCGGAGCGGGGATGCGCGACGGAACGACGTCGCCTTCCAGCGCGACGCGCTGCAGCAGGATGCGTTGCGCTTCGAGGATGTCGGGGCTGGAGCCGGTCTTCAGCAGATCCACGATGGCGAGGAAAATCGCGTCCATCGGCGTTGCGGCAGTCGGCGTTGCGCTCGGTGTTTCGGCCATTGGTCTTCTCCTTCTTCTACAGGCCCAGGGCCTTCAGGAACGCCGGGCTTCCCTTGGGATGCTTGGTCTTGTCTTTGTAGGCTTCGAAGAGCTGCGCGGCCCAATCCGCGGGCAGCTCCGTGCCGCCCATCGCACTCTTCACCACGTCCGCGGCGAACTTGTCGGCGGCGGCCTGGTCGGGTTTCGCGTCGGCCGCGGTTTGATTGGCCTCGGCGTTGCCCTTCAGGCTCTCGACGGATGTCTTGACCTTGTCGTTGCGTTTGGTCTCGGCGGCATCGGCTTCTTTCTTCGACTCTTCCTTCGCCGCGGTGTTGGCTTTGATCAGCTCGGGCAGTTTGTCGAGCGCTTTGGTCGCCATACTCTGCGCGTTCGACAACGCGTCCTTGCGCGCGCTTTCCGCGGTGTCGAGCGTCTTACCGGTCAGGTCGGCGAGCTTGTCGCCGCCGGTGAGGCTGGATGAGAAAGAGTCCAGCTTCTGCGCGCCGATCAGTGCCTTGACCAAATCGGAGTCCGCGCCGCCTGCGCTCACATTGTTGATGATCGACGGGAGGCCGGCCAGCGTGTTCGGGCTCGGCGCTCCGATGAGATTCGTTCCCTTGTTCAGCGTGCCGGTCAACGCATCCGACGCCTGCGGAATGGGCGAATCCTGCCAGTTCCAGAAGCGCGTCAGATCGATCTTCTCCGCTGCCGGGCAGTGCCCAAGCACCGCTTCGCCGAGCACGCCGTGCGTCGGAAGAGCGATGTGAGAGACAGGAGGCGAGAAGGCCTGTTTGTGAAATCGTGTCAGCGCATCCTGGATCGCGCCGGTGGTCAGCGGGATGCGACTCGCGTTCGCCCCCTCGCCGCGGACCAGCCCGAGCTCGTTCGCCACTTCGGGCGGAATCGAGAAGGGCATGATCATGCAGTTGCCGAAGAAGCCTTTGACCTGGTTCATCACGCAGTTGAGCAGCGGGATGTGTTGCGTCTCGTCTTCGACTCCGCCCGCGGGCACGCCGATCGTGTAGCCCTCGAGCATGATCGCGCGCTCTTCGGGAGTGAGGGACATCCACACCGCGCGCGAGTACGTCACGCTGTTGCGCACGACGTGTTGCACGGTTCTCTCGATGGTGAGCAGGTCGTTGAAGCGCAGGAGCGGACTGACTTGCAACGCGGGGATGGGAAAGATGCCGGTGGGCAGCGGCGTGTTGCCGAGAGGGAACGCGGACGCGTACGACTCCGCCTTGGGCGGACTCGATCCGGGCGTCGGCGGACCGGCCGGCGCGGGGATGAATGCCGAGAAGTCCTGCGCCACGGGTCCGTGGATCTCCTGTTCGAGGTCGTCCGGGCTGAGATGCACGCCGTTGAGCAGCCCGGAGATAGATCCTCCAATCTGAAAGAATCCAAAGTCGACCGAAGCCTGGACCGCTCCCTCGCTTTGACCGGCTTCCAGCGCCTTGATCAGCGCGGCGTAGGCGGGATCGTCCTTCTTCGGCGCGAGCGTGTAATGCAGCGGTCGGAAGCGGCGCGTGAGCTCGAAGCCGATGACGTCACCGGGAGCGACGGTCGGTGGCAGCACGAGCTCCGCGGTCAGCGTCAGAGGCGCATCGCTGCGGCGCTTGTGCAGTTCCGCGATCAACGCCGTCCGTGTGGGGAATGCGTTGACGGGATCCTTCACAGCGTCGGGTAACGGCGGCGCCAGATTTCTCAGAGGCGTCGGACCGACGCGCGTACCGCGGCGCGTCACGATGCTGACGTAGACATCCTCGAACGGGACGGTGGAAGCGAGGAGGCGGATGTGGACGACGTCTTCGCTGAACGACGCGATGTCGACGTCGGAGCGCGGATTTGCCACGAACGCTTCGAGCAGATCGAGTCCTTCTCGGTATTGCCGCGGCAGCCACGGGCGCAGCACGTCGACGTGTTTGGCCAGCGGTCCGTAGCGCCGCAGAACGCCCGCCCGCGAGTTGACCTCCGCCTCCACGAGATTGACGGAGACGAACGGCGGGAGGAAACGGATCACCTCCAGCGGTACGAAGCAAACCAGCGTTACGCCCTCTACATCCGTGGACACCTCGAAGTGACGCAGAACTTCCCAGTACTGAATAGTCAGCGCGTGCGCGCGATTGTTGTTGGTGATGACTTTCGTCGTGGCGGATTCCGTGTCGGTGGCGGTAGCCAGGCGCATGTTGGTGCGTTGCGCGCGGCGCCGCGCGGACGCGTTGCGTTCCGTCGCGCTGTGCGTTTGCTGCGCAGCGTGTGAGGTGTAGTTCTTCGCGCCGTCGAGCGACTGGCTGGCCTGTCCCACGGTGTGCGCGGATCCGCCGCCTCCTGCCGCGCCGCCGCCGATGGAGAAGAAACCGACGGAGAACGCTGCGCCCCCCGCTGCGCCCCACGAAGACGACTCGGCGTCTGTCGAGTACGCGCTGCTGCCGCGCACCGATTCGGCGAAGGCGGAGGTGAACACCGCCTGCGTGCTCGAGTCCGACTCCTGTCTCTGGCGTTCCTGCTGGTCCTGATCGAGCGATTCGATCTCCGCGGAGCTGAGCGTCTGCCGCTGCTCGAACACGGCGATGCGCTGCTGCTCGCCCGGTGCCAACGGAAGCGAGTAGACGAGATCGCCCAGCGACAATCCCGAGGGCGACCATTTCTGTGCCAGTTGCACGACGTAGCCCAGGCCGAGCGTGCCGGCCATCGGCACGGTCTCGTCGAGAGTGATCCTGCCGTTCTCATTGCCGATGATGCGGTCGCGGAAGCCGTCGACGCTGATCGGTTGGTCCACGGGCACGCGCTCGGTGAACGAGAATTGCGCGGGACCGAACGCGGAACCGGCCCACGCGTTGTTCCGAAGTGCGAGATTCACGAATCCGCGGTCTCCGAACTGGAGGCGGAAGGTGCGCGTGAGGACGCTCGTGCGAGGCTCGATCAGCCGGATCAGCACTCCGTACGGGAACCGATCGACGCTCTGGTTGTCATAGAACGTCAGCGGGCAATCCTCGGTGCCGAGCTTCACCTGCAGCGTCGGTTGCGCCGGCGTGGCCGGTGTTTCCGGAGCGCCGGTGACCGTACCGCTGAGGAGGCCGAGAAGCGAGCCGACAATGCTCAAAGGCATGGGATCGAGACGGCGGGCCAGAACGACCGCGCCGAGGATTCCGGTCGTGCCGATCTCCTCCGACTTGAACGTGCGCGTCAGCGTCTCGTGCGCGCCCTTCAAGTGCAGCGTCAATCCGTCCTTCGCTCTTGTCCCCGCAGGGATCGAGAGGACGAACAGACCCTTGTCGTCAGTCGTGGTGGCCGGACTCGGCCACGGCTTGGTGTTGTCGAGACTCGGCGGCGCCATCGCCGTCACCAGCAGGTGGCCGGCCGGGGAGCCGTCGGGCTGTAGCGCGCTCCCCGTGATCTGCTGCGGAAGCGTCGGTTCCGCGTCGACCACGAGCGCCTTGAAATGCGACTGAAGGGTGTCGAGGCTCGCGTAGAAGTGTGTCGCCGCTTTCTCCTGCGCGGCCACGAGCGCGGTGGCCTCCCTCGCGTCCACTTTCGTCGCGGAAACGAGATCGAGCGTCGGAAGCACGCGCCGCGTTTCGGCGACGATGAGCTCGGGGTTAGCGATGTGTGCGGCAGCTGTCCGGGCAAAAGAGGCGGCAGAGGCGGCGGCTGTCGCTTTCGTCGAGGTGGTCGCAGTCTTCGGTGTTCGCGTGCGTGAAGCCATAGCCTAGCTCTCCTCGATTGCACGGCGCTCTCGTTGTGGGCCCGCGAATCGTCTTTCGATGAATAGTGACGTTTGACCGCGGATCGTTTCATGCGAGTGACATCGCGAGACGCCACGCGACCGCGTCCTGTTCCGGACGTTCGACAAAGCTCGGAGCGTCCTATGACCGGCCCGATCGAGCCAAAGGTCGGATTGGCGGCGAAGAGGGACAGGATGGCGGTTCGATAATCGGGAAGGATGCGCTCCACCAAATTCGACATTCCCGAACGCGGCCGAAAGGCCGCGTTACCTTGACGGCGCTACCATTGGCGGGCTGATGCGTTCATCGGACCCATTGAAGCCTCGTCGCCGGCTGCAGATCGGCTTTCTCGGGCGCATCATCATTGCGCTCACGGCGGCGGGTCTGATTCCTCTCGCGCTCGTTTCGTACCGTTTCGCCGATCTCAATCGCGAGGCCATGACGTCGCAGGTGCTGCAGACGCATGCGCTCTCGGCGAACACCGGGGCGGACCGGATCAGCAGCACGGTCTCAGCGTGGGAGACGTTGATCGATGCTCTCGTCGCGGCGCCTGAAGTCGAGAACGATTCCTCCTCGGCTGCCGCGAAAGACACGGTGCGAAGTCTTCTCCAATCGCGGGGCGATCTCGTTGCCGTCGTCCTTCGCGATCCGGCCGGAGCGGAGATCTTTCGTGGCCAGAAAAAATCGGCCGCTTCGGTTATCCAGGGCATCCTTGCCAATCCGCAGCGGGAGCGCCTCGAGATCCACTCGGACAATGGCGCATGGCTGTCGATCGTACGGACGCTGACGAATGGCGGGCAGGCCATGGCGATCTTCGATGCCCGCGCGCTTGAAGACGATCTCCACTCCTCCGAGCTTGGCGAACAAGCGCTGCGCGTTTTGATCGACCGGAGCCGGCATGCGGTCGTCGGAAATCCGGCAGCCGTGGCCAGCATCCCGCCGGCCCTGCTGGACATCGCCGCCACCGGCCGAATCCGAGGGGCCGGGCGTTTTCCGGCGGTGGGCGGCGCGGTGGCTGTGGGCGCCTACGCGCCGGTGGATGGGACGCCGTGGGTCGTCGTCTCGACGCAGCCGGCGACGGTGGCGGAAGCGATCGCGCAGAACCTGCGGAGGCGATCGCTCTTCGCGGTCATCGCGGCACTTCTTCTCGTGGCCGCGCTATCCGTGGCCGCCTGGTTCGCGGTGGTCCGGCCGTTGCGCGATCTGCTCAACGCCCAGAGCGAGATGGGGTTCGTTCCCGCCGGCGACGGCAGCGACATCGACCGGCTGCGTTCCTCGCTCGATCTACTGCAGAAACGGGTGCACGACCGGGAGGAGCTCGGGAACGTCTTTCTCGGCCGCTACCAGGTGCTCGAAGTCGTAGGCGAGGGCGGAATGGGAACGGTGTTCCGCGGCTGGGATCCGAAGCTCCAGCGGGCGGTGGCGCTCAAGACCATCCGGCTCGGCGATGACGTTCCGGGGCCGGAGCGAGGGAACCTGGTCGAGTCGCTGATGCGCGAAGCAGTCACGGTGGCGCAGTTCCATCACTCGAACGTGGTCTCCATCTTCGACGTCGAGGAGTCGGGCGATTCGGCGTTCATCGCCATGGAGTTCGTCGACGGCGTGAGTCTCGACAGTCAGATGGATGGCCGCCCCCTTTCGATCGAACAGACGCTGGTGGTCGGCCTGGCTCTGGGTCAGGCGCTCGAAGCGGCGCACGGCGCTCATGTGATCCATCGCGACATCAAGCCGGCGAACATCCTCATCTCGTGGAACGGCACGGTCAAGGTCACCGACTTCGGGATCGCCGAGCTGTTGAGTGCTCTTACGGACCTCAGCAGGGTCTTCGGCACGCCCGGCTACATGGCGCCTGAGCTGATTCGAGGGCGCGGTTCGCTGCCGGCGGGAGACATGTTCAGCGCCGGCGTCACTCTCTATCAGTGCCTCACTGGATTTGCCCCGTTCGACCGGCCGAGTATGAAAGAGACGCTCGAAGCAACGCTCCGCTATGAGCCGCCGCTGCTGACAGTGGCCAATCCCCAGACTCCTCTGCTATTGGAAGCAACCGTGATGAGAATGCTGGCGAAGGATCCGTCGGAACGTCTCTCCCGCCCCGCGGAGCTTGTAGCGTTGACGCGCCGGATGGCCGCCGAGCAGGAGTTCAAACTCAACCCAAGCACGCGCATGGGCCGGCGCTCGACCACGAAGCGCGCCGATCCGATGTACGTGCCAACCATCTCGTTATCGAAAGCCGATGCCTGATCGAAAAACAGCCGCTCTCGCCGCCGTCCTCGTTCTCGCTGCCATCGCCGCGTACGCGCAGACAACCGGCGGTCCTCCGCCGCGCGCCGGCGATACCGTGGCCTGGTACACCGTCCGCCCGGGCGATACGCTCATCGGCATCACCATCCACTACCTCGGCTCTCCCTCTCTCTGGACGGAGAACCTGCGACTGAACCCGCAGATCCACGACACAAAGCATCTGAAGCCGGGATCGCGAATCCGCGTCGTCGTTTCCCGGCAGCTGCCGAAGCGAAATGCGCTGGTCGACCGCGTGGCCCGGCGCGTCGACGCCAAACCCGACCCCGAGCCATGGGCGACGGCGCACGAGGGCGACCTGCTCAAGGAGAACGACGGCCTCAGGACCTACGAGAAGTCCTCCGCCGACCTCCAGTTCGACGATGGCTCGCACCTGACCATGACCGAGAACTCGCTACTCTTCTTGAAAGAGATGCGGCCGGCGCAGCGGCGCCCCGCCAGCGAGACGATCGAGATCATCGACGGACAGATCGACCTCACCAGCCGTCCGAAAAAGAAAGCGACCGCGGAGCTCCACGTCCTCATCGGTGCGACGTCGATCAGTCACAACGCTTCGGTGAACCGCCCCGTGTCCGCGCGCAGCCGCAAGGCGTCGGACGCGAAGGCGCAGGTGATGGTGTACGGCGGTTCGTCGGTGGTGGCGTCGGCCGGAAAGAGCGTCAATGTCGGTGCCGGAATGGGGACGGAGGTCGAGCAGGGAAAAGCGCCCCAGCCTCCGCAGAAGCTGCTGCCGGCACCGGCGATCGTGGAGCCGGCGGCAGAAGCAACGCTGCGCTCCGCCTTCGCCTGGAAGAGCGTTCCCGACGCCGCGGCGCCCGATTAGTCATGGCTGACCAACAAAGTTCGCTCACGATGTTTCTTCGCGCTGCCGAGGAAAACACGCGAAGTACCTTCATGCGCCTTCCTGCGTTTGTCGATTTGCTTGTCCGGGTCAACGACACTTTCGAGCGAGCTACAGCCGCAATTGCAGGAACGTCCGATCGCGCCATCTACTTCGTTCTAGGCGCGCAAAGTTCGTACCTCGCCGGTGTGCGCCTGGCGATGAGCTGCCATTCAATTGAGTGCTACAAGTGCGCGCGCGCCTGCCTTGAGACTGCTCACTACGGGCTCCTGGTGCATCGGAAGCCGGAGGCTTGGACTCTCTGGCATGATCGACACGCCGATGAGAAAGCACGGAAAGCCGTCGGTAAAATGTTCGCCGTCACGAATATCAACCGCGATCATCTCCAGCCGCAGGACGGTCAGCTCGCCGAGATCGCACTCCACCTCCACGAGCGTTCCATCGACTTCGGCGCCCATTTCAATGTGATGGCATGGGGCGCCGCGTTCAAGATCGTCGATCGCGAAGCGGGGCTGGCGGAGATGCAGGTTCTGACCTCCGACGAGCGCGAATCAAGCTCTCACTCCACTTCCTCGCGGTGACGGCCGTAGCAGCTCTTCGCGTCTTCGCCCTTGCATTTGAGGTTGAATTCCGCTCCGCAGGCCTGGATACGGATCTTCGGGCGCTCAGCCTCGCCTGTAGCGACCTTTTCGTTGCAGAGATCGACTGCGTTGCTGAGTAGTACACAGAGTTTCACATTCGCGAGGAGGCGCCAGTCCCGTGGAGGCCTGACCGTCGAGATCACCGACCAGAGCAACATGGTCATCCCGATGGACGACAAGCTAACCGCGCTGCTTGCGAAACCGCGCGCCGATGCGGGTGGTCTTCAGACGGGCGGCGGCGACGGCGGCTCCGGGCTGGCGCGGGGCGGGCGGTCTTCGGATGAAGTCCGACATCAGTTCGTCCACGCCGGCGTTCAGGGCTTGGGCGAGGGCGATGACGGCGTTGAGGTTGGGTGCTTTCAGGCCTCGCTCCATCTCGCCGATGAAGGTGTGGCTCATCCCGGTCATGGCACCGAGCTGTTTCTGTGTGATTCCCCGCTGCGTGCGGATGCGGCGCAGGGACGATCCGAAAATCTCTGCCACGGAAGGCATAGCGATCCTTCCTTATTTTACCCGGACTGACGATCCTCTCGCACGCTTAAGCGTTTCGAAGAGGGTTTGGTATTCACGAGGAGGGTTGGCCAATTCTTCAAGAGGCCATCCCCGTTTTCGAGGAGTGCTTTGGAGATCATCAAGAGGCCTCAGCCCTCTTCGAAAATACTTCAGCGTTTTCGAAGAGGTCTTCACTGGTCAGGAAGAGGCATTAGGCCTCCTCGAAAACACTTCAGCGTTTTTGAAGAGCACTTTGGCGTTTACCGGCAGGCCAGACGCCTCTTCAAAAACACCTCCTGCAATCCCCACGGCCAGAGTCACGAGTTGAGCACCTCGGCGAGCGCAGACTTAGGTAGAGGCGTAGCGCGCGGCGCGATCATTTCTTCGAGACGTCGCTTTGCCACAAATCCACTCCGGCGAAGATCGCCGCCTTTTTCATCGCCGCGTCGTTCGACGCAAGGGGCAATTGTCTGCGCAACGCCAGTTCGATGTACGTCGCGTCATAAACGGTCAGTTCGTGTTCTGACGCCAGGGGGACAAGGCGCGAGAACGCGATTGCGGCCGCTTCGTGATCGATGACGGTGGGCAGGTCGCGAATGATCTCGATCGCGGTTCGAGCTTCATCGGGTGTGAGCTTCCGGCGGCGGCGAAGAATTGTGAGCGCATTCGCCACTTCGAGCGGCCACAGCGCGGGGACGACAAGGGAGTCGCCGGCGGCAAGACGAGCGAGCATTGCGTCGGTCTCGGCGGTGGCTTGGGCCGGGTGGACCCACGCGATCGCGACCGAGGCGTCGGCGACGAAAGAACGTTTCACTTTCGGCCGGCTGCGATTGCGGCGCGGACTTCGGCCGACGAGAGTGTGGACCGCCCTCGAGTACGCTTGCGAATGCGCTGCTGCAACTGCCGAAGCCCTTCGACAGACCGCCTCACGGATTCGAGGTTCGGCGCCCCTTCCCGCACCACGCGCGCGACGGGGCGGTCGTGACGGGTGATGACGATCTCCTCGCCACCCTCCACACGATGCAATAGCTCACCGAAACGGGTCTTCGCTTCAAAGGCGCTCATCTTCGACATCGGACGATATTAACCAGTCGTTGGCTAGTTTCGCAACGGGGACAGGCGCGTTGCTTGGACGTAGTGAGACGCGCGCCACAGAATCTCCCGCACCGTTTCCGGAGGGCGTCCTACCACCGCCCGGTTGCCGCGGATGATGATCGGGCGCTCGATCAGGATTGGATTCTCGGCCATCGCGCGCAGGACTTCGTCGTCCGGCGTGGTATCGCTGAGGCCTAGCGCCGCGTAGGGCGCCTCGGTGCGCCGCACGATCTCGATCGGACGGACGCCGAGCATCGTCACGATCCGGCTCAGCTCTTCGGCGGACAGCGGATCGCGGAGGTACTCGCGTACCGGCAGCTCGACACCTGCCTCGCGGACGAGCTCCAGCGCAGCGCGGCTCTTGCTGCAGCGTGGGTTGTGGAGGAAGACGTCGGTCATGTGCGGCAGGATATCGGAACGGCGAAACACGCGGTATCGTGCGGTTCGATGGCTACGTTGCGCGTCGATTTTCAGGATGGGTTTGAGGACGACGAAGTCGTCGTCAGCGTCGACGGGCACGAACGCGTGCGCCGCGCCGGACTAACGACGAAGCGCGTCATCGGGTTGGCGGGCCACGAAACCATCGATGTCGAGCCGGGAAAGCGGACCGTGTTCGTGTCGGTGCCGAGCCGCGGCTTCGGTACGCAGATTCACGTCGACGTCAAAGAGGCTGCGTACGTCGGCGTCTCCATCATGACCGGCGGCATCGCGGCGATCGTGCGCGACAAGCCGTTCGGCTACGGGTAGGGAAGCGTCTCCGCCGCGGCTCTCCTTTCCGAGGAGTGAATCATGGCGAAAGCAACGGCGGCTGCGGCTCCTGCAATCAGCGGTTCGTATCAAGGTCTTCTGAGCGGCTCGGCGGGAGCGTCGCAGCGGCTCGATCTTCGCGTCGACGTCGATGCGCGCATCGAACAGGGCTCGGTGCTCAATCGCGTCAGCGGCGACATCTTCCGCGTGGACAAAGTCAGCGTTCCGGGGAAACCGCCGAAGAAGGCTGACGTCTATCAGGAATCGTGGATCCTGGAGCAGCCGGTCGTGAACGCGGCGGCGGACGCCGTCACCATCACCGGCGTGATCCGCTTCTGGAACGCCGTCCATCCGAAGACCACGATCACGATTCGCATCCCGCGCACACCGGCGGGCGCGGCGGCGGAGGTCACACTGCTGCGGCAATCGACGCCGCCGATGGTGTTCCACTGTGCTCCGGCGGGGATCTTTTTCCGTTCGCTGCGCATGGAGATCGACGTCTGCGCCTCGGTGAACAAAGAGCCGACGCTGCCGACGTACGGAACGCATTCTCTCGACGAGCGGCCGCCCGGAGTGGCCGAGCGCGTCCTCACGCTGGAGCGGTCGTACGGCGAAGCAGGAATCCACGTGGTGCTTGCCTCCGACAAGAAGAGCGTCGTCGACGACAGCGCGATCACCGGGTGGACCGACGCCGAACTGCACAACGCGATGGAGCAGCACTTCACGCAATTCAAAGGCACGTGGCCGAAGTGGGAGCTGTGGGGACTGCTTGCCGGCCAGTACGAGGACGACGGCGTCGGCGGCATCATGTTCGACTATGCCGGCGTCGACAGCGGGCCGGGAAAATCGCCGGAGCGCCAGGGCTTCGCCGTCTTCCGCAAGCACCCCTGGTTCGACGCGCTCGTCACGGAGCCGAAGACCCAGGAGCAGTTCGAAGCCTCGCGCAAGTTCCTCTGGACGTTTACGCACGAGGCGGGACATGCCTTCAATCTGCTGCACTCATGGGACAAGAACAGAGCTAGCTCGCTGTCGTGGATGAACTATGACTGGAAGTACGACGCGCTCAATGGTCCGGGCACGTACTGGAAAGGATTCCGCTTCGGCTTCGATGACGAAGAGTTGCTGCACATCCGCCATGGCAACCGCTCCTCGGTGATCATGGGCGGCGATCCGTGGGGGTCCGGCGGCCACGCCGAATCGCCGCCGGGCGCGGAAGGATTGCACATGCCTCCCGGCGCGATGGTGAGCGTGGAAGGGGAGCTTCCGCTCGAGGTCGTGGTGCGTTCGCAGCCGTACTTCGAATTCCTCGAGCCGGTATCGATCGAGATTCGCGTACGCAATCTGTCGGCGATGCCGATCGCGGTCAGCAGCACGCTGCATCCGGAGTTCGGCGGTGTCAGCGTCTACGTGCGGCGTCCCGACGGAAGGATCGTTGAGTACATGCCGGTGTCCTGCAAGATCGCGGAAGACGTGCTGGTGACTCTGTCTCCTGCCGGCGCCGAGGACGGAACGGATCGTCGGAGCCGCACGGTGTTCGTCGCCTACGGACGCTACGGCTTCTACTTCGACGAGCCGGGACAGTATGTCGTTCGTGTCGTCTATCACGGGCCGGGCAATCTGTTGATCCCGTCGAACACGCATCGGCTGCGCATCGGTCATCCGAAGAGCGAATCGGCGGACCGCCTGGCGCAGGATTTCTTCTCCTACGAATCGGGCGCCTCGCTTTACCTCGGCGGCTCCCACTCCGACTTCCTCGACAAAGGGATGGACACGCTGCTGTCGATGATCGGCGAACAGCGCAACTCGCTCGCTGCGGCCAAGACGGCGGCGCGCATCGCATACGGCGTCGGACGTCCGTTCCATGAGTTGGCGTTCGATGACGGCGACGACGAGTCGAGTGCCGTCGTACGGCGCAAGACCGCGGGCGACGTGCCTGAGGCGATGCGGTTGACGGATGTGGCGCTGAAGACGTTCCGTCAGCTTGCACCGAAGAACGAGGCGCTCAACATTCCGATCGAGCGCGTCGTGCGCGCCCGCGCCGAGATGCTGCTGCGCAATGGCGATAACGAGCAGGCGCAGGACGAGATGCTGGCCTGCGCGGCCGACCTGAAGAAGCTCGGCGTGAAGTCGTCCGTGACCGAGAAGATGCAGCGCGACGCGGGGACGATCGTTACCTCGAAGAAGAAGCCGGCGCGCCGTCCGGCGAAACGCCGTCGCTGAAAATGAAAAGGGCCGCGGAAAATCCGCGGCCCTTCGTTTCGCAATGGTGTGAGGCGTTACTCCTCGACGATGGAGACGTCTCCGATGACCGGCTTCGCATTGGCGGCAGGCGTGCCGGCCGGCGCGATGGTCAGTTCGGCGTTGGTGCCCAGCTTGCCCTGCGCTTTCAGCCGCTTCGCCACGTCGGTGATGTCGAAGCTGAAGTACTTGTCGCTCGGCATGTTCATCGCGGAATCGAAGAAGTGGATCGATCCGACGAAATGTCCGGCGTCCCCGGTTGCCGTCGCCAACTCGAGATAGAGGTTGTACGTGACTCCGGGCTGTGAATTCGCCTGGAGATTCCTGAGGACCAGGAAGAGCTTCTTGTTCGGCGCGAGTTTGGCGATGCGGTCGCCGAGCGGCACGGACGCCGTCGGGCTCGGAGGCGCTTCCAGTTTCTGGCGCACCGGTCCGGGTCCGAGCGCAATCGGCGCTTTCTTCTCGACCAGTCTGCGCGGCGCGATGGCGGCCGCCGACGGCACGCCGATCGAGCACTTCGGCACGGTTTCGAGAGAGTCGTAGCGGTACTTCATATTCGCGATGTTGAGCACGTCGCCGATTTTTGCGATGACCTTGTTGCCGTTGCCGTCGGCGAACGTGAAGGTCTTGATCAGGAACGGATTGTCCGAGGGATTGGTGTGGCCGGCCGCGTTCCAGCTCGCCCAGAGACGATCGATCTGGCAGTGATGGAGCCAGAAAATCGGATCGCCCGCGGCCCAGGGGACGTCGCCCATGTTGACCTGGTTGCCGGTTCGCACGTGCACCTGACCGTGCAGGTTCGCGTCGATGTCGCGGCAGAATCCGAGGACGCCGCTGCCGTTGCCCTGGTAGTTGCACTGCTTGAACGAGTCCAGATTGATCGGATCGGGATTGAATCCCTTGCTGATCGAGTCGCCGTTGTTGACGCCGGGATTGCGCTTGTCGATGTACAGCGAACCGAAGGTGGCGTCGCCCTTCTTGCGGAACTCAGGCGGGATGACGCCGTGCTGCGTTCCCTTCACCGTGTAGTTCCAGTAGGGAAGGGTGAAGCTCGGGACGCCCGACACGTTGCGGATGATCTCTTCGAAATAGAAGACCACCATGCGGTGCCACGGCAGAAAGTAGTTCTCGTTCTGGCCCATGTGCGACTGACAGGTGTTCCAGACCTCGGTCGCCAAGGCCTTCCAGACGTTGTTCGGCGGCGTGAGGTTCGGGTAGATCCGCGCCAGCTCGCCGCCCTTGGTGCGGTCGCGGCGGACGAAGTGCGTGTACCACTGGAAGACCCAGCTGTGCGGGTTGCCCTCTTTGATCTGCGCGCCGTCCATCATCTTCTTCACGGCGGCGGCGTAGATCTTCAACATGGCCTGGCCATTGGCACTGGTGGCGTCGTAGCGAACGAACACCGTCTGGGCCCAGGCTTGCTGCTCCAGCCAGACCGCAAACGGGATCGCGGCGGCACCTCTAACGAACGTACGGCGTGAAAAGGGCATGGTGATCTCCTCTCCTGGCAGACGTTTTCGGGTGGATGAAATGAGTTGAGGCGTTAACGTAACGCCGTCCAGCGCAATCGTCAATGGAAAAACTACTGTTCGACGATTTCGACGCGGCGCACCACCGCATTTGCCTTCGCAGCCGGCCGGCCGTCGGGGATGAAGGTGACCGTGGTCGGCTCGCACAACTGCTTCTGCTTTCGGAGGAATCGCGCTACCTCGGTGATGTCGAACGAGAACCTGCTGTCTGCCGATCCGACGCCGCCGATGAGCGCGTTGTAGAAGTTGATGTCGCCAGCGTAGTACCGCTCCCGGCCGGTCGTCTTCGCGTCCCGAGGAAGATCGAGATAGACGCGATAGCCGGCGCCGGGCTGCTCGCTCGCTCGCAGATCGCTGATCACTAGGAACAACCGCCGTCCCGCGGCCAACGCATCGACGCGTGCGGCTAGAGCGGAACCTCGCAGCGTGACGGTAACCGGCGCCGCCGCCAGCGCGACCGGCTTTGCCGCCTTCGCCACGATTGTGCTTTCCATCGCTTGCCCACCGCCGGCAACGATCGTCAACAGGATCAGTCCCGAAAAAATCGCGTACCCGCGCATGCTCGAACGAACAGGGGCTAAGGCCTGAGCGATTCCGTCTTACTCGTCAGATATCCGTGGGATATACTGTCACACCATGCGCAAGGTTCTCGTTTCATTGCCCGATAATGACCTCCGCGTCATCGACGCTGCGGCGCGGAAGGCGGGTGAGACGCGCAGTTCGTTTCTTCGCCGGGCCGCTCTTGCTGAGGTGCACCGGCTTCGCCGGCCTATCGATGACCCTGCGGTTCGCCGGGCGTTTGAACGGTTGATGCAGACGGCGGAGCGCCACGATCCGTTCTCCACTGCCGAGGCGCTCAAAGCGCGAGATCGGGGACGCCGCTGACCGATCTGGTGGTTGACGCCTCCGCCGCCTTCAAGTGGCTCATTCCGGATGCAGCCGAAGACGATGTGCCTCTGGCCAAGGCGCTGCTCGTCGACCATATGGAGGGGAGGGTGAAGATCAACATTCCCACTCTTCTTTATTACGAGGTCGGGAACATCCTCCTCTTCGGGCGCTCGCGGCCACCAATCGAACAAGCCGCCGAGGCGCTGACCGATCTGTTCTCCATTCCACTGGAGGTCGTCCATCCAGCGATGGTCAGCTCCGACATTACGCTGCGACTTGCCTCGCTGCGCGGCCTCACGTATTACGACGCCACCTACGTCGCCCTCGCCGAGATGCTCGATTGTCCGCTCATTACCGCGGACCGGCGCCTTGCGGAACGCGCGCGTGTAACCGGCCGCGTGCGCTTGCTAGATAAGAATTGATGTACCGAACAGCGTTTGCCGCGGTTCCGCTCAGTCGGCTCACCAATCAAGTCAGTCGCTTAGAGCTGCTTTCGTGCTGCTTCCCGTTTCATCGGCCGCGCGGCAAACTCAGTAGAAGCTGATTGCGGTTCTCCTCTTGCCCTTGCGGGCGCTTCGAGACATCGAGAGCGGTGCAAGCGTGCCTGGATGACGCCGACGCCGAGCAAGTGTTCGATGGATGTACACTGACTCCATACATAATGAAGGTGTTCGTTTCCTACAAACGTAACGACAACGATAGCGAGACATTGCTGTCGCTGCTGAAAGCGGATCTCGCCAGGGTCTTTGTCAGTGTCTGTAGCGACCGGCTTCTTACTGCCGGCGTGGAATGGCGGCCGGACCTGCTGAAGATGATCGACCGCTGCGACATCTTTGTGGTCCTGCTCTCCGAGAAAGCTGTCGAGAGCGAAGAAGTGAGTGAGGAAGTACGTCGCGCGTACGACAGCTGGTCGGCAGCAAGAGAAAAAAGCCGATCATCATCAAGGTTCGCGTCAACTACACCGGCCCCGTCGAACGATTCCGGCGCAATCTTGATGACCTTCAGGAATTAACGTGGACAGAAGGGAAGGACAGTAAGAATGTTTTAGCGGGTATCCGCCATGAAGTGGAGAAGGTGAGAAGGCCCCGGGTTTTCATCGCCATCGCCGCGCTGCTCGTCCTCGCCCTTCTCGTCTATATCTTCGTCATCGCACCGCTCGGCAACATCCGAAAACTGCGCTCGGCCTTCCGGGCGCCCGACTCGGCTGCTGGAAACGTCATCTCGCTCTCGGAAGCGAAGAAGTATCGTGATAATGCCAGTCGAGTCGGCTGGTCCTCGCACGCCAACGCTGCCTTCGCGCAGTACCTCGGCCGCTGGAGCGAGGGGCACCTCGCGAAGGCGCGGAAGAGCATCAACGAGGGAAAGGTGCCGGAGGGGCTCGTCCTCGCGGCGCTGGTGGCGCAGGAGAACGGCGGCAACCTCAATCCCTCCTTCCTCAAGGACTATGAAGAGGGACACTACGGACTGCTGAAGCAAACGCTGCGCACCGGCTCCACTCTCGGTCCCGGGCTCGCGGTCTCATCGGACGGCACGCAGATCGCAGCCGGCAATGTGCTCTGGAACCTTTCGTCGAAGACCAGATGCTCCCTCGGGCCGGACCCGATCAACGTCGTCGCGTTCGGACCTCGGGGGTTGTACACCGGTGGCAATGAGTACGTCCGGCCGTGGATCGTCTGCCGCCCGGGAACGCAAATCGCCGTCAAGGAGGAAGGGGAGGACCTTGAAGACCGGGTGCAATATCTCGCCATCGCACCGGACAACGCGGTCGCGGTCGTGATGCGCAAAGGGAGCTCCGTGCTGCTGCATGAGGGCGGGACCGTTTCCCAGGCTCTGAAACATTCCGCGCCGGTCCGCTCGATTGCATTTGCCAGCGATGGATCCCTGATCACGACGAGCGGCGAGACGTTGAACGTGTGGAATCGGCGCGGCTCCCGTCCCATGACGATCAAGACCGGATTGTCGTTGCACGGCGCGTGGCTAAAGGGTGACTACGTCGCGGTGGCCGGCCCGCGGACTGTGAGGGTCTGGCGCTGGCGCCCGGCCTTCCAGTTCCATTACGAGATCCCCTTTGAAATGCCAATCCGCGCGGTGGCACTCTCCGACGAGCCGGATCTGCTGGCGGTGGTGACCGACGGGGGCGTGTTACTCGAGCAGGTCTCGAAGGACGCATTCCGGCTGGGCAGCATCCAATCCGTCGCCAGTGACGTGGTCTTTTCTGACGTTGGAAGATACTTCATCATCAAGCGGGTCGACGCCATCGAGATCTGGAATTCCGATCCCTCTCCCACGTCCCTGGATGCCCTTCCCAATAATCTTCTTGAGGTCTGGACCACGAAGTTCGGACTCACGGTCGACGAGAACGGGCATTTCCAGCTCTTCAAGGGAGACGGTTAGCCGCAGTTCTGCTTTCGGATTCTCTCCAACTCCTCGAAGACGGCGGGAGCGATCCCCTTGAGCGTCTTGGACGACGCCGTCCATTCGATCTCCGCCGCCTCGCAGTTTGCAAAGTAGGCAAACACTTCTCCGAGGTCGTGGTGAGGGGCGTACAAGTCATGCCACTCGCCATTGAGAATCCTATCCTCCGATACATAGGATTGGAATTTGAGGCGCGTCTCCCCCGGCACAAATCGAAGCGCCTCCTGCAACAGATGGGCGACTTTGACCAGTGATGCCCGTTCGCGTGGGTTCTTCAGCAGCAGGGCTGCCTCGTTCCGCGTGGTCCCCGTGCGCTCCTTCCTGAGCGGCTCCAGCTTTCCGTGCGCGTCCAGGAAGGTCTTGATCGCACGCCGGGCCATAGTGTTCGGTTCCACTCTGTCTGAATGAAACGTGAGGGTGCATTTCTCGAGGTTGCATCCGGCGGGCGTTCTCGAGGATCGGAAGCGATCCGACACGACGCTGTCGAAAGAAAACGACGTCACATAAACGTCTTCCTCGGTCGTCGAGATGGTGATCGCGCCGCTCTTTTCGGCGGCGTCGGCGAGAACCCGGATCGCGTCGGGCCCGAGATCGTAGGCGACCGCCACCGTGCGGCTCGTCAGGTGAGGCTTGATGGAAGGTCCAAATCCTTTCGACGGATCATCGAGGGCAAACATCGTCACGGCCTGGTCGGGCTGGAATCCTTCGAGGTACTTGCGGAAGACAAACGGTTCCGCACCCGTGTAGAACACGACGACGCTCCTGCCGAGGCAACACTGCACCACGCTGTGCACGTAGTCCGCGAACAGACGGTCATCGACTTGCGCGGATACCGTCGATGTGAGGAACAAGAGGAGCAGGATCGGGCCGATCTTCATGATTTCAGTACCTCGCCAACGTTGAAATCGAAACGATGCGTTGATGTCGTGAGACGTCCATTGCCAGCGCCATCTGTACCCAGCGGTCGAGAATCACGCTGAATCCGAGCGATCCGTGCATGGCGGCGCGGTTCTGCGAAAAGAGAAACCGCTGCGGACCGCTTCCGGTGTACTCGAGCGCGTGCGGCGGTTCGCTCCAGGCGCCGGCGCGCAGGGTGAGAGGGTGCCGCTGCAGAAAGTCGTTGCGGCGGGCGGCGACGTAGCGGATGCCGAGGTGGTATTCGTGGCCATCGGGGACGCGATAGGCCGTCGCGCGCGGTTGCGATTCGCAGGCCGTGGAGAGATCCGAGAACTCGACGAAGTCGCGCGACATTTTCGAATAGGCGACACGGTCGACGTCCGCGTTGATGTTGAGAAAGGCATTGGGGCGGACGCTGACGCCTGCGCCATAGAAATCGGGGACATGAAACTTCGCCGGACACACGGCGGTGAGTCGTTGCGTCTCGTTTTTCGGCTCGCTGATCGTCGTCGCGGTCACGTCGTACGACGGACCGCGGCGGTACGCCGCGCCGAAGCGCAGCGACGGCCCCACATCCCAGATGATGCCAGCACCGTAGCGGATTGCGCTGTCATTGCCTTCCTGCAGCTGGGTATCGCGCAGCGTTTTGAAATCGGCCGGGTTGAAATCATCGAAGTCGTATCGTTTCGTCGTCGAGCGCAGCTCGAAATCGGTGTGCGCGAGGTCGAGGCCGACGTACACGTTGTCGAGCACGCGGACCGCCGCGGCCGCGCCGAAGCTGGCGATCTGCAGATCGAGCGTGCTCCGCGTCGGGTAGAAACGGGTGTCACCGCCCTTCGTGGCGAAGAAAATCCCGCGCTGTTCGGGCTCGGCGACGTAATTCGCAAGCTGGTGGTAATAGACCGCGACTGCCCATCGCTCGCTTGGATAGACGGCGGAGGCAAACGACACGGCGGGAACACTGCGTTGCGTCGCCGCTTCGCGGATATGGCCGGTCGTGTCGGCGGCGATTCCGGTCGGCGTACCCGAGCCGCGGCCGGACTCGGGGTTTGACGGGCCGTACGTCCACACGCGCCCTTCGAGCGAGACCTCGGGGCGGAGGATGTTGATGACGCCAGCCGGATTCGCGTACGCCGCCGTGGCGTCATCGGCGCCGCCGATGAACGCACCTCCCATGCCGAGGTGCGAGGCGCCGGGATTCAGGAAGTTGAACTGGATCCCCGCATTCACCTCGGCACTCGACTGCGCGAGGATTGGCGCCGACAGGAGAAGAATCGCAATTGCGATGAGTCCTCTCATCAACGTGCCGCCCGCCGTCTCGGAAGCAGTGGGCCAGACATCTCAGAATACGCCAATGCTTCCGATCGCAAAGATTCCATCATTAGTGCCTTATTGATGAGATTAGATCGAGAACCTGTTCATGACGAAGACTCCTGCGGCCGCGAGGAGAATCACGAGAATCGTAAGTCCGACGAAATCGAGCGTCGGACCGCCAGCCGGAGCGGCGATGATGGCGATGCTCGTCCCACTGAGCGTCAACGCCCTGTCGACGATGGTCCCCTCGTGGTTCGCGAGGAACGTCTTCGCGGGATCGAACTGCAATTGGATCACGGTGCCGGGGGGCGCCTTCGGATCGAGTCGAAAGGTGATGAAGCCGATGAGATCGAGCCCGCCTGTGACGGGGAGCGCCTGGCCGAAAATACGCCGCACGTAGAGCGACGCGATGTTGATCAACGTGCCGCTGGTTTCGGGCGGAGTCGCGGCCAATATGCCCGCGGCTTCGAATTGCAGATCGCAATTCGGGTAGGTCGTGCCAAGACAGCCGACGACGAGATGCGGATGCGAATTCGTGATCGAGAGATCGATCCGCTGAATTGGGGCCAGTCCGCCGGCGCCGAGAGGCGTTCCGGCGACGTCGTGGAGGAAAACCTGGACGCGTACTATCTCTCCGGGGGTGGCCTGGAGCGAAGAGCCGAGCATGATCTCGTCCTGCGCGAGTGCGGATGGAGCCGCAAGCAGAAACGCAAAAAGCGCCCACCGCTGAGCCACGTTCATAATGTAATTCCCGAAGTATTACATTACGACTGAAGTGACGGAAAGGCAATGCCTGGTCTGCGATCCCGTTCGGCTCCACTCATCCCTTCGAAGTGCGGCGTTCCAGCTCCCCCTCAATCTCCGCCCAATCGATCCCTTCATCCGCCATCAGCACGCTGACGTGGAAGACGAGGTCGGCGATTTCGCTGATTAGTCGTTCGCGCGATTCGCTCAATGCGGCGATGACGACTTCGGTTGCTTCTTCGCCGATTTTTTTCGCGATCCGGCCGCGGCCGCCGGTGAAGAGCTTCGCGGTGTAGGAGCCTTCGGGACGTTTTTCGCGGCGGTCGCGGAGGACGTTCATCAGTCCGTCGAGGGTGCGCGGCGGGAGGTTAATAAAGCATGACCTCGCGCCGGTGTGGCACGCCGGTCCGTTCGGAATCACGCTGATGACGAACGCGTCGGCGTCGCAGTCTTCGCTGATGGCGACGACGCGCTGCGTGTTGCCGGACGTCGCGCCTTTGTGCCACAGCTCGTTGCGGGAGCGGCTCCAGAGCCACGTCTCGCCGGTTTCGCGCGTCTTCGCCAGCGCTTCGTCGTTCATGTACGCGAGCGTCATTACCTCTCCGGTTCGCGCGTCCTGGATGATGGCGGGAGTGAGTTTCATCGGACCGGTATCCCTTCGCTTGCAAGAAATTGTTTGACGTCGCCGATCGAAAGGCGACGATCGTGAAAGAGCGATGCGGCGAGGACTGCGCGCGCGCCGCCGGCTTCGATGGCGTCGCGGAAATGTTCGACGCTGCCGGCGCCGCCCGAGGCGATCACGCCGATCTTCACGATGCTCGTGACGGCACGCAGCAGCTCGATGTCGTAGCCGCTGTTTGTGCCGTCGCGATCGACCGACGTGAGCAGGATCTCGCCCGTCCCCAGCTCCTCGGCGTGCCGGCACCATTCGACGGCGTCAACGCCGGACGATTCCTTGCCGCCGCGAACCATCGCTTCGAAATGATCGCCAGTGCGTTTCGCGTCGCAAGAGAGCACGACCGCCTGCACGCCGAACTCGCGTGCGCAATCGGCGATCAGTTGCGGATTGCGCAGCGCCGCGGTGTTGATGGCCACGCGGTCGGCGCCGGCGCGGAGCAGCGCGCGGAAGTCTTCGATGGTCCGTACGCCGCCGCCGACGGTGAGCGGAATGAACAGCGACTCGGAGACGTGGCGCACGGTTTCGAGCGCGGTGCTGCGATTCGCGTCGGTCGCAGAAATGTCGAGGATCACCAGCTCGTCCGCACCAGCGTGTTCATAAATCATCGCGCACTCGACCGGATCGCCGGCATCGCGAATGTCGACGAAGTTCACGCCTTTCACGACACGCCCATCACGCACATCGAGGCAGGGGATAACGCGTTCCGGAATCGCGTTCGTCGTCGCCACGCGCGCTCTCGCCTCGGCGAGATCAATGCGGCGATCGAGCAGAGCGCGTCCGATGACACAGCCGCTGATGTTTGCGATGCGGCCGAGCGAGACGACGTCGCTGATCGCCGACACGCCACCCGAGGCGATGATGCGCAGGTTCGTGCGAAGCGAGCGGTAGAGCGCGAACGACGGGCCGCGCATCGCGCCGTCTTTGCTGATGTCGGTGATGAGCGCTTCGCGAATGCCCAGCTCTTCGACGCGTTCCAACACCTCGGCCAGCGACGACTTCGCGTCGCGCTCCCAGCCGCCGACGCGCACGATGCCGTCGCGAACGTCGATGGCGGCGATGACGCGTTCCGCGCCGAGGTCGTCGATGATCGCGCGCAGAACTTCGGGTGCATCCGCG
Organism: Thermoanaerobaculia bacterium; assembly: GCA_034663965.1. Taxonomy (GTDB): domain Bacteria; phylum Acidobacteriota; class Thermoanaerobaculia; order Gp7-AA8; family Gp7-AA8; genus JADGNZ01. Next base: position 6,392 of record JAXDIO010000110.1, on the reverse strand, counting down.
GCGATGGTTCCGATGACGACCCTCTCCGCGCCGGCGTCGATCCACGTTCGTGCGTCATGGAGCGAGCGAATCCCGCCGCCGGCCTGGATGCGCAGTCCGCGAGTTGCCAGTCGCCGCACGATGTTCGTTTCGACGGGATGTCCGCTGCGAGATGCTTCGAGGTCGACGATGTGCAGCCGCGATCCGCGCGGGACATCGAGCGAATCGAGAACGGTCTCCGGATCGCCGTAGGTCGTCACGTCCGCGAAGTCGCCGCGCAGCAGGCGCACAACGTTGCCGCTGAGGAGATCGAGGGACGGGATCACGTCCATGCGATGAAGTTCCTCAACACGCGCAATCCGGCCGCGGACGATTTCTCGGGGTGAAACTGGACTCCGAAGACTCGCTCGCGCTGCACGGCGGCTGTGAACGGGCCGCCGTAGTCGGCGCGCGCAATCTCGTCGGGCGCGTCGGTGGCCGCGTACGAGTTGACGAAGTAGAAGACGCCGTCGTGCACACCTTCGAACAACGGACCCTTTGCGGCGACGCGGTTCCAGCCGATTTGCGGGACGGGGAGGATGCCGCCGAACTTGTGCACCTCGCCGCGGATGAGTCCAAGTCCAGGGGTGCTGCCCATCTCGTGAGAAACGTCGAAGAGGAGTTGATGTCCAACGCAGACGCCGAGGAGAGACGCGCCGCGTTTGACGGCATTGCGGATCGCATCATCGATCCCGTTCTTCGTCAGCCATTGCATCGCGGCGATGAACGAGCCGACTCCCGGCAGAACGAGTTTCGGCGCGTTCGCGATTGCGGCCGGATCGGCTGTGATCTCCAGCTCCGCGCCCGACGTTCGCAAGGCACGGGCGATGTTCGCGACATTGGCGACGGGCGAGTCGATCAGCGTCGTCTTCATGGGACGAGAACCGGGTTCACGCGGAGACGCGGAGATCGCGGAGATCGCGTCTTTTTTCTCCGCGTGCTCCGCGTCTCCGCGTGAAATAGGTTTCAAATCACACCTTTGGTCGATGGGATGTCAGACCCCACCACCGCCTTCGCCTCGCGCAACGCGATCGCAAATGCTTTGAAGATCGACTCCGCGGCGTGGTGTCCATTGCGGCCGCGGATCAGGTCGATGTGGATGTTGCAGGCGCACTTGTTCGCGAACGACTTGAAGAACTCCTCGACCAGCGCGAACGGAAAATCTTTGTGGATCAGCAGCATCTCGCGGTCGATCGGAACTTCGAAGACGAGGTACGGGCGGCCGGCGAAATCGACGACGACGCGCGCCAGCGCCTCGTCGAGCGGCACGTAGGCGTGGCCGAAACGGCGGATGCCGCGCTTGTCGCCGAGGGCCTGAGCGAAAGCTTCGCCGAGGACGAGAGCGGTGTCTTCGACGGTGTGGTGATAGTCGATGTGCGTGTCGCCGGTCGAGACCACATCGAGATCGACGCGTCCGTGGCGGGCGATCACGTCGAGCATGTGCGAAAGGAATCCGACCGGCGTCTCGATGCGCGAGTGCGTGCCGTCGCCATCGAGGTTCACGGTCACGGCGACGTTCGTCTCTTTCGTGGTGCGAGTGATTGTGGCTACACGCATGACGTGAGTGCCTCCAGGAACGCGTTGTTGTCAGACTCCGTCCCGATCGAAACGCGCAGCGCGTTCGGCACGGCGGCACCGATATCGCGGATCAGGATGCCGCGCGTGTGCAGGTCGTTGAAGAGGTCCTTCGCATCGCGGCGCGTGGTGAACGCGATGAAATTCGAGCGCGACGGAAATGGCGTCACCCCTTCGATTTTCTCCATCGCTTCGAAGACGCGCGCCCGTTCCGAGATCGTGTTGGCGACATTGCGCGAACGGATTTCGGGATGTTCGAGCGCGGTCGCGGCCACCGCTTCGCTGACGATGTTGAGCGAGTAGGGGAGTTTCACTTTGCGGATCTCGCGGCAGGTCGATGCGGTCGACGCAAGCCAGCCGACGCGCAGTCCGGCCAGCCCCCACGCTTTCGAGAACGTCGAGAACGTGACCAGCCGGTCATGCAGCGGCGGCAACGTATCCTCGGCGAAATCGCCGTAGGCGCGGTCGAAGAGCACCGTCGCGCCGGTTGCGAGGAGCGCGTCGACGCCGCCGTCGGGCAGCACGCCGCCGGTCGGATTGTTCGGCGAGCAGACGATGACGATGGCGTTGTCGCAACGCTCGATCGCGCGCAGCATCGCATCGAGCGGAAGGAGGCCGGTGGCCGGATCGACAGGAATTGGCAGCGCGATGCCGCCGGCAACCGCGATCAACTTTTCGTACAGCGCGAAGCTCGGCTTCGGATAAACGACCGGCGTGCCGGGGCCGATGAAGGTCGGGACCGCGGCGGCCAGCAGTTCGTTCGAGCCGTTGCCGACCAGGACGTTGTCGGTCTCGTAGCCGTGAACCTTCGCCAGCGCGCCGCGCAGATGCATCGATTCGAAATCGGGGTAGATGTTCCACGAGCGCTCGGCGATGTGCGCCAGGATCTGGTCCTTGAGCTCGCGCGGGAAGTCGACCGGGCCTTCGTTCTGATTGAGCTTGATCTCCGCCTCGCGCAGCTCCAGCGTGTATGCGGTCATCGCCGCCACGACATCACGCGACATGTGTCCTCCTGATGGCTATCGATGCCGCGTGCTTCGGCAGCCCTTCGAATGCGGCGATCCGTTCGCCGGCCTCGCTGATCTCCGCTAACTCAGCAGCGCTCAACGCAATGACATTCGACCGTTTCACAAAGTCATACACACCGAGCGGCGAAAAGAATCGGGCACTCCCGCCGGTCGGCAACACGTGATTCGCTCCGGCAACGTAATCGCCCGCCGCAACCGGCGAGAACGGCCCAACAAAAATCGCCCCGCAGTTCTCCAACCTCTCCGCGAGCCCCGCGGCTCCGCGTGCATGAATCGAAACATGCTCGGGAGCAATGCGATCGGTAAGAGCGATGGCGTCATCAACAGTTGCCACGGAAAAATTCAAGGAAGCGCGAACATCGAGCGAGCACCCGACCGAAATGCAGATCACCGCCGAGTCCGGCCCGTGCTCCGCCTGCGCATCGAGGTCGGCCTGAACGAAGGCGACATTCGACGATTCATCTGTGATCACCACCAGCTCCGTCGGTCCCGCGGTCATGTCGATGCCCACCGTCCCGACGAGTTGCGCCTTCGCCGCGGTCACGTACTGATTGCCAGGACCTACGATTTTGTCGACGCGTTCGAGCGACTCCGTCCCGAGCGCCGCCGCCGCGATTCCCGCCGCGCCGCCGCATTGATAGATCGTGGTGATGCCGAGGCGGGAGCAGGCGTAGTGCAGCTCATCGCGCGACGCCGCGGACGGCGTCGTGATCACCACCAACTCGCGCACGCCGGCGATACGTGCCGGCACCGCGCACATGATCAGTGTCGACAGATACACCGCGCGTCCGCCGGGAACGTAGATCCCGACGCGGCGTAGCGGCCGGACGCGATGCTCGATCGCGTTCGAGCGATACGACTGCGGCAGTTGCGGACGATGGAATGCCTCGATCCGTTCGATGGCCAGCTCAATGGCGTCGCGCATGGCGGGATCGATCGATACGGCGCGCGGTGTGATGAGGATGTCGTCGATCGTGACTTTGTCAAACCGTTCGATCTGCTCGCGCACGAACGCATCGCCGCGCGCGCGGACGCCGGCGATCATCTCGCCGGCCACGCGCATCGCATTCTCATTCGACGCGCCGCGGCGCGCCTCGAGCTCGCGCAGAGCGGCATTTATCTCATCGCGCAACATTCACCGCCTCCTCCACGCGTGCGATCAGGTCGCGCACCATCCTCGGCTCCGTACGATAGAACGTCTTTCCGACGATCAGCCTCGGCGAGATCTCCGCGATCACGTCCTGCAACTCGAGGTGATGCACGCGCACCGTTTCGCCCGTTTCGACGAGATCGACGACGTGCGACGTCAGCTTCAGCACCGCCGCCAGCTCCACCGATCCGCCCAGCGGCACGACCTCCGCCCGCACGCCGCGCGTATCGAGAAACTGCCGCGTGATGCGCGGATACTTCGTGGCAACTTTCGTCAGCGGCGGCGCTCCCGGCGCGGCGATCAGCATCATCCTGCAGCGGCCGAACGGAAACTCCACCGGCTGATACGCCGTGCATTCGTGCTCGAGAATCTGATCGAGTCCGGCGATTCCCGCGTCCGCCGCGCCGTGTTCCACATAGACCGGCACGTCGCAGTCCTTCACGAAAATCCACTCGATGCCGCTGCGGTCGAAGACGAGCCGCCGCGTTTTGAGATCGGCGTCATCGGGCACGTCGTAGCCGGCGCCGGCGAAGACGGCCAGCGCCGGCTCCTGCAACCGTCCTTTGGGAATGGCAATGCGCATAGTTCAGTCCAGATCGTCGATGGTGAATGTGAATCCGATCGCGGCGGCGCGGCGGCCGAAGCGTTCGTAGAGAGTGTCGTAGCGTCCGCCCTGCGCCACTTTCGCGCCGCTCGCGTAGACGCGGAATCGAAGTCCCGTGTAGTAGCCGGCGTCTTCGATATCGTCGAGGTGCAGCGAGAAGACGCCGTCCGCGCCGACCGCATCGCCGATCGCGCACAACCGCGCCGCGGCCTCGGGTGCAAACGGCGCGACGTCATCGATCGTCGCTTCGCCCGAGATCAGTTTCCCGACGATCGTCCGCAGTGCCGCCGGAACGCCGGCGGTCATCCGCTTCGCCGCCAGAGCCTCGCGCACCGCATCCGACTGCGCAATCAGCGCAGATGCAATCGACACGTCGTTGTAGACGATGGAGGGATTGGGAACGAGGTCCGATGCGAGCCGCAACATCGCCACATCCGCATCGACCGAATCGTCGCCGACGATTTCCGCGCCGATCTGGAACAGCTCGCGATTCGCGCCTAGCCGCGAGGCCTCCACGCGAATCACATCGCCTCGGTAAAAAAGCCGCAGCGGCAGATCGCCATCCGCGATCGACGGCGCAAGCGCGCGCGCAAGCATCGGCGTGAAGTCCGCGCGGATCGCGACGAGGTCGCCTTCGCGGTCGACGAAGCGATAACTCTGCTTCGCCGCGGCGCTGTCGACGAGCGATGCGTACGGCTCGACATAATCAATGATCGGCAGCACGACCTCTTCGAAGCTGGCTGCGGCGAAGGCGTCGACGAAGCGCGCCTCGATGCGCCTCCGCCGCGCGGTCTCCTCGGGCAGCAACGGGTGAACGCCTGTCGGATATCTCGGTTTCGCGGCCATAAAGTCAAAAACCTCTTCCCCGGATCGGAGAAGAGGTTGATTTCAGTCGGCTACGTTCGCTGAGCGCCCCTTGTCCGATCGGGGCGCGTGCGGCACCCCTACATCACGTGATGGTGATGCTGGTGGTGCGGCGCGTGAGCGAAGTTGGTGTTCATCAGAGTTCGCGGAGTTTAGAGACGGGAGCGGTGCCTGTCAAATTCCTAATGCAGCACGGCGCGGCCGCGGCTGTCGATGAGCGGAGCGTCCTTGAAGTTCGAGACGTAGTTTGCGTCGCCCGAATACACAACGGTGAACGTGTGCGGACCGGTGCCGATGCCGCTCATGAGGACGTCCGCCTCGGCGACGCCGGGCGCGGTGGCCGTGAGCGATGCAGGCGTTTGATGCGTGCCGTGCTCGCTGACGTTGATCGTTCCCTGCGGTGTCGCGATCGGCAAGCCGGTGATGCGGACGTGCACGTTGGCATCCGCGCCTTTCCGTTGCGCGAAGGCGACGATCGTGGTGCCGCCGCGCGTCACCGTCATCGGAAAGCTGGACGTTGACGGAAGGAAATTGGCGTCGCCGGCGTACGTCACATCGATTTGTTGTGGCCCGATATCCACCGGAAAAACGGGAACAGTGAATTGCTGGCTCTTCGCGCCGAGGGTCATTCGGCCAAGCTCGCGCCCTTTTGCGGAGATCGTCACGAGGCCCGTGGCAGTGACCGCCGTATATGGCGCGGTGCCGTGATTTTCGATCGTGACGATCGCCTGCGTACCGAACGAGAGACTGGATCGATCGACAGAGACGTTGATCGCGCCCGGCCAGCGCGGCGTTGTCCCGGCGGGAACGACGTCGATGGCCATCGTTGCAATGACCTGCGTCGGCGAGAGCACACGGATGGTTGCGCTGCCGCTGCTGAGCGCGCGTGCCACGAACGTCGTAACGGCGCCGGGTGCGGGTACCGTCGTGGACGACGGCACCGAAACGACGGCGGCGTTCGAAGACTCGATCGAATATTGGCCGGTGATTCCGAACGAGAACGACACGTTCGCCTGTGATCCCGGGGTGAGATAGAGCGCATCCATGGCCAGATCACCGCGCGCCGTCCAGGCGATGGTGTTGTTCGCCAACACTGGGTCGCGCTCTCGTGCGGTGACGGTGGCGGTGAAGTACTGCTGTTCGAAACTCCACT
>JAXDIO010000086.1:0-6629 GCA_034663965.1 Thermoanaerobaculia bacterium | reverse complement strand
CGTCCCGAGCGTTCGGCCGGCGAGCTGGCGGAGAAGGAAGGCATCGACGTTCGCCTCTACACCGTCATCTACAACCTGGTCGACGAGATGAAGCTGGCCATGACCGGCCTGCTCGATCCGAAGTTCCAGGAAGTCTTCCAGGGCCGCGCCGAGGTTCGCAGCACGTTCAAGGTGCCGAAAGCGGGCGTCATCGCCGGCTGCATGGTCACCGAGGGCCTGATTCCGCGCTCGGCGAGCGTGCGCCTGCTGCGCGACAACCGCGTCATCCTCGAAGGGAAAATCGCCTCGCTCCGGCACTTCAAGAACGACGTCGCCGAAGTCCGCCAAGGTTTCGAGTGCGGCATTGGCATCGAGAGGTTCCAGGACATTAAGCAGGGCGACATCATCGAAGCGTTCAAGGTCGAGCAGCTCGCTGCTGTACTCGCGTCGTCGTGAGTGGCCAGTGGCCAGTGGTCAGCGGATCTTCCAGCCTGACCACTGGCCACTAACAACTGGCCACGGATTCACCATGATCGTTTCCGTCGCACTCTTCGAGATCTTCATCCCGCACGCGCAGTCGTTGAAGGACAAGCGCATGGTGGTGCGGTCATTGCGCGAGAAGTTGCGGCATCGCTTCGAGATCTCCGCGGGTGAGGTCGGCCTGAACGATCTTCATCAGCGCGCACGCGTGGCCGTCTCGTTCGTTTCGATCGATGATCCCGGAGCCGACGCCATGCTCGAACGTGTCCTCTCGTTCGTCGAAACGAACACAGACGCCACGCTCACCGGCTGGACGACGGAAAAGCTCGATTTCGACGAGACCGTCGCCCTCGGCGTCCCGCACTTCTCGTGAAATTTCGTTGCGTGTGCATCTACCCCGCTGTGCCATTTTTCGGCGACAGCGGGGCAGAGATTTGCAGTCGGGCTTATCGCTTCGTGTTCTCGACGGGTTCGATTTTTAGCTGGCCTGGCTTGCTGTAGCGAATCGTCCGCGGCCGGGGCAGTTTCTGTTCGCCGAACCGATAGGTGAATCCTCCGGATACGGTCTGCTCTTTCGCGGTTGTCCGCTGCACGATCGAGATTTCCGCGAACTCCTTCGGCTTCGCAAGCTTGATCGTGACGAGGACACGTTCGTGCGGCTTCAACACTCGCCGTTCGCCCGCTTTGATCGGACTGAGGTCTACCTGGAGTCCGCGTGGTGCTACGACATTGAGGATCGCGACGGCCTCGGCGTTGAATGGATTCACCACGTAGAAGCGATCGGCGAAGTCCGAGTTGCCGCCTAAGCCCTCGACAAAGAGGTTGCGATGGGTGACGTTGTTGTCCGTCGGTGTCAGAACATCGGGGATGAAATCGTTCGGAACGGGCGGATGTGCCTTCGGGCCAGCATGATCCTGCGCTGAATCAAGCACGGCGAAGACGCAGAAGTGGTGGGGCGCCGGCTGATTGTTGTCGATTGCGGGGCCGGGGAAATCGAACTCGACGATCTGCGCTGCGTCCCCGCCCGTATTCGCGACGGACGCTCCGGAGTAGGCCAGATTCGTGACCGCCTGCGTTCCGAGCGGATGCCAGATCGTCGTGTCCGCGGAGTCCGCCGGAAAGGCTGTCCAGAAATCTGCGGGAAGAGCGGGAAGACCGGCTCCGGCAAACGCCCAGTGCAGTTTCACGGTGACACTGGCTGCGGTCACGGGGCCTCGGTTGCGGACCCGGACATAAACCTTGTTCAGCTGTCCCGACTGCGGGTTCTCGTCGGTGAAGGCCTCGAACTGCGCATTGTTCGCCGGAGCAGACTGATAGGGAGGCGCGTCCACTTTCACGTCGACGCTGTGCCAATGCGGGATGAAGCCACGCACCGGCTCGAGCAGGGTGTTGCTGGGATGATCGGTATTGCCCCAGTCGAGACGGTTGTCGCGGATGAAGACGTCGACGCCGTCCTTGCCACCCTGCGCGGAAGCCGCAACGACGCGTACTGCCTCGAACGCATTGATGCGGCCGAATCCGTGCGTGCCCGTGCTGCCGGCGGGGGAGCTGAACCCTGTCGCCTCTGCATAGGTGCCTGTGGAATCTTCTATCTTGTCGGCAGTGTCCTGCAGGAGATTTCGGACCTGGATGCGTGTGAGGTTCGCGTTCGCGGTCAAGGCGAGGGCTGCGATGCTCGCCGCAAGAGGTGCAGCCGACGACGTGCCGCTGAAGCAATTGGTGTAGTTCAGGTTGGCCGGCATGACCAGGCCGCCGATGCAGTCGTTGTGATTGCTGTTGGCGCCGACGGCGCCGGTGCGGTCGGTGGTCGCTACCGCCAGTGTCCCGGTCGGCGATCCCGGAGGATCCTGTGCGCCCCAACGCGTGGGCGAGAGGATGCCGATGCAGTCGCCGTGGGCATGGCCAAGTACTTTGCGGTCCGTGTTCGAGGAACTGCTGATCGAGATCACACTCGCCAGCGACGCCAGCGGCTGTTGACTCGCTCCTGTACACGTATCGACAGGACTGTTGCCCGCCGAGAAGAAGACGAGCGTGCCGAGACCGCCACGCCCGTTGGCGGCCATGTCGTTGATCGTCGCCGTCGTCGTGGGGAATGGTCCGCCTCCGCCCCAGCTGTTCGTGACGATTTGCGCGTTCTGGGTATTGGCGTAGGCGAAGGCGAGATTCTTTCCGAAGTCCGAGCCCGAGTTTCCGCTCACAATAGGCAGAAATGTGCATTGCGGACAGCCGCCCGAGACGCCGAGGTTGTTGTTGCTGCGCGCGGCGGCGACACCAGCGACCTGGGTCGCGTGGGCGTTGTTGTCGTCGTCCGCTGATGGCGTGACGTCATTGTTGCCGCAGCCCGCCATCGGGTTCGCATTGCAGGGGTTGAAGTTGAAGCCGTTGGCGTTGAGGTTCGCGGCAAGATCCTCGTGCGCGACGTCGAACCCGAACAATTCATGGATCGCGATCAGTGTCCCGGCGGCGCCCTGCGTGATGTCCCAGGCCAGCGTCGCCCGCGAGTCAGCCGTGGCCGTGCCGCCGCTCGCACCGGTATTGCGCAGATGCCACTGACTTCCGAACATCGTGTCGTTCGGAATCGTCTCGAGGTTGTAGGCCACGCTGTAAAAATTGGGGAACGCGTAGTCGACCGTCTTCGTGTCACGGAGCCGGTTCGCGAGATCGAGCGTGGTGAGCTTCGGATCGTCCCCGATGCGCAGAAGAAACTGTCCCTTCGTGAAGGGATCGGCCATTACGATCCTCAGGCCGAGCGCGGCGAGTGTAGCGGCGCGCTTGTCGGCGTCGATTCCCCGAGGAAAGCGCGCCACGATTTCATCGGCGATGAGCGCGGGCGTTTTCGATCCGTTCACGGTAATCGGCAGTCCGGCTGCGACGATGAGCTCCGACGACGTCTTCAGCTTGCGCGCAATGCTCGACAACGTCTCTGGCGTTCCAGTGACGGCGATGAGGACCAGCGGCGCGTTTTCGTAACGGTCGGAGATAGTGGCGCCGATCGATTTGAACAACGGCGCCAGCCGTTCCGCTCGGACGCCCTCACGCAACATCACCCCGATCCGGTTCGGGATGATCGCAATCGGTGTACGGACATTCTCAGCATCAAAGTAGGCGTCCTGCTGCCGTTTGGGTTGCGCTTGCGCAGAAACAGCGAGCAACACGACGAGGAGATACAACGCGAATCGACTGTGGTTGCGATGCATGATCGATTTCCTTTCACGCGGAGGACCCGCTACTGCAGTGGTGACGGAAATCGCGCGAACGTTTCATCGGTCCATCGGCTTCGCGCCGGCTACGGCCTCGTGATCGCCCCGATCGTGATGTGCAACTCCACGTTGTCGCTCAGCACGCCCGGCACGGCGCCCCAGCGCGAGCCGAGGACGCCGAAGTCACGGCGGTTGATCGTGAAGGTGGTTTCGAAACCCGCCATCTTGCCGATGCTCGCGATTTCGTGGACGCCGAGCGACGTCACCGGAAAACGGACGCGCCGGGTCGTGCCGTGAATGGTCAGATTGCCGGTGACGAAGTTGTGGTCGACGCCGGTGCTGTGAAACTCGAGGGTGGGATAGCGGCGGGCATCGAGAAAATCTTCGCCCGTGACGGTCTCATCGCGTCCGCTGTTTTTCGTATCGAGGCTGGACGTCTTTGCTACGACGTCGATCTTCGAGGATTCTGGATGCGCGGGATCGTAGACGAGCGTCCCGTCGAAATCGCGGAAGATCCCTTCCTCTTTCAACACACCCCACTTCACGATCGAGAAGCGAAGGCTCGTGTAGACCGGTTTCACGTAGAAGCGCGTCGGCGCCGCGCAGACGGGCAGCGTGAGCAGCGACAGCAAGAGGATCGCGCGCTTCATTTGCCACCTCCGACGCGGAAGTCGCGCGTGCAATGCCAGACACCGGATGTGTCGCGTTGCACCGGCCGGATCGAGGCGAACGTACCGCCCTGGCCATCCTTTGCGCGCATCGCCGGCGTGAGATAGCGGTCGTCCGCGAACTGCAGGATCTCGAATTGTTCGTGGCGGCCGGCCTGAATGTGGATGTGAATGTGTGCCGGCACGCCGCCGCCGGGATACGAGCCGGGCCGGATCGTGTCGATGCGATAGGTGCCGTCGGTCGCGGTTGCCAGCCGGCCCCAAAGCCGCGCCGCAACTTTCGGATTCGGACCACGCGCTCCCTCGGCCAGATAGACTCCGCTCGCGTCCGTGTGGTGCGCCTCGATGACCACGCCGCCGCGCGGTTTGCCGTCCGCGCCGATGACGCGTCCCGTGACGATGAGCCGCTGTCCCGGCTCGTTCGCGCCTGCGATGACGATGTGCGAGATAAGTCCGGGTGACGCCAACAGAGGGATCGCGAGAAGTGTCAGAAGCTGCATTCGAACGATGGTTCGGATCATCATGTGTTCTCCTTTTTCAACTGGAGGACGGCATCTTGATGACGAGCGTTAACGTGTTAACACTTCGACCGCGGCGCGCGTCTTCTCAACGCTGATGTCTGCTCGCACCGACGCCGATCTCGTTCGCGCCGCACAGGCGGGCGACGTCGCGTCGTTCGAGCAGCTCTACGCCAGATATGTCCCGGTCGTGCACGCAATCCTCCTCGGACGTCTTCCTCCCGCCGACGCCGACGACGTCGCGCAGAACGTCTTCATCACCGCGTATACGAAGCTTCAGTCGCTGCGCGAGCCGGCCGCGTTCGCGGGGTGGATCGCGCGCAGCGCGCGCAATGCCGCCGAGGACCATCGGAGGACGATGAGCGACACGGTGGAGTTAGAGGACGCGTACGTCACGCACGAAACGCAGCGCGATGATGCCGAAGCCGCGCAAGCGCTCGACGCAATCCGTGCGCTGCCCGAGGCGTATCGCGAGACGCTGATCCTGCGGCTCGTGGAAGGAATGACCGGACCCGAAATCTCCGCGCGCACCGGCCTCACGCCCGGCTCCGTGCGCGTGAACCTTCATCGCGGCATGCAGATGCTGCGCGGCGCTCTCGGCGGGAGTACTCCATGAACGACGACTATCTCTGGGACAAAAGCGGCGAGCCGGACGCCGAGGTGCAAAAGCTCGAGGCACTCCTCGGCCGCTATCGTTCTGCCGCGCCGATGCCCGATTTCAAACGTGTCGTGGTCATGCGCCGTCGTCCGCGCTGGCCGTTGGCTGTTGCTGCCGCGTTGATCGTCTGTGCGATTCTTGGAGCGTTGCGTTTCTACACGCCGGCGAATCGGTGGCGTGCGATCGAAGAATCCGGCGTCGCTGACGTTCCCCATTCCATCCTCCGCGCCGGGGACGTCGTGCGAACCGAACGCGGATCGGTGCGCCTGCAGTCTCCCGCGGTCGGTACGATCGACCTCGGCGCGAATACGACCGTCCGTCTCATCGAGAATCGCAGCAGACGTCATCGCCTTGCGCTCGCCGCGGGAACGATCCACGCGAAAACGACCTCGCAGCCGGGCGTCTTCGTCATCGACACTCCGAAAGCGCGCGCCATCGACCTCGGCTGCGAATACACGCTGACGATTACGCCGAATGGTGGGGGAGAGCTGCACGTGATTTTCGGGTGGGTCGATCTCACACATTCATACGAACAGTCGCTCGTGCCGCAAGGCGCGTCGGCGATGATCGAAGCGGATGGTTCTCTCACCGTGCCGGTCTTCGACGATGCCGTGCCGGCGTTCCACGCGGCGATCCGCAACCACGACATGCCGGCGATCGTCGCGTACGCGCGCACGCGCGACGCATTCACGTTGCTCAACCTCTTCCGACTCGCCACCCCCGACGAACGAGGAATCCTCTACAACCGCTTGAATCAACTCGTTCCCGCTCCGCCATCAATCACGCGCGAAAGCGTTCGCTATTGGACGCCGTCATCGACGGAACTCTGGTGGACGCCAGTGCTTCGCGCCAGCGGCATCAACGCGCTGAAGAAGCCTAAGCGTTCGTCCTGAGCTGAGCGAAGCGAAGACTCAGGATCTCCGGTGATACCCGCGCGGTCCTCGATGACCCCATGAGTCGCGGCCGACGCGGCATCACCGGAGATCCTGTCGCCGCCATTCGCTTCGCTCCTACGGCGCCGACAGGATAAAGTCAGAAGACCATGCGCAAAACCCGCAGAACTTCCCGCGTCGGCGAATCGGTACGCGACGCCCTCGTCGACGTCTTCCGCCACGAAATCAAAGAC
>JAXDIO010000046.1:0-9846 GCA_034663965.1 Thermoanaerobaculia bacterium | reverse complement strand
CGAAGTGGTTGTACCAGGTGGCGACGCGGCGGCGCTCGCGGGTCAGGCCTTCGATGCGCGAGAAGGCTTCGACGATCGACTGCGTCCAGCGCAGGTTCGGCAGGCGCGCCACGACCTCGCCGTCGCGGATGAGGAAGGTGCCATCGCGCGTGGTGCCGGTCATCAGCGCGGTCTTCGGCTCGAGCAGGCCGTTGACGTAGTTGAAGCGCGTGACCCAGATGCCGTGCTCCGTGGAGCGGATCAGCTCTTCGCGCGTGGCGTCGCCGCCGCCGATGGACAGGTGAAACGCGGAGCCGTGCTCGGTGCCGCCGAGACTCCAGCAGGTGGCGGTGGGGGGGAAGTTGAGGCGGTCGGCGTAGACCTTGTCGACCGCCGGCGTGCGGACGATGCCGCGCTCGATCAGCGCCACGCGCCGCTTCGGCAGCCCTTCGAGGTCGAACGGAAATGGGAGGAAAGCGGGATCGAGCGCGTCGTCGGCGAGCGTGAAGTTCGTACCGACGACCTGCTTGCCGACGTTGTTGACGAAGAACGACGAGCCGTCGTCGTATGCCGAGCCGCTGAGCGTGATGAGGTTCATCCAGTCGACCACTTCCGCGGTAGCCGGCGGCTCGAGGATGACGTCGTACGGGCCGGGCTCGATGTCTTCGACGACGTCGCCGCAGAGCGTCGCTTTGAATGTGGCCTCGTCGCCAAGAGCCACGATATCGATGTTGCTGCGATCGAGAGCCGTGGCGTAGCCCGATCCGTTCGCGCCGATGGCGATCACGGTGGCGTCGGACGATGTAACGGTGCAATACCGCCGGATGCCGTGCGAGTTCGCGACGGCGATCGACGACGCACCCGTCCCGTACGCGCCGGCGAACTGGATATCGGATTTCAACCCGCGATCGAACATCTCCCGCAGCGCGCGCGCCTTCGCCGCCGGCGCGATCGCGGCGGTGGCGTCATCGAACGTGCGCACGTCGGGCAGCGGCTCATTCGCACGATACAACCCGCTGAAGTTCTGCAGCGCGTCGGAGTGCTTGGCCGCCTCGCGCGCCAGCGCCGCGGTGCGCCTGGTCTCATCGACATCGAACACCGTCGTCGACGCCACACCCATCGCGTCGTCGACGATCACCCGCAACGTCAGCTCCGCGCTGACCTCCGACATGTTCTGGTGCAGATTCGAATTCGCAAACCGGCTGATGTTCTGGTCGGTCGATTCAAACACCGCATCGGCCTCGGACGCACCGGCGTCGCGCGCGGCGGTTAGCGCGGCGTCGAGGATGGCGAAAGAGTCGTCGTTTGAGCGCATTGTCTAAAAGCAGAAGGCAGAAGTCAGAAAGCAGAAGGCAGAAGTAAGACCTGAAGAACTTCTGCCCTCCGCCTTCAGCCTTCCGATCATCCCATTTCCACATTCCGAAACCGCGCCGCGGGCGCGCCGTGAGCCACGCGCATCGTCTGCATCGGATCGCCCTTCCCGCAGTTCGGCAGGCCCCAGATCTGCCAGCTCGATCGATCGGCCACCGCATCGCACGAACGCCAGAACTCCGGCGTGTTGCCGGTGTAGAGCGGATTTTTCAGCATGCGTCCGAGGCGGCCGTTCTCGATTTCGTAGGCGACTTCGCAGCCGAACTGAAAGTTGAGACGGAGGTCGTCGATCGACCACGACTTGTTCGTCTCCACGAAAATGCCGCGCTTCGTGTCCGCGATGATGTCGGCCAGCGGCGTCGTGCCCGGCTCGAGATTGATGTTGGTCATGCGAATGATGGGGATACGCGCCGCCGTCTCCGCGCGAACGGTGCCATTCGATTTGCGGCCGATCGCCGGCGCAGTATCCCGGCCGGTTAGGTAACCAACGAACATCCCCTTCTCGATCAAATGGAAGCGCTGCGCGGGAACGCCGTCGTCATCGAAGCCGAATGAGCCGATGGAGCCAGGGATGGTGGCGTCGCCGACGATGTTGACGTGCTCGGAGCCGTAGCGGAAATTGCCGAGCATCGACGGCTGCAAAAACGATCCGCCGGCCAGCGAAATCTCCAACCCCATGGCCCGATCGAGCTCCGTCGGATGGCCGCACGACTCGTGCACCTGCAGCGCGAGCTGCGCCGATCCGATGATGAGGTCCGTACGTCCGGCCGGTGTCTTCGGCGCGGTGAGCAGCGCCAGCGCTTCGTCGCGGATATCGAGCGCTTTTCCAGGTAGATCAAGCCGCTCGATGAACTCCCATCCCGCGGCCTGAAAATCGCCACCGAACGGATTCGGATACGTGCGCCGCTGAAACTCGCTGCCGTCGATCGCCACCGCCTCCACGCCGCCGCCCATCTCGGTCGTGGTCTGCTCGATGTAGCTCCCCACCGTCGACGCGAAAATCTTCTCCTGCCGGTAGCAGGAGATGTCGCCCGAGACCTGATGGATGCGGTCATCGCCGCGCATCGGATCGGTCGAAGCGAGCAGATGCTTGATCTTCGTTTCAATCGGAATTGACCACGGATCGATCTCGTACGCCGATGCCCACGTAGCCACATGCGGCTCGATGTCACTGAGCACGACGCGATGCGTCGACGCGATGTTGCTCGCCGCCGCCACCTCCACCGCCCGCCGCGCCGTCCTCCGCAACGACTCCTCGGAAGTATCGCTGTTCGCCGCGAACCCCCACCCATCGCCGACCAGCACGCGCACGCCAATGGCCTGGTCAATGGTCGACGACAGCGTCTCCACCTCTCCGTTGCGCACGCGAACATGCTGCTCATGCGTCGCCGTCCACCGAATGTCCGCATAGCGCAAGCCGGGATCGCGAAGCGAAGCGAGGACGTCTTCCAGTTGCGAACGCGTAGGCTTCATCGAGGGGCGGCGATTATAGCGGCGGGCGGTTGCACGTCACGATCAGAGACTTCCGAGCCTCCCGGCCACAATACCGATGAGTTGGAACTCATCATCTTCGTCGACGTCAATTGCGGCGTAGCGCTCGTTGCGGCTGACCAGACGGATGCGGCCGGCGTGTAACTCCAATTGCTTGACGAGCGTAATGCCTGTGAGACGGCAGACGACTATGCGCTTCGCGGCGTCGCGAACCGCGCGCGTGGGAGCGACAAATAAAAGGTCGCCGTCCAGGATTCCTGCCTCGATCATCGAATCTCCGACCGCTTGAAATGCCAATCTTGCGCCTCGCAAGGAGTAAAGCCTGGGCACGTCGGCAGTCCGGTCCGGTACGGCGTTGGACGCCGATAACGAGTCGATGGCCGGTGACACCGCGACGGCTGCGTTCAGATAGCTGATGACGCGGCGGACTTCGGCTCGCTGCTCCCCGTCCAGCGAAAAGGCCGGCTCGTCAAGCAACGATCCGACATTTTCCCCCACCGCGTGGGCGATGCGCACGACAGTGTCAAACGCGGGCTGCGCGTGGACGCCGTTGAGGACGCGACTCAGAGTTTCGGGCGTTACTCCCGCCGACGCCGCGACGGCGTTCTGCGTGCGTCCGCTCGCATTGATCGCGGCCCGCAGCCGCTCACGCCAACTCACGGTTCGAACGTACTTCAATGTGACGTTCATTGATGTCGTCATCAACTGAGGTTCCCTCGGGTAGAAGCATCTGCAAGCGTCAATGCAACTTCTTCTACGATCTACCGGCGACAGACATAGGAATCGGTTCAATTGATCCACCCCATTTCTCTCCCACCTGTAGAGACCGGGCAAATCGTGGGCAAGTCCGGGAAATCCGGCTTTACGTCTCTCCAACTAGAGGACATAAGTATCGTTCCCATGAGTTACACCAAAGAGGAATTGGACACGGGAATCGCGGCCTATCTCGCCTTCTGCCACCAGGCGCAGACGGCCGCGCGCGCGTCGGAGCTGGCCGTTTTTCTCCGCATCGGATATCGCAGTCTCAGGCGTGCCTGCAACCGCGTTCTGGGCATGCCGGTGAGCCTGGCGATCCGCGAAAGGCAACTGGAAGTGGCAGTGCGTCTTCTTTGCGAAACCGACCTTGCCCTCGACGAGATTGGGCTTGTCGCGGGCTTCGGTGACCGCCGGACGTTTTTCCGTGCCGTACGCAACGAGTTTGCGTGCTCACCTTTGACGATCCGGAAGGATGGCCAGATTTTCCCCTCGACAGATGGAAATTCAGACGCTACCTTGGCGTGAGTACGCCATAACTAAGGAGACAGCGATGCGCAAAACGATTCTGGCCCTGGTACTCGTTCTTCTCTCGACCGCGGTTTACGCCGCTAAACCGGTCATCGATGGACCTCTGCCGCCCGCGGACGACTACACCGTGCTCGCGGGGAAGGTCACGATCGCTAATCTTGGCGAGCACATGATCGGAGTAATGATCGAAGACGGCGGAGCGTATCGCCATCTGTTCCGATTCTGGACGAACGGGTCCGTAAAGCCGTTCCGCGCTACCAGCCAGAGTGCCAGTATCGAATTCCGAGGTGACGAACTGATCGCGATGGCCGCGGATCAGGAGTGGTTCTATGCGTTGGAGACCAATTCCGCCGATAAGCACGCACCCCGCCCGCCGATGGGGTTCACTGGAGCGAGCTATGAGGGATACGGTCTCGCCCATGAGATTCGCCCTGTCATCCAAGCAGGCGGCAAGGGCCGGCACATCGTTGCGCTCGACTGCGTGGACCTCGACCGTTGCATCGAAAACCCGGAGGGCGGCGGCACTGGAAGCGGAGGCGGAACAAGTTGTGACTCCGGGGGTCCCAATTCGTCCCAATGCTCGGTCTCAAATACGCATGGCTCGTGCTCGACAGTCTGCTCTTATGGATACGCCTGCTGCGTAAACGCGACCGCTACCAGCAACGCCAGCTGTACCTGCAAAACTCTGTAACCTCGCCGATGGGCGCGCGATGTCTCGTCGCGCGCCCATCCTGCCGGCTGACGCAGCACTTCCCACCGCGAATCGTCCGCGTGCATTCACGAATCGCCATCTCGGGCCTTTTCGTTTACCCTTCGCGCGCCCGACATGGCTACCCGCAAATCGAAAGAACAGACATCCTTCTCACCGCCACCGCCCATCATCCCCGAGGTCGAACATCAGGCTGTGGCCGACTTCGCGCGGAAGGCGTACCTCGACTATTCGATGTACGTCATCCTCGACCGCGCGCTGCCGCACGTCGCTGATGGTTTGAAGCCCGTGCAGCGCCGCATCGTCTACGCGATGTCGGAGTTGGGATTGGGTCCGAACGCGAAGCCGAAGAAGTCGGCGCGCACGGTCGGCGACGTCATCGGCAAGTTTCATCCGCACGGCGACACGGCCTGCTACGACGCCATGGTGCTGATGGCGCAGCCGTTTTCGATGCGCTATCCGCTCGTGGAAGGACAGGGCAACTTCGGCTCGCCCGATGATCCGAAAGAGTTCGCCGCGATGCGCTACACCGAGGCCAAGCTGTCGAAGTTCGCGCAGTCGTTGTTGTCGGAGCTGGAGCAGGGCACCGTCGACTGGGGGCAGAACTTCGACGGGACGTTGCGCGAGCCGAAGCTGCTGCCCTCACGCTTGCCGCACGTGTTGCTCAACGGCGCGTCGGGCATTGCGGTCGGCATGGCCACCGACATCCCGTCGCACAACGCGCGCGAAGTCGTCGGTGCGTGCCTGGAGCTGCTCGACAATCCTGACGCCACGATCGCGCAGCTCACGAAGCACATCAAAGGTCCGGACTTTCCGACCGAGGCCGAGATCATCACGCCGGCGGCTGAGATTCGGGAGATGTACAAAACCGGCAACGGCTCGATCCGCCAGCGCGCGAAGTGGGAGATCGAGGACGGCGACATCGTCATCAGCGCGCTGCCGTTCATGGTTTCCGGCAACAAGGTGCAGCAGCAGATCGCGGCGCAGATGAACGCGAAGAAGCTGCCGATGATCGAGGACATGCGCGATGAGTCGGATCATGAGGACCCGACGCGCATCGTGCTCGTGCCGCGCTCGAACCGCGTCGATCTCGACGAGGTGATGGCGCATCTGTTCGCCACGACCGATCTGGAGCGCACGTACCGCGTGAACATGAACATGATCGGCCTCAACGGCCGGCCGCGGCTTTACCCGCTCAAGGAGTTGCTGAGCGAGTGGCTG
Source organism: Thermoanaerobaculia bacterium (assembly GCA_034663965.1). Classification (GTDB taxonomy): domain Bacteria; phylum Acidobacteriota; class Thermoanaerobaculia; order Gp7-AA8; family Gp7-AA8; genus JADGNZ01. Next base: position 3,791 of record JAXDIO010000046.1, on the reverse strand, counting down.
GAGTTCCGGATCGAGACGGTGCGCCGCCGGTTGCAGCATCGCTACGATCACGTCAACGCGCGCATCCACATCCTCGATGGCTATCTCGTCGCGTATCTCAACATCGACGAGGTGATCCGCATCATCCGCCGCGAGGACGAGCCGAAGCCGGTGCTGATGGCGCGCTTCAAACTTTCCGAACTGCAAGCCGAAGCGATTCTCGAACTGAAGCTGCGGTTCCTCAACAAGCTGCAGGAAGTTGAGATCCGCGGCGAGCAGGCCAAGCTTCAGGCCGAGCGCGCCGACCTCGAGAAAATCCTCGGATCAAAGAAGCTGCTGCGCAAGCAGGTTCGCGACGAGCTGGAAAAGGACGGCGCCGAATTCGGCGACCGCCGCCGCTCGCCGATCGTGGAACGCAACGCCGCGAAGGCGCTCGACGCCGCGGCGCTCATTCCGTCGGAGTCGGTGACGGTGGTGCTGTCGGAGCGCGGCTGGATTCGCGCCGGCAAGGGGCACGATCTCGATCCGACCACGCTGCAGTACAAGTCGGGCGATGCCTTCCTGCATGCGGCGCGCGGACGCAGCAATCAGCTCGCGGTGTTCATCGACTCGATGGGGCGGACGTACTCCTTGCCGGCGCACGAACTGCCGTCCGCGAAAGGCCACGGCGAGCCGCTGACGGCGTTCACGTCGCCAGCGCCCGGCGCGACGTTCGTGGCCGTGATGATGGGCGACCCGGAAGATTTGTGGCTGCTGGCGACGGACGATGGCTACGGATTCGTGGCGCGGCTCGAAGACCTGCAGACCGACCGCAAAGCGGGGAAGGCCGTTGTGAATGTCAACGACGGCGCGACTGTGCTCCGTCCGCAGCGCGTGACGACGATGGAGACCGATCGCGTGGCCGCAGCGACGACGAGCGGCAAGCTGCTGCTGTTCGATGCGGTCGAGCTGCCGTTGCTCGCAAGAGGCAAAGGCGTGCAGACGATCAAGTTGCACAAGACGGAGCTGTTTCCGGAGAAGGTGGTGGGTGTGGCGGTCATCGCCGCGGACGGAATGCTGATCGTGCAGGCCGGCAAGCGCCACACGAATCTCAAAGGCGCCGACCTCGAGCCGTACATCGGGAAGCGGGCGCAGAGAGGATTGAAACTGCCGCGAGGGTTTCAAAACGTCACAATCATCCGGCCGTGGTCGGATCGAGAGACTCGGACTGGCGAGTTAGTGATGTAACTTCTCCGCGTCCTCCGCGCCTCCGCGTGAAACCGGAACTCTCATGACAATCCGCCGCCGTCTGATACTCGCTGCGATCATCATCATCACGATCGCCCTCGACCAGGGCACGAAGCTGCTCGTGCGCCGAACCTTGATGAACGCCTATCCCGTGAAGAGAGGCGTCCTCACCCTCCTCCACACCGAGAATCCCGGCGCATTCCTCTCCCTCGGCGCAGAACTTCCGCCGAACGTACGTCACCTCATCTTCGACGGACTCGTATCGATCGGACTGCTCATCGCCGCATTCGTCCTCTTCACCGGCCGCATGCAGCCCGGACCGGATGACGTCGCGATCGCGCTGATCATCGGCGGCGGCATCGGCAATCTCATCGACCGCTTCCGCCTCGGCGGCCGCGTCACCGATTTCATCTACCTCCAGGCCGGCCTGCTCCACACCGGCGTCTTCAACGTCGCCGACATGGCCATCACCGGCGGCGTACTCTGGCTGGCGCTGTCGTGGATGTTCCGAAAGAAAGCCGCATGAGCGACGCCTCGCCCTATCTCACCTTCGATCGCGACGCGTGGGCCGCGCTGCGCGGCGGCACGCCGATGACGCTGACGCCGGACGACGTTGCGGAGCTGAGCGGCATCAACGAAGAGCTGTCGATGACGGAGGTCGAAGAGGTTTACCTGCCGCTTTCGCGATTGGTGAACCTCCACGTCGGCGCCGTCCGCCAGCTCCATCGGGTCTCATCGCAATTTCTAAACACCCACGAAGCAAGAGTCCCCTACGTCGTCGCCATCGGCGGCAGCGTTTCCGCCGGCAAGAGCACCACCGCCCGCGTGCTGCGCACGCTGCTCGCGCGCGGCGCCGATCATCCGCGCGTTGACCTCGTCACGACGGACGGCTTCCTCTTCCCGAACGCCGTCCTCCAGGAACGCGGATTGATGGAGCGGAAAGGCTTTCCCGAAAGCTACGACCGCGCACGGCTGATCGAATTCGTGTCGGATTTGAAGTCGGGTCTCTCCCCGCTCGATGTCCCCGTCTATTCTCATTTCGATTACGACATCGTCGACGAGCATCAGACGATCGATCGCCCCGACATCGTCATCCTCGAAGGGCTGAACGTGCTGCAGACCGGCTCGATCCACGCCGTCTTCGTCTCCGACTTTGTCGATTTCTCGATCTACGTCGACGCCTCGGAAGCCGACCTCGAGACGTGGTTCCTCGACCGCTTCCGCAAACTGCGCGAGACCGCCTTCCGCGATCCCGCCTCGTTCTTTCACCAGTTCGCCGCGATGCCCGAGGACGAGGCAATCGCGCTCGCCAAGTCGATCTGGGAGCGGATCAACCTCGCCAACCTGCACGAGAACATCCTGCCGACGCGGGAACGGGCGCGATTGATTTTGGGGAAGGGCGCTAGTCATGTGGTGGAGCGCGTCCTGCTGCGACGGACCTGAAAAGCGAATGTTGAATGTTCAATGTTGAATGTTGAATGTTGAATGAAAGCCACGACGACCGAAGGCCATTCAACACTCAACATTCAACATTGAACATTCAACATTCAACATTTCGCTTCTAAGAAACTCGATTCGCAAAATACCTCTTCAACCACGCCGACAACCCATCCAACCCCGGGAAAAGCACCCGCTCCGTGATGTTGGCCTGGTCCAACTTGTCGCGCACTTCCCATTTCAACGACGCGGGGATGATGATGCGGCGATACGTCGCTTCGCGGCGTTTCAACAGATCTTCGAGCTGCAGCTCCGACGATGAGGGCAACGAGAAGAGCGCGAACTGATTGACGATCCGTTCATCGAGCGACGGCGGCTCGAAGAAGACGACGAAGTCGCGCTTCGACAACGCATCGAACTCCGCCAGCGAACTTGCCACGCGGTTGAGCAGCTCGGCGGTGAAGATGTTGACGTCTTCGTCGCTGAGGAGTTTGCGCAACGGCTTGGGCAGCAACTCATTAGTCTGGCCGTAGTCGACACACCAGATCGCGGCGTCTTCGTCGTAGTCCTTCAAATTCTGCGTCGCAAAATGCATGGCAACCAACGGCGAGTAACTCCAATCCAGCAGCCGCGTCGGCAGACCGTGATGCTTGGCCAGTGACAGCCAGTTCCAGACCCAATCGCCGTGCACCGAATTGCGCAGCGCGTACTTGCGAAAACTGCTCAGCAAATGCCGCTCATGCGGAACGTACCCGCCCGTCTGCAGACTGGTCTCGAGCGAATGCGACTCGCGTGGCACGCCGCGAAAGACGAATCCGGAGCGGAAGCGATTGATCCCCTCGCGATACGAGTCGGCGAAGACAGCTTCCTGCAACTCGGTCCAGCTTTTTACGCGCACATCCATGTTTTTTCCCCGTGCAAGGCTTTCACCACAAAGGCACAAAGGGCTTCCTCTGTCTCCTTTGTACTACTAACCCATAGATTCTTCTCCTGACGCGAAGATTTTCATGCGGCGAGAGGAGTGAGCTGGTGGATGGTGCATCGAAGCGCGGTGAGAACTGCGACGGTGACTTTGCGGCCGGATGGGGTGAGCTGATAGCGGTGTGTGCCAGCGATCTTAGTGATCAGGCCGTGAGCGCGGAGCAGCC
>JAXDIO010000038.1:0-12916 GCA_034663965.1 Thermoanaerobaculia bacterium | reverse complement strand
ATGTGGAAGGTCTCATCAAGCTCGGCGAGAGCGCGGAGTTTTTTTCCGCGGCGCTGGAGAACGTGCTGAAGAACGAGAGCACCAACGTCATCATCGATTTCACGAAGATCGATTACATCGACTCGACAGGCATCGGTGAGCTGGTCGGCTACCTCGGCAAGTTCTCGGGACAGAACCGCAAGCTGATCCTCGTCAACCCTTCGGAGCGAATCCTGAAACTGCTCAAGCTGGCCAAGCTCGACGCGGTGTTCAAGATCTACAGCACCGAGGAAGAAGCGGTTGCCGCGGAGAGCGGCGGCGCTGCAAAGACGGCGTAGTTACTGCGCCAGCGGCGTGATCCCGCACTTGCCGGTGGCGTGGATGCGAAGCGCCGTCAGCGGATCGCTCGCGACCCACGCCACGCGTTGCGACTTCAGCTCGGCGCGAAGACGTTCGACCGCCGCCTGCAATTTCGGCGGCGAGGAGATGTCGTCGATCGTGCCCCAGGCATCGTCGCTACCCGGCCCGGCGGACCAGACGAACAGCGGTACGCCGCTGGACGCGAGATAGTTGCGAACCGATTGAGGCGAATACGAACTGGCGTCGTTGCGAGGGCTCAGCACGAGTACGACCGCGCGCCGATGTGCGCCGGTAATGGCGTTGAGTCCCGCTACCCCGACGGCATCGGCGAATTGGCGGGGAGCTGCGTCGTCGATGAACGTTTCGTGTGGCCGCGTCAGAAACCAGAGCGTTCCCGCTTCGTCCGCAGTCACGTCGCTCGATGGCGGAAAGAGCATCGCGGTCGAGTTGTTCGTCGATTGACGCTGCTCGGCGATCGGAAAAATCGCGCGCATCGACGTGCCGGAGTCGAGCGCGTAGCGATGCCGTACTCCGATTCGCTTGAGAGACCACGCGGCCGGAGCGGGTTTCGGATCGGGATCGATGACGAAAATGACTAGCGCCGGTGCGTTCTCGACGGCACCGATGCGTATCGGCGCGCCGTCGCTCGTGAAGCAATCACCGAGGTTTGCGGGCGGAGTGGCGCCCGTCTGGCGAACGGCCACCGGCGTCATCTCGCTGTCCGTTGTATCGGTCAGCTCTCCGCCGGCCACGATCTCGCGCCGCGTGATGAATCCATCTTCGAACTTCAACTCGCCGGCGATCAGGTGAGGATGTTTCATGTCCAGCACGGGAAGACGCGCGATGGCCGTTTTATCCAACGGCACCGGCTTGCTGTCCACGGTGAGCGATGCCGAGATCACCTTCGCGGCGACGAGGTGTTCCCACTTGAACTGCGCCGTCACCGGCACGCCCATGTCGTCATTCTTCAGCGTGATGTTGAACTCCGCGACGGCGCGCGGCACGTTGATCAACTGCGTCGCGCGCGCGATTTCGTTTCCGCGTTCGTCGTATCCGACGGCCACCAGTTCGCTCGGCACGATCGACGATCCGAAGTCGATCGTCGCGCGCCACGGCGGTTGTTGCAGCACCGCCACCGGACGATTTTCGAGCAGGATGCGGACCGTGTGTACGCCGGGCGCGACCTGCAACTCGACCAGGTGCGGGCCGGCCATCAGCCCGAGGAAGAGCGAGAGGAAAACGACCTGGGAGGTCACGCCGCCGATTATGCGCGTCCTCTCAGAAAGCTTTGAACCGCAAAGACACAAAGAGCACGAAGAGATCCCTTTGTGTCTTTGTGTCTTTGTGGTTCAAAAAGCTTCTCAGCGCGTCAGAAGCGCACTCCCACCGACATCCGCACTGTACGCGGCGATTGATATGCGAGATTGTTCAGCGCCTGTCCGAAGTTCGTCGCCAGTTGGTAATTCGCGCCCATCGCGGTGCAGGTCGCGGCAGCGGCGCCGCGCGGACATTCGATCGGCGTCTGTGTCGCGGGATTGAATGGAAGGAATGTCGTCGACGTCGCGGCGGTACTGACCGTCGTGCCGAGGAGTTTCGGATCGAAGAGTGAGGCGTTATTGAAGGCGTTGAGGAGATCGCCCTGCGCGAAGAACTCCAGCGACGCGATGCGCATGCTGTAACGCAACGCCAGATCGGTGGAACGGATGCTTTCGGTGCGCAGCTCGCCGCGTCCGCTGAAGTAGTAGAGACCGTTCGGCACAGTCGCATAGCCGAGGTTCGTAGGGGCCCCGGTGTAGCGCGTCAGGTTGATCGCGCCGGCGATCGAGTAGGGCAGGCCGGAGTCGTAACTCTGCAGCAGCGTCGCTTCGAGCGCGCCCGTGCCGACGGCGAGGCGATAGCCGGCCCATGCGCGCAGGCGGTGACGTTGATCGCCGGCCAGATAGCCGATCGGCGACACGTGGCTGTAGTTGAAGTACTCGGGATAGAAAAGCGTGTGGTCGGTGTTCGCCACCGCGCCGGCCGTCCCGCTTTCGCCGTCGTCATTGCCGCGCAGCTTCGACCACGTGTAGTGCATGCCGAGCTCGAACGGCCCCGGCGACCAGCGCGCCTGCATCTGCACGCCGCGATATTGACGTTGGAGATTGTCGCTGTTGCGCACCAGGATCAGATCGACGGGGATGCCGAGCGGCGTGTTCGCTTTCTTCGTCGCCGTGGTGACATTGGCGGCGTAGAAATCGCGCCAGTCGCGGTGGATGTAATCGACGCGCGCGAATCCGCTCTTGCCGATGGCGGCGCCGTAACCGGCCGTGATCTCGCGGACCGAAGGCGACGCGAGCGAACCGTCGAAGTAGGTCGCGTAGCCGGGGACCGTGCGCGAGCCATTCGCGCGCAGGTTGATCGCCGTCACGTTGCCGGTGCCGCCCTGCTGCGTGTTGAAGTAATCGAAGATGCGGCGGATCGCTTCATCCATCGGCACCGTCAGCGTGCCGTTGTTGATGGCCGGGCCGCGGTACGCGAAATCGATCGCGGCGGCGTTGCCCGCGGACTGATTCGACGACGCAATGCTGTCGGCGATGCGCGACGAGTAGTCGGCGAACGAAGCGCTGAAGCGATGCCGCCCGTCGCCGCGAACGTCGAACTGCGCGGAGAGGCGCGGCGAGAGTCTGTGATCGTTCGAGCTCACTGTGCCATCCGCATCTTCGGCATGATTGCGGTCGAAGCGCGCGCCGAGCGTGAAGGTCAGCCGCGACGTCGCGTTCCAGGTGTCGTTGACGAACGCGGAGTCGGTGCGCAAGTCGTTCGCCGAGGCCGGCACGAGGATCGGATTCCAGCGGATGAACGAGCCGCCGCCCGCAGCGTTCGACGGCGTGATGACGGGATAAATGACGCCATCCTTGTACTGGACGCGCGTGACGAAAATCGAGAAGTCGCTGCCCGACTGATGGTTGTTCGCGTAGCGGCGTTCCGAGAACCGATCGACGCCGGCGACGACATCGTGGCTGCCGAACGATTTCGCATCGAAGAAGTCGTGCACCTCAAGCAGGACGTCGTTGTTGTTGCGCTGCTCGGCGTCGCAGATGTCGCACAACGACGGCGCGTGAAAGCGCGTGTTGTTGTTGGCGCGATCGAGGAGGAGTGTGCCGGCGATGAGGTCGGTAGTCATCGCGCCGGTGCGGTCGGAGAATTTGCGCGCCGAGTAATGCCCCTCGGCCAGCAGATTCGCCAGCAGATTGGCGTTGTAGTGAACCGCCAGCAGCGACTCCGGATCGACGCGCTCGGTGAGGCTGGCTTCGTCGTAAAAGTTGTTCGAGAAGCGCGCATTGGTGCCCTTCGTGTTGATGCCGAACCACGACGCCGCCAGCGTCTGCCGCGCGCCGAGCTGGCCGGTCAGCTTCGCTTCATACCGTTTCTGATCGTTCCCCTCGGCATAACTGATCGCCGGCGACGCGGGCGTGATCGGATTTGTCGTGAACGCCGGAATCGAAAGCGTCTGCCGCGCCGTGTCGTTCTTCGCCCAACGTCCGGCGCCGAAGAACCAGAGCTTGTCGCGCAGCACGAATCCGCCGAGCGTTCCCTCGGCGACGTGATTGAGATTGTTCTCGCGCGTTTCCAACGCCGGCGACTGCGCCGACCACGACGGATTGCTGAGCGAGTCGCGCAACGAACCACGCAGCTCGTTGCCGCCCGACTTGGTGATGCTGTTGACGACGCCGCCGCTGAATCGTCCGTACTGCGCGGAAATCGAGCCGGTCAGCACGGTCGTCTCCTGGATGGCGTCCTCGACGTACATCGGCCGCATCTGTCCGCGCGTGTTTTCCGTGACCACGACGCCATTCACCATCACCAGGTTGTCGTATCCCGGCCCGCCGGAGATGTAGAGCTGTCCGTTCGAAAGCGTGTTGCTGTTGACTCCCGGCGCGAACTGCGCGGTGGCGAGCTGGTTGCGCTGAATCGGCAGCCGCTCGATGAAGGGGAGGGTCATATTCGTCGAGACTTCGGGCGTCTCGATGACGGAGGGCGTGCTGCCGGCCACGGTGATCGTCTCGCTGGTCGTTCCCATCACCGCATCGACCCGCGTGACTTGCGAGAGTCGCAGCGTCGATCGCACGACGCGTGTCTCCATCCCCGAAAACGCGATCGAAATCGAGTACTGACCCGGCGGCAACGCAGAAAAACTGTACGCGCCGGTCTCGCCCGTGACGGTCGTCCGCGATCCCTGCAACTCGGGAGAGGTGATCGTGACGGTTGCTCCCGGCAATGGATCGCTGAACGCCTTCACGACGCCGGCGAGCGAGGCCGTGGTCTGGCCGAATACCGTTACGGAGAGAAGTGAAAAGACACACGCGAACAGCGTTGCGCACGAACGTTTTGTCATTTTTGGCCTCTCGGAGTGGAGCGGCCAATACTGCCCGAAAGAAGCCGATGAGGCAATGCTGAAGCTACGAGACTTTTCGGCGCTTCTTCTTCGCCGCGGGAAGTTGATCGAGCGTGTCCGCCGCAACGTCGGGAACCTTCGCGAGCGCCGCCGCGAATTTACGCCGGGAACCGCGCACCGCGCGAGCCTGCAGATACTCCTCGGTCATCAGCGCCGACATCTTCTCGGCGACCGCGGAGTTGATCAACTGATTGATCGAAATCCCCTCACGCTCGGCGACCTCCCCCAACTTCTCATGCAGGGACTGCGGCAAACGCAAACTCAAGGCGGTCATTTCAGATCTCCAATTCGTTGCAAAAACTTACCCGGGGTAAAAAGCTCCAGGCCGAAGCGTCCGATATCTGCGAAGTCACGGACGTTGTGCGTCACGATCGCGTCGCAGTTTGCTGCGACTGCCAGTTCGAGCACTAAATCATCGCCAGGATCGCGCAACGCCGGCCTCCATAAGTAGAAGATCTCTTGCCGGACGGCCACGCCGCACATGTAATCGATGATGTCCTGAACATCCTCATTACTCAATCCGGTCGCCGACGGATGGCGTTTTAGTGCGTCCTCATATTCAAGGACAAGCGGCACCGACACCGCAATGTCAAACGCGCCGCTTCCAACCCGGGACAACAGTTGAAAGGATGCGCCGTTGCGTGACCTTGCACCAGCAACAAGAACGCTGGTGTCGAGGACAACCAACATTGCTGAATGGTACTACAGGGGCTACCAAGCGACGTCCTTGAATGCGGCGAGACAGGCCTGCAGGTCCTCGGATTCAAGATCGGGCATTTCATCGAGGATCTCCGACGCCGTCAGTCCGGCCGCGAAGAGATCGAGCACGTCGCTCACGCGAATGCGCATCCCGCGCACGCATGGTCTGCCGCCGCACTGCTCGGGATCGACGGTGATTCGATCGGCAATCTGGTTCACGCGGGAAGTATAGCGGCCGCTCCGGCCGTCACCGCTCGATGATCAGCCGCTTGTGCGTGTAGTCGAAGGTCGTGATGAAGTGCGACAAGACTCCTTGCCCGATGAGGCGGTCGATGGCGGCGCCGCAACAACTGGCGGGGAGATCGCGCAGGGTGTACGAGCCGAGACGGATCCATTGGATGTCGCCGGCCACTCCGGGAAGTGGGGAGCCGAGGCCGTTGCCGGTGTTGATCTGGCGGAGTGGCGCGGTCGATTTGCGCAGCAGCGAGTGGTTGACGGCGTCGGTCGAACCGGAGTCGACCATGAACTCCGTAGCGGCTTCGCGATTGCCGGCCACTTTGATCGTGCCGGAGATGAAGATCCATTTGCCGGACTTGCCGCCGAATCGGATCGGAAGCGAGACGCCGCTTCCGCGGTAATGAAACTGGGCCGGGTCAGCGAACGTGACCGTCGTTGCGCGCGGATTCATCGTCACCACCGTTGATGCGAGCAGGTCGTAACCGAAGAAACCGTCGATGGGATGGTCGAAGAGTGGAGGAAGCCCGGACAGATCGGCGACGCGGACTTCGTGACCCGAGGTCGTGAAGCCGCGCGTTTCGAAGGTGACGCCGTCGACGACTTGCACGGTCACAGAACCCGTGCCTGCGCCTGTGATCGTGGTCGCTCCGTGCACGCGTAGACCGAGCTCTTTGGCGACGCGTTGATCGATGAACGTATACGGCGAGCCGCTATCGATCGTGAACCAGAGCGGACGCGGGCTGCCCTGCAAGGTGACGCGGATGAACGGCGCTGAACGCGCGTATTCGGCTACGACCTCAGCCCGGTGAACGCCAGCGGGGAAACGGGAGATGACGGCAAGCAGCAGCGCGGTGATCACAGCAATCTCCGGAGATGGAGTGTGACGTTCATCGATTTTCCTTCGCGTTGCACTCGCAAGTCGTAGTCGCGAATCTGATGAAGCATGAGCCGCACGCGCTCCAGTCCGAGGGAGCGGACGGCGGTGTGATCGATGTGCGTGATGATGTCGCCGATCCTCAGCCGCGATTCCTCGGCGGGCGTCTTCGCGAACACGTGCACGACTTCGAAGCCGCGTGGATGCGTTTGCATGTCGAGGCCGCTCGTGTCGAAGAGGAACGCGTCGCCGTAAAAACGATTGGGCTCGAGGATCAGCCGGGCGTGATGAAAATCGGCGATGACGTGAAATCGATGAAGCAGCTCTCCGCCCAGATTCGGACCGCCGCTCGTTCCATTCACACCCTCGAATGCGAATGAACCGATGGTTAGCCGCTCGGCGCGCGTCAGATCAGGGCCGACGAGATCGCCGCCGGCTTCTTTGAAGATATCGTCGGCGATCGCATCGGCCGAGCCGGTGTCGAGCAGATACGTCCGCCGTTCCTCCGCACGCCCCTTGACCTTCAACGCCGCGCTGACGAACGGCTTGCCTGAATGCATGGTGATCGGAATCGCCTCGCCGCTGCCGGTGTAGCGGAACGCCGCGGGATCGTGAAGGCGGATGATGGCGGCATCGCTGTCCATCTCGACGACGTACCGCGCGAACAGCTCGCCGCCGAGGATGCCATCGACGCGACGGCCCTCACTGCGCTCGAAACTGGAGAGGTCGATCGGCGTGAGGTGCTGGATTGAGATCGACTGGTTGCCGATCGTAAGCACCGCAGGCGACGGCACGCGCAGCCGTTTGTCGATGTACGAATGCGCGGCGGCAGTCTGGAGTACGAAGGTCAAACTCTTCCCGCCGATTCGAACGGGAACGAGAAAGAGGCGCTCGTAGACCTGGACGGGGATGACGGTTGCCGATCGTGCGGTCGTGTTGGCGATCAGCAGCAGGGTGATGGCGCAAAGTCGTTTCATGCGCGCAACTTCGGCCGCGGAGCGCATGAATTCAATTGGCGAATGATTGAATTTCGCTGAGATTCAGCGCGCGACGCCGAGGGTCAAGGCGACGCCGGCCGCCATTGCTGAATATCCGGCGGCTGGATCGTCGCCGGCCTTGCACTCTTGCACGGCAGCCCAGACCTGCCGGTTGTCGGCAACGCGAAAGAGCTGGGCCGTGCTTCTCATGGCCGCACCGTGCTGGCGGACGGCGCCGAGGAGGACGTACTGTGCGTCGAGTTGCCGGCCGATGTGGATGATGCACTCCTTCGTCCGTTTGAACTTCATGGCCGTGAGCGGATCGATGACGCTGAGCCGCCGCGGATCGATCGCGCCGAGAGCCGTGATCACCTCTTCCGTCGCTACATCCTCGGCTGCCGGGCGCAACGTGCCGAGGTTGTCGAAGGGAAGCACGAGCACCGTGACGCTGCGCGCCGGACCGTGGGCGGCGAAGAGAAGCAACGCGGCGAGCGCGACCGGCAGCGAACGGATGGCCGGTTTCGTCCAGAACCGCCGGATCGGCGGCGCGCTTTGCAGCGCGGCGACGAAGCGGTAGCCGCGTCGCGGGACGGTCTGAATGAATCGCGGGTGAGCAGCGTCGTCGCCGAGGACTTCGCGAATGCGGCGGATGCACCAGTTCAGACCCTGGTCGAAGTCGATGAAGGTTTCAGTGCCCCAGACGTGTTGCTGCAACTCTTCGCGCGTCACCAGTTCACCTGCCCGCGACACCAGGAAGGCCAGCAGCTTCGATGGCTGCGGTTGCAGACGCATCGACTCACCGTCGCGAAACAGCTCGCCGGAATCGGTCAGGTGAAAGTTCGCGAAACGGATCGGCATCGAGCAATGGTATCAACGGACGTTTGCCGCCGCGTGTCACCCTGCCACCGGCGATGGCTGTGTTCTTGCTGCCTGCCGAGCGGAGAGCAACCATGAAAACGATGATTCTTGCAGCAGTTCTCAGCATCGCCATCGCGGGCTGCACACAGAAGACCGAATCGACGACGTCCGCCGATGCCACGGCCACGACGTCGACCAGCACGACCACGGTTTCGACGACGGTTCCCGCCGTGGATACGGCCGCAACCGCAGAAGCGAAGCGCGACGTGAAGGATGCGGGGAAAGACGTCGCCGCGGGTGCACGAGACGCCGCGCACGCAACGGGAACGGCGATGGAGACGGCCGGCAAGGCGATTCAGAAACGCACTAAGCCGGATCGTCACTAGCGAGTGAATCCGCAGATGCCGCAGATGTCCACAGATAAATCCATCTGCGTTTTGTCTGCGTCATCTGCGGATACCGTCGCGTTGAGAGTGGCGTATTCTGTCGCTTCATGGACAACGCGAAATCGGTCAAGGTCAAGGGCGGAGCGTTGCTGTCGCGGCTGGGATTCGTGCGCGAGGAGCGCGGCGAGGAAGGCGTACAGCGCGTGCTGGCCAGGCTGTCGGATGCCGATCGCAGCGCCTGCTCGCCGATCCTTACCGGCGCCTGGTATCCGTTCGAACTGAATCAGCGTCTGGACGACGCGATCGCCGCGGAGATGGGGATGGGCGATGACGTTTTCCTGGTCATCGGCGAAAAGTCGGCCTCGCACAACCTCACCGGCGCGCATCGGGCCATGCTCTCGCCCGGCGATCCGCACGGCCTGCTTCGTCGTGCGCCGCAGATTTATCAGATGTACTACGACGCCGGCCGCCGCACGTATGAGCGACTGGCCGACAACAAGGCCGTTCTTCGTACGTACGACGCGCCGACGTTCTCGCGCCACGATTGCCTGACGGTCGTCGGCTGGCATCAGAAGGCCATCAAGATGTGCGGCGCAAAGAATGTCAGCGTGACCGAGACGAAGTGCCGCGCCAAAGGCGCCGAGTTCTGCGAATACGTCTGCGAGTGGGCGTGATCGCGGTCCGTTAATTTGAGTGTTGGTTTCAAGGAGGTCGAGATGGTTTCACTGTCCCTGTTGTGGCTCCCGATCCTCGCGGCCGCCGCGTTCGTTTTCATCGCCAGCAGCATTCTCTGGATGGCGCTGCCGTTCTGGCATCGATCGGATTACGGCAAGCTGCCCGAGGAGAAGGCGGTGCTGGATGCGCTCTCTTCGGTGAAAAGCGGCCAGTACATCGTGCCGTGCGCCGACTGGCGAAAGCTGACGCCGGAACAGAAGGCGGAGATGCAGCGCGGACCGAACGCAATGATGGTGGTCCGCAATCCAGGAGTGTTCAATTTCGGAAAAACGCTGACCCTGTGGTTCCTCTACACCGTCCTGATCTCGATTTTCGTCGGATACGTGACCGGTCTTGCGCGTCCCGCCGGGACGCCGTACATCGAGGTGTTCCGCGTGGCCGGTGCTGCCGCGGTTCTCGCCTATACCTTTCGCACCGTCAGCGACGGAATCTGGTACGGCAAGCCGTGGAAAGTGGTGATCAAGGAAATGATCGACGGCACGATCTACAGCCTTCTGACGGCCGGCGCATTTGGCTGGCTGTGGCCGCGTTGATCAGCGGCGCGAATACCAGCCGCTCCCGATGATCGCGAGCGCGAGCGGACCGGCAAATGCGGCGAGATGCAGCAACCAGACGGAGAAGTCGCGATCATACGGGTGCGCGGTCGCAACGAGTCCGTAGATCGCGCTGGCGATCATGATGGCGAATCCCGCGAAGCGATTGACGGGATACCAAACCGCGTCGTCCGCTAACGTTCGCTTCGTGCGAAACCCGTAAAGGCGATTGCGCGGAATGATGCCGAGAGCCAGCGGGATGCTGAGTATAAAAAAGGCGAGCGCAGGAATCGCGAATGGCTGCGTGAACATCACTTCGACGGCAGGGCCGCTCCGCGCAGTTGTTCAATTTCACCAAGAACGCTCTTGACCAGCGCCTCGGTGACGATTTTCCCCTTCTCGCGAGTAGCCAGCGTGGCGTCGCCCCAGATGCCGCTGGGTGAGTACGTCCCTTTGCCATTCGGATCGCGCGTCAGCCCGCCCGGCTTGGAGCCGTTGTAGTCCTTCACGGCCTTCTTCATGTCGACCGATTCCGGCGCCATGTACAGCATCATCGACGTCTCGATCTCCTCGGCATGCGTCCCGCCCTCTTCCTTGCGGATCTCTTTTTCGACCGGCTCCGTGACGTGCAGGTCGGTGTAGCGCATGACGATGCCGTCCGCCGCAAGCATCTCCGCCGCTGCGGCGAGCGGGCGCAGTGTCGAAATGCCGGTATTGAGGATGTAGAAGCGCTTCGGCCCGAATTTCGCCAGCGAGCGGCAGATATCGACGACCATATCGCGCGCCGTCTCGAACCGCAGCGACGTCGATCCCGGATATTCGAGAAAGGCCGGATAGAAGTTGTAGTTGATCGTCGGCGCGACCACGACATTGCTGCTCTGTAATACGCGTTTCTTTAGGTACTCCGCGATCAGAAAATCATTCTTCAACTTCAGATGCGGCCCATGTTCCTTCGACTCCGCTCCGAGTGGAATCACGACGACGCTATCCGGCGTGAGCACTTTCTCCGCTTCGACCCAGGTGAGGTTTTCGAGGAGGATGCCTTTGGGTGTCTCTGCGAACGCGGACGCGGTGCCGAAAAGAAATCCGCAGATGAGCGCAGATTTACGCAGATGGTTGATGCTTTTATCTGCGCACATCTGCGTTCATCTGCGGATCAATTAGTGCACCGCGACTGGTGCGTCGAGCCGGCGGTACCGCACCGTTCCGGGCAGGCAGCTCTTGTGCTCGATGTGGTGGAGGTATTCGTCGCGGAACTTTTTGACCGAGGAGATGACGGGGCCGATGGCGGCGTCGCCGAGGGCGCAGAGGGATTTGCCGCCAATGTTGTCGGACATCGAGAGCAGCAGGTCGGCGTCCTGTTTGCGGCCTTCGCCGCGTTCGATGCGGTCGAGGACGGACTCCAGCCAGTTCGTTCCTTCGCGGCAGGGGGTGCATTGTCCGCACGACTCGTGTGCGAAGAATTTCGAGAGGCGCCAGACGGCGTCGACGATGCAGACGGAATCGTCGAGGACGATGATGCCGGCGGAGCCGAGCATCGAGCCGGCTTTCATGACTGCGTCGAAATTGAGGGGAAGATCGATTTCGTCCGGCAGGAGCATTGGTGCCGAGGCGCCGCCGGGAATTACGGCTTTCAATTTGCGGTCGCCGAGGATCCCGCCACAGTGATCGTAAATGAGTTCTTTGAGATTGATGCCCATCGGGAACTCATAGACGCCCGGTTTTCTTACGCAGCCGGAGACGCAATAGAGTTTCGGCCCGGTATTTTTAGGGCTGCCGAATGATTTGAACCAATCGGCGCCTTTGTTGACGATCAGCGGGACGCAGGCCAGCGTTTCGACGTTATTGACGACGGTCGGTCCGCCGAAAACGCCGATGACGGCAGGGAAGGGCGGCTTGACGCGCGGCTGTCCGCGATGACCTTCGACGGATTCGATCAATCCCGTTTCTTCGCCGCAGATGTAGGCGCCGGCGCCGCGGGCGACCGTGATGTCGAAGTCGAAGCCGCTGCCGAGAATGTTCTTGCCGAGGAAGCCTTTGGCGCGCGCTTCGTCGAGAGCTTTATCGAGGACTGTGGCTCCGTAATAGAACTCGCCTCGAATGTAGATGTACGACATCGGATTGGAGCCGATGGCGTAGCCGGCGATGATCATCCCTTCAATGAGCAGATGCGGGTCTTTCTCCATGATCACGCGGTCTTTGAAGGTGCCGGGCTCGGATTCGTCGGCATTACAGAGCAGCCAGGTCGGCTTGGGGGCGTTCTTGGGAACGAAACTCCATTTCATGCCGGTTGGAAATCCTGCGCCGCCTCGGCCCCGCATCTCGGAGTCTTTGACGACTTGCGTGACTTCTTCCGGTTTCATCTTCAGCGCGGTTTCGATCGCTTTGTAGCCGCCGCCGTCGATGTAGACGTCGATCGATGTCGAATTCGGCTTGTCGATGTTCGCGGTGAGGACTTTGATCGGATCCATTGCTATTTCAGCTCCGCGAGCAGCGCGTCCATCTTCGAAACATCCATGTTCTCGTGATAGTCGTTGTTGACCTGTACGACCGGTGCGGTGCCGCAGGAGCCGAGGCATTCGACTTCGACGACGGTGTAGCGTCCGTCTTGTGTCGTGGCGCCGGGATTCACGTCCAGTTTCTCGCACAGATGGTCGTAAATGTCGTAGGCACGGCGGACCATGCAGCTCAGGTTCGTACAAACCTGCAGGTGGTATTTGCCCACCGGCTTCTGGTTGTACATGTTGTAGAACGAGACGACGCCAAAGACTGTCGCCGGCGAGAGATCCAGCAAATCTCCCACGTACAACACAGCCTCGGGTGAGATCCAGCCCCACACTTCC
>JAXDIO010000002.1:0-6693 GCA_034663965.1 Thermoanaerobaculia bacterium | reverse complement strand
CGAAGTTCCCGTTGCGGACCGAGTCCGGCTTGATGATCGTAAACGTGCGATTCGACATTGCGTTGTTGTCCTTCTGAGGCGAATTGGGCGGCGGATTATACGCGCGACGTCACTTCTTTTTCTTCGGCGTCGCCGCGGCGATGTACTCGGTCACCTTCGCGCGAAAATCCTTCGCGGCGGACAACAATTCCGGCTCGGTGATCGTCGGCAGTAGCGCATCGATCATGGCCAGCGCTTCTTTGAACTTGCCGTCATTCGCCTTGTTCACGGCGAGCTGGAAGTCGGAGAGCTGACGATTCGCGGCTTCGACGTGACCGACAGACGCGAGCTGTTCCTCGATCTGCGCCTTCAACTGCTCGTTCGTCGTTTCGGCCGCAACGCGCTTCATGATCTCCGTTGCCTCCGCGTGTTTGCCCGCGCGAAAAAGCTCGCTGGCGTGATTGAGATCGGCGAAGTAGAGGTTCTCGCGCGCCTGCCGCACGGTTTCCGCGTCGGCGAGGCGCGCCAGTGCGTCGAGATGCTTCGCAGCCTCGTCGCGGCGTCCAGCGCGGCAGTCGAGCAAGATCAGGTTGAAGATCGCATCGACCTCGGCGGGAGCAAGGCTGAGGCTTCGTTCCAACGCCTCGATGCCGGGCCGCGGATCGTCTCCGGCCGACATCGTGTAGGTCGCGCCGAGACCGGAAAATGCGGAGGCGGAAGCCGGATCCAGCTCCGTCGCCTTCCGGAAAAGCTCGCGCGCTTTGGTGATGTCGGCTGCCGGCGCGCCCGCGTTATTGCGGACGCTCGCATCGACGCGGCGGAGGATCGACTGGCCGTAAAGAATGTACGGCACCGCGTCGCGGCTGCCGAGCTGCACGGCCTTGTCGAAATTCGTCTCGGCCTCGGCGTTCTGCCGCTGCCACGACTTCGCCACGCCGAGCTCCGCGTACGCCTCGGCACTCGATGGATTCGCCCTTAATGCTGCGTTGAGGAACGACTCCGCCTCGGCGAAATGAGGAGTGTTCGCGTGCATGAGCAGATCTGCCAGCGCGACCAGTTGCGTGTCGCGCGGCAGCGGCTGCGGCGCAGGAATCGCCACCGTCATCAGATCGGCCATCGTGTAGCGGATGTAGCTCATCGAGAACGCGCGAATGTATTTGCGGAGCTCGCGTTCGAGGTCGTCGTACGAACCGTGAAATGCCATGTGGAAGGCGTCGTCGATCGACTTCCCGCTCGCGATCAGGCCGACGTACGTGCCGAGCTGGTCGCGCCGTTCGGGATTGCCGATCATCAGGTAATGCACCAGCGCCCACGACTCCGCGTAGAAGACGCCCTGGCGATGTCCTTCGTGGTACTCCTTCGAATCGTGCGTGATGGCGAAGAGGTCCTTGAGCGGAATGAGCGTTTGCGTGCGAAGCCAGGCGATGTGATCCTCGATCGGACGGCCGACGTCGACGGTGTCTTTGGATCCGCTGAACGTCGAGTAGAACTCCGCCAGCCCCTCGTTGAACCAGAGCGGCACGTGCGACGACACCGTGTTGCGAAGAAAGTAGTGAGTCAGCTCGTGGTAGACGACGCGATCGACGCCCGCGGAGTTGCCGGCGATGAGGACGTGATTGCCGTCGCGGTCGGAGAGAAAGAGGCCGGTCAGGTTGTCGGATCGTCCGAGGGCCGCGTCGCAATATTGCGAGAAGCTCCGCCGGTCGCCGAAGATGAAGACGCGCGTCGGCAGCGGCGAACGGACCTTCAGTTTCGTGACGACGGAGAGCGCGCCGCGCAGCCGCACCAGGTCGGACGCGACGCTCCGCGTGGTGGCGTCATCCGCGCTGCTGTAGACCGTCAGCTCATCGATGGTCAGCGTTGTCCAGCGTTCCTTCTCGCGCGGCGGCTCGATCGCAAGCGCGGAGGCAGACAGCAGACAGATCGAGGCAAACGCGAGCAGGCGGCGCATAGGGGCTCCGAAGTTGTGATGGGGTCGAAGCCTAGCACGCCATCTTTTCTCCGCCTCTCCGCGTGAACCGTTTCCCTGTAAGGTATTCGCATGAACCGCTACGACCGCAACCTGCAGATCATTTACATCGCCATCCTCATGAGCACGCTGATCTACGCGGTGGTGGCGTGGGCGACGACGCATCTGATCACGCCCGGAAAATCGCTCGTCGATGAGTTGCACGACCCGGTCACGATTGGCTTGTACAGCGCCGCGGCGGGGACGTTTCTGGCAGCGATGATCATCCGCTCGCGGAAGATGTTGATCGTGCGCTGGGCGATGCTCGAGGCGGGATGCATCTGCGGGCTGGTCATCGCGATGATGCACGGCGACTGGCGGCTGTACATCGCGCCGTGGGTGTTGGCGCTGGTGGGATTCGTCGGTTTGTATCCACGCGTGCGGATGGGGACCAGGTAACCAAAAATCAATCCTGCGGGCCGCGCAGCGGCCCGTCAGGATCTTCGGTGGCGGTGCGAGAACTGCGGATTCAGCAAGAGCTTGGCGGTATCACCGGAGACCCTGCGTCTACGCGCAGGGTGAACTACTAGAGAGCCGACCGCTGTTCTGCAACACCGTCCGAATGAAGAGCGCTTTTCTCTTGCTGTTTCTCGCCGCAACTACCGCCGCGCCGAAGCTGCCGCTCGTCGAAGTGCCCGCCACGCGCGGCAACTCCGACACGCTCGTCGTCTTCGTTTCCGGCGACGGCGGATGGGCGGCGATCGACCGCGAAGTTTCGAAAGTGTTCGCGGACGACGGTATGCCGGTGATTGGCCTCAACGCGCTGCAGTATTTCTGGACCAAGCGAACGCCGGCGACCGCCTCGCGCGATCTCGATTCGATCATCACCCGCTACCTCGGCCAGTGGCACAAGTCGCGCGTCGTCCTCGTCGGTTACTCGCGCGGCGCGGATGTGTTACCAGCGATGATCAGCCGCCTTGCCGTCGAAACGCGCGCCAAAATCCGCTCGATCGTCCTCCTCGGGCCGAGCCCGAAAGTCGAGTTCGAGTTTCACGTCTCCGACTGGCTGCGCGATGCGAACGCCGGCATAGCCGTGAAACCGGAGGTCGAGAAACTCGCGCCGGCGCACATCCTCTGCATCTACGGCGAGAGCGATCACGACTCGCTCTGTCCCGCGTTGAAATCGCAGCCGGGCGTGAACGTAATCGCGCTAAAAGGCGCTCATCACTTCGACGGTGGCTACGCGAACCTCGGCCGCCTGATCATCGAGCACCTCCAGTGAAGCGCCTGATCTTCATCGTGCTGCTCGCTGCCGTCCGTGCGCATGCCGTCGTCCCGGATGAGCGCTGCTCCGCGCGCGCCGACATCACCGGCCTCCCGATCGTCACCCTGGGCGCGAAGGTTTCCAGCGACCGCTTCGCCGTCATGATCACCGGGGACGGCGGCTGGCGGCGCATCGACGAAAAGATCACCGACCGCCTTCGCGCCGCCGGCATCCCGATCGTCGGTTTCGTCGCATCGGACTACTACCGCGTTCGCCGCACCCCCGAAGAATCGGCCTGCGCGCTGGAACGTGTCATCCGCTACTACAAGATCCAGTGGCGCAAATCGAAAGTGCTGTTAATCGGCTACTCGCGCGGGGCCGACGTCCTGCCGTTCATGGCCAGCCGCCTGCCGCGCGACCTCCGCGACTCGACGCAACTCATCGCCCTCCTCGGACTCGAGCCGACAATCGATTTCAAATACTCGCCCGCATGGAGCCTGGCCGCATACACGCACAAAGAGCCGCAGTTCGCCGTGAAGCCCGAGGTCGACAAACTGCGCGGGATGAACGTGCTGTGCATCTTCGGCGCGAAAGAGAAAGACTCGCTCTGCCACGTCCTCGATCGCACCGCGTTCAAGATCGTCGCCGAGCCGGGCGGCCATCACTTCGCCGGGAAGTATCACGATATCGCGGACGTGATTTTGATCGAGTCGGCTGGGAAGTAGATTCGTCGGGTGTCGGGTGGAGACGCGCCTCACCGATGCTTTTCGTTCTCCGACTCCCCACCCCCGACTCCCCACCCCCGACTCCGCACCCCCGACTCCCCACCCCCGACTCCCCACCCCCGTCAATGGTGCAAGACGTCGATCTCTCCACCTGCCGCGGGCCGCACGACCAGTGATGAGTAACTCCAGGCGTCGCTCTCGCGCGACGCCGCGGCGTGTACGCGGGCGCTGCCCTTTGGTCCGGAGATGGGAAAGTCGATGTTGGCGGTGCCGGTGTTGTCGTCGAGGTGGACGCTCCCGATCACCCACCACCCCTTCTCGATCGGTGTGCCGAGCGCGGCCACGACGCGCGGATCGTTGGTGGCGCGCGTGTAGGCCTCGCGATAGACGTCGCTGCGTTTGATCACGCTGAAAACGAATACGAAGAGGGCCACGAGCGCGGCCAAGCCGAGGACGATGATGATGCCGCAGCCGATGGCGAGCGCTTTCCAGCAGCCGCTGGATTTCGCACGAGGCGGCGGAGGCGCGCCGGGCGGAAGCGTGTAACTGCCTTGCGGCGGCGTGAATGATCCGGAAGTCGGCGGCGGCGGGGGCGGCGGCGCAACGGTCATCGGAAAACCTCCGCGGGAGAGTTTACGCCAGTGCGTGCACGTGTTCGGCGACGCTCGCGGCTAGACCTTCCATGTCGTAGCCGCCTTCGAGCAGCGACAGAACACGTCCGCCGCTGTGGCGCGACGCCGCTTCGACGATGCGCCGCGTGATCTCTCCATACGCCTGCTCGGTGACGCGCATGCCGCCGAGCGGATCGCGGCGATGCGCATCGAATCCGGACGACAACAGGATCGCTTGCGGCGCATAGTCGTCGATGGCGCGGACGATCACGTCTTCAACTCCGCGCAGATACGCGGAATCGCCGAGGCCTTGTTCGAAGGGGATGTTCAACGTGTAACCGCGGCCAGTGCCTTCGCCGATCTCGTTTGTCGCGCCGGTGCCGGGATAAAACGGAAAGCGGTGCATCGACGCGTAGAAAACGTCGTCGCGGTCCCAGAACAGCGCCTGCGTTCCGTTGCCGTGATGAACGTCGAAGTCGAAGACGAACACGCGCTCGATGCCCGGCTGCTCGCGCATCCACTCCGCCACGCAGGCGATGGTGTTGAAAAAGCAGTAGCCCATCGGCTGCAGGCGCTCCGCGTGATGTCCCGGCGGACGCGCGACAACGAAGGCGCGGTTGTCATTCGCCTGCATCATCTCGTCCGCAGCCGTGAGCGCCGCGCCGACTGCCGTGCGCGCAGCAGCGAACGTTTGCGACGACATTGGATTGTCGCCCGACACGAAATCGCGCAGCCCCGCGCGCGCGGCCTGCTCCAGCGCCCGTTCGTAATCGGCCGAATGCACTTTGGCGATGATCCGATCGGTGTCGGGATGATCGCCCGTATCGCGGGTGACGCGGCCCGCAAATCCGGCGCGCTCGACACCGGCCAGCGCAGCGTCCATCCGCCGCGCCGACTCCGGATGCCCGGCGCCGGTGTCGTGCTTGTAGAAAACTGGATTCGTGTAGATGTTGAGCATGCGTTGAAGTGGCCAGTGGTTAGTGGCCAGTGGTCAGCATCGCACTGACCACTGACCACTGGCAACTGACCACTCGCGCCGTGGTACAACTTCCCGAACTTTGCGCCGCATTCTCCAGGTCACGTTCATCGCGCTGCTGACGATTTTCTTCCTCGGACTTTTTCTTTGGAAGAGCGACCTGCACGACGTCTGGCGCATCATGACGTTGACCAATCCGTACTGGCTGGCGTCGGCGTTCCTGGTCAACTGGATGGCGCTGGTTTTCCGCACGATCCGCTGGCGGGTGTTGCTCGCGTCGCCCGAGCCGCCGGCGTTTTATCCGACCTTTTTCGCGAACACGACCGGCTACATGCTCTCGACCGTGCTGCCGATCCGCGCCGGTGATGTGGCGCGGCCGGCGCTGTTGGCGCGGCGCACGAACGTCCGCTTCGCCACGGCGCTCGGCACCGTCCTCACCGAACGCGTGCTCGACCTCTTCAGCATCCTCGGCATCTTTCTCTTCTTCTGCGTCCTGCGCTGGAACGCGTTTCCGAACGAAACCGGCGTCGTACACGGCGGCGCGATCGGCTGCACGATCGTGCTCGCCGCGCTCGTCGTCTTTCTCATCGGCCTGTACTTTTTCAGCGGCGCAGTACGACGTTTGCACGAGCGCGTCGGCCGCATCCTGCCGAAGCGTTTTCGCGAGCCGTGGATGAAGTTCTTCGACGCCTTCGCGAAAACGCTCGCCATCACCGAGCGGCCCCGCGACTTTCTCACCGTCATCTTCGCCACCGCCGGCGTCTGGCTTTGCCTCACCGCGCAGTACTGGCTCGTGTTCGTCGCCATGCACCGTCCGTTACCGTACGACTCCACGTTCTTCATCAGCGGCGTCACGACGATCGGCGTCGCGATTCCGACGCCGGGCGGCGTGGGCGGCTTTCACAAACTGTGTCAGTGGGCGCTGACGTCGTTCTATGGCTTCGACATCGACAGCTCCGTGGCCATCGCGCTGATCCTCCATCTCGTCGGTGCGGTGCCGGTCGTGCTGACCGGCGTTGCGCTCTTCGCGCGCGAAGGTTTGCGGTGGCGTGACCTCACGCATGCGGCTGACGATGTGGCGGGCGACACCACTTCGCAGTCGTGATATACGGCGGGCCGAATGCGCTGCCCGTTCTGCGGCACTACAGAAGACCGCGTGGTCGACTCGCGCGAAAGCCGTGAGGCGGACG
>JAXDIO010000441.1:0-2983 GCA_034663965.1 Thermoanaerobaculia bacterium | reverse complement strand
CGCCACGACCTGCGCCGCGAAGATGCCGCCGTCGTCGCCGTACACGCGGCCTTCGAGCGTGGCGCCCGTGGCCGGTTTGTTTTTCGCGTACGCGGCGCCGATGGCAACGCGGTCATCGCTGTCGAGCCCGGCGGTGTTGTTGCCAGTGCCGACGTACGGATACATGACCGACGACAGCACCGCGGAATGGTCGAGGCCGAGGATGTGACCCATCTCGTGGTCGACGAGTTGCTGCATGTTGTAGCCGCCGGAGACCGCCGTTGGATCGATCTGCATGTCGGCCTCGATGATGCGGCCGTTGTCGTCGTACCAGTTGGTGGTGAGAGCGATGAACTTCTGACCGGCGAAGAGGTCGTCGGCCATCGAGATCGTGTTGCGTCCGTCTTTGCCGGCCGACGCGCCGTCAACGACACCGAGTGATTGGAAGCCGATGTTCGTCTCCGGGATGGCCGCCCAATCCTTTCCTGCGCGATCGAGCATCGCCTCCGCCTGCGGGACGGCGTTCGCGACGCGACGGTCGATGGAGTAGCGAATCGGGAAGGAGCCGTCAGGCCACGCCACCGGGATCAGCGTGCCGTTGTTGAAGTACGTCAACCGTGCGGCGCCGAAGAGCGGCACGGCAGCGAGGGCGAGGACTGCGGCAGTGGTAGAAAGCTTCCGGATTGGGGACATGGTTTGGGCTGCGAATCTGCAACCGAGGTGCCATTGTAATAAGTATTTGGGCGAAACGGTAAGTTATTTTGCTGCTGTGAGATGCGACTACACAATCGCGATCAAATCGATCTCAACCAGCCCGCCTTTCGGCAACTGCGCGACTCCGACGGTCGTTCTTGCCGGTTTCGTGTCGCCAAAGTACGAGGCGTAGATCTCGTTCAACGTGGTGAAGTTGGCGAGGTCGGTCAGGTACACCGTCGCTTTGGCGACGTTGCTGAAGGTCGCGCCGCCGGCGACAAGCACGGCGTTCAAGTTCGCGAAAACGCGGTGCACCTGAGCGGCGAAATCGCCTTCGACGAGCGCGCCGGTGGCGGGATCGAGGGCGATTTGTCCCGAGGTGTAGATGACGTTGCCGGCACGAATTGCCTGCGAATACGGGCCGATTGCTTTCGGGGCCTGATCAGAATTGATGATGTCCATGCACGCTCCTTCCCGCTTGGGGCGTGACAGTATAATCGCCGCACTTTTTGCGCGGAGCGCTCACGACGGATGGCTACGTACCCCGGCAATGCATCGCTTTCCTCGGCTGTGAAGGACCGCGTACTTTCAACGTTTCAGCAGACCCTCGAACTGTACAAACAGGGCCGCGCCGCCGAGGTCGTGGAAGGTTGCACGCTGATCCTGCGCATGGATCCGATGTTCGATCCGGCGAAGAAACTGCTGGAGAAAACGCGCAATCCGAACGCGCCGGTCGACGTCGATTCGTTGATGCCGTCGACTGAGGATCCACTGCGCGAAGCGCGCGCGGCGATCGCGGCGCGCGATTTTCAGCGCGCGAACGATCTGACCTCCGAGGTGCTGCGCGACGATTTTACGAACGAGGAAGCGCGCGCGATCAACGATGAGGCACGCGAGAAAATCGAAGCGGCGCCGTTCGTGGAGCAGTTCATTCGCAAGGCGGGGACGTTCATCAGCCAGGGAAACGTGGCCGCGGCACGCGCGGAATTGGAGAAGGCACGCGCGCTCGACAGCGATCATCCCGGGATCAGCAAACTGTCCGAGTCGCTAACGACACCGCAGCCCGCAGCATCGTTCACGTCGGGACCGAGTCCGTCGTTCATCGTCGACGCGCCGCCGCCCGTTGCTCCCGCCGCGGGTCGCACGACCGCGCAGGCAACCGATTTCGGCTTCACGTTCGAAGAGGAGAAGCCGTCCGCGACTGAGCCGTCGTTCGGCGCGTTTTCGTTCGACGATCCGTCGCCCACGCCTGCTCCTGCACCCGCGACGCCTTCCTTTGGTGGCTTTTCGTTCGATGCGCCATCGACGCCGTCTGCCGGCAGTTTCGATTTCGCTCCCGCGGCCTCGGCACCCGGAGGCGACGATCAACGCAAGATCGAGCAATACCTCACGGACGGCGATCGCGCTGCGAATGCCGGCAACTACCAGCAGGCCATCGATCTCTGGTCGCGCATTTTTCTGATCGACGTCACGAACGATGAGGCATCGAGCCGCATCGAAAACGCGAAGGCGAAGCGGCGCGAGAACGAGGCGAAGGTGGAGGCGCTTCTCGCCGCCGGCGAGAAGGCGTTCAACGCCCGCGACAACGACACGGCGCGCGACAAGTTCAGCGAGGCGCTGCGGCTCGATCCCGGCAATCTGACCGCGAACGAGTTCCTGGAGAAGATGACGTCGGCCGCGCCGAAACCGTTCGAAAGGCCGCTCGTCCCGCCGCCGAGGCGGGAAACAACTCCAAGTCCGCAGCGCGGCGACATCTTCGATGACGACGCGCTCATGAGCGGCTCGTACGATCCGCTGAAACCGCCCGACGCGCCGTCAGCGGCACCCGCTCCGTCGAAGAAAGCGGCGAAGACGAAAGTCGCGGCCGCTCCATCGACGACAACGCGAAGCTCGAGCATGGGAGTTCTGCTGACGATCGTCGGCGTGTTGATCGTCGCCGCGGCCGGATGGTTCCTCTGGTCGAAGTACATGGCCAAGCCTGCCGACGATCCAGCCGCGACGCAGGCGATTTTCATCCGCGCGAATTCGCTCGCCAAGCACCAGCACTACGACCAGGCCATCGCGCTCCTCGGCGATGTGAAGCCAACCGATCCGCAGCACGACAAAGCGCTGGAGATGATCGCCGACCTCCAGCACAAGAAGTCGCAGGCGGCGCAGATGGTGGACGGCCGGCCCGCGTCGGTCGTGTACGACGAGAGCATCGCCGCGGGACGCACGGCATTCGAGGCACATGACTACGACGCGGCGAAAACAGCGCTGGACGCGGCCGCGCGCGTCAAGCCGCTGCCGCCCGACGTCGCGGCGATGTACA
>JAXDIO010000418.1:0-7518 GCA_034663965.1 Thermoanaerobaculia bacterium | reverse complement strand
CTGCTGTCGCTGATGGGATTCGCGGTCGAAGAGGAATGGGGAACCGGCAACTTCATTCGCTTCTACCTGATCTCGACGCTGGCTACCGTGCTCGTGGCAGCCTGGTTCAGCACTCCGCTGATGGGATCGTTCTTCATCAACTTCACGTTGCTCTTCGTCTACGCCGCGCTGAATCGCGACCAGACCTTCTATCTCTCCACCATCCTGCCGATCCGCGTGACCTTCCTGGCCTGGATGGCGCTGGCGGCGCTGCTGACCGGCGTTTTCTTCGGCAGCAAAGCCAACCTCGCAGCGCTGGCCGGCGCGGCGGCGGGATTCGCGTACTACATCTCGCAGCGCGTGCGCGTGCTGGCGATTGCGCCGGCCGATCTGCCGCAGCAGTTCGATGCTGCCGATGCCGCGGTTGTCGCCGCGACGCGCAACATGACCCGGGTCGCGGCAGTCAAGAAGGCGCTGTCGACCGGCTCGCACTCGGATATCGATCGCCTCATCGATCTCGCCGAACGGGAGAAAGTCGCTAGCGTCAACATCTGCGAGCCGGTCGATTACAAGCCCGAGCACTCCGACCGCTACTGCATCCGCTGCGAAGGCTTCGCCGAGTGTACGGTTCGGCATCTGCGCCTGAACCGGCCGGTGGTCATTGCGCAGGCACCGCCCGCGGCGGCATCGCTCGAAACGACGTAGCCGCGTAGCGTCGTAGCGCCGACGGCTCGTCGGCTGGACCGCCAGCGGCTCGCTGGCGCGTACCGAGCATTGCCGCCGAGCCGGCGGCGGTACAGCCGGCGGGCCGCCGGCGCTACGACGGCCACGCTCACGCTACACTCCACAGCAGTGGACGAGCTCCGCAACCTCTATCGCTATCGCCAGCTCATCGCGGCGCTTACGGCGCGCGATCTGAAGGCGCGTTACCGCGGCTCCATCCTTGGTTTTTTCTGGTCGCTAGCCAATCCGCTGCTGCTGCTCACCGTCTACACCGTCGTCTTCACGTTCTTCTTTCCGTCAAACGTGGTCCGCCCCTATCCGCTGTTTCTCTTCGCCGGGATTCTGCCGTGGACGTTCTTCTCTGCCGCCGTTCTCGAATCGACGATGGCGATCTCATCGAACGCGGGGCTCATCAAGAAAGTCATGTTCCCCGCCGAGGCGTTGCCGCTGGTGACGGTGGCCTCGCATCTGGTGCACTTCGTCCTGGCGATGCCGATCCTGCTCCTGGCCACACTCGGATTCGCATTGCACGGCGACATCACCATCACCGCCACGATCCTGCTCGTCCCGTTCCTGATGATTCTGCAAACGCTCTTCGTGGCCGGCATCGCCATGACCGTCGCCTCGATGTCCGTTCTCTTCCGCGACCTGCGCGACATCCTCACGAACCTCATGCAGCTCGGCTTCTTCGTCACGCCGATCCTGTATCTCATCGACAAGGTCACCTCGCGTCCGGCCCGCGCGTTGCTGCGGCTGAATCCGATGACGCCGTTCGTCGTCTCGTATCAGGACGTGCTTTTCTTCGGCCACCTTCCCGGCATCGCCGACACGCTGCTGATGATCGCGTACGCATTCGTATCGGTAGCGATGGGCATCGCGGTCTTCGGCAGGCTGCGCGACACGCTGGCGGAGGCGATCTAGCGATGACCGACTACGCGATCGCGCTCACGAAGGTCTGCAAGTCGTATCGCCTGTGGGGCCGCGGCTCGCAGTTCGCGACGTTGAAAAGCGCATTGCTGAAACGTGATCTGGCGCTGACGCCGGAGACGAGCGTGGAGGCCGTGCGCGACGTCTCCTTCGCCGTCGATCGCGGCGAGGCGTTCGGCATCATCGGCCGCAACGGCTCGGGCAAATCAACGCTGCTCAAGCTCATCTCCGGCATCCTAAAACCGACCAGCGGCAGTGTGAAGGTGAACGGCCGCGTGGCCGCGCTCATCGAGCTCGGCGCCGGCTTCCATCCGGAGATCACAGGGCGTGAAAACATCTACATCAACGGCATCATGCTCGGCCTCTCGCGCAAAGAGATCGACGCCCGCTTCGATCAGATCGTCGCCTTCTCCGGCATCCCCGAGTTCATCGACCAGCCGGTCAAAACCTACTCCTCCGGCATGTACGTCCGTCTTGGATTTGCCGTCGCCGTCCACGTCGATCCCGACGTGCTGCTGATCGACGAGGTGCTCTCCGTCGGCGACGAGGAGTTCTCCGCGAAGTGCGTCGCGAAAATTCAGGAGATGAAGTACCGCGGCGTGACGCTGGTCTTCGTCACGCACCAGCTCGACCAGGTCCGCAATCTCTGCGACCGCGCGCTCTGGCTCGATCACGGCGAACCGGAGACGATCGGCGATCCAGTCCGCGTCGTCGATGCGTATCTGCAGGCCGTTTCGTCAACGCAAACCGCGCCGCCGCGCGTTGCGGCCGCGGAACCGGAAGCACCGCGCGAGGATCCAAGCGAAGAAGAACGCTGGGGCTCCGGCGAAGTGGTGTTGTCCCGCGTGGCCCTCGTCGATACCCGCGGCAACGAGCTCGTCGCCCTCGGGCCCGGCACTCCGGTCGCGATCGAGATGGACGTCACCGTTCGCGTGCCGCAGGACGACTTCGTCTTCGGCATCGGCATCTACCACGCCGACGGCGCCTGCGTGTACGGCACGAACACCGACCTCGAAGGCCTGATGCCGGAGCGGATCGAAGCGAACGGGCGCGTCCGATTCATCATGCCCGCCCTCGACCTCGTGGCCGGCACCTACCGCATCGACGCCGCCATCCACACCCGCAACGGCCGCGCCTTCGACTACCGCCGCGGCGCCATCCGCTTCGTCGTAGGCTCCCGAGTCCACGACATCGGCGTCTACCGCCCCAAGCACCAATGGAAATTCGAAGGCGGCATCGCCTTCAACGAGATCGATCTGGAACAGAGAAACGTCCCGATCGAAGTAGCCGAGGCGATGCGCGCGGCGCGGAAACCGAAGCGAACGCGCTGAGTCGCAGAAAATCTGAGACGCCTATGCCGCGTTGGTGGCGTCTTCGGCTGTGCGGAGAGTTTCCGGCGCGATGTCGGCACCATTAGGCCAGCACACGGTGCCACCGTCGATGAAAAAGCGCTTGAATTCACGTTTATCGGCGAGCGGCTCAAAGACCTCGCCTCGAAGCCAACGTGAGAAGTCGATGGTCTTCCTGGCGCCGTCTGAGAACTCGATTCGCAACTGATGCCCGCGAACGTATTTAGCGCTCACGACACGGATTAACTGTTTCGTCATTTCCTACTCCAGCGGAGCAATGTTCTCTAGCTGCTTCAATGCTTTTGCGCGTTTCCAGTTGATTGCAAGTTCCATCTCATGTTGTTGCGCCCACTGCCGAATCAGTTTTCGCGCGGTGCTCGAACGGATCTCGCCTTCGATGATTCGTCCGCGAAAATCGACCATCGCATCCTGACCGTGATACTCGGCGTGGAAATGCGGCGGAGCGTGATCGTCGAAGTACATGCGAATGATGATCCCGAAGAACGCAGAGATGATCGGCACTGCGAGAAATCGTAACAGAACGAGGCGGTCTACCCCTTCACCCACGGCAGTTCCCACCGCCCTTCCCCCTCGTCGAGTTTCGGGAGCGGGACAACCTTCCCCTGCCGTTTTAGCTGCGTCAGTTCCCACAGCTTCGCGTATTTCAGGAACGTGTAGTAGACGTGCATGCCGACGGAGATCAGGCCTCGGGTGCCGTCGAGGAAGCCGAGGTTGATGAGGAAGTCGCGGACGAATTTGGCGATGGGGTGGCCGAGGATGCCGAAGACGTTCGTGGTCTTTCCGTCGATGTACATTTGCGCGGCGCCCCAGTTCGCGTAGCGCGTCATCTTGGCGATCATGTGGTCGAAGGTTCGGATGTAGTAGTGATCCAGCTTCGCGTTCAGGCGGCCGGTGGCGCCGTCGACGAGCAGGTCGGCGTGAACGCGTTTGTTCGGATAGCGGGCGTGGAGTTTGTGGAAAAGGCGCGTGACGCGGTCGCGCTGCAGGCCGGAAAAGCGGACCGGCTTGCCGAGCATGAAGTTGAGGCGGCCGACGGAGTAGGCCCAGAGGTCGAGCGGACCTTCGAGGGTGCGCAGCATCTCGTCCCGCAGCTTCGGCGTGACGCGTTCGTCGGCATCGATGACGAAGATCCAGTCGTGCGTAGCGCGGTCGATGCCGTAGTTCTTCTGCGACGCGGCGCCGAGGTATTCGCGTTGCTCGATGCGGACGCGAGGGAACTTCTCGCGAACGAGCTCGATAGTGCCGTCTTTGGAGAACGAATCGAGCAGATAGATTTCGTCGGCCCATTCGACGGAGTGGATGCACGCTTCGATATTCTCGATCTCGTCGAGCGTGTGGATCAGGACGGTGACGGGGGCACGGGCCACGGGACGAAATCGTACACTCTGACAATGAGATTGCGCGTTCTGCCAATTCTGTTTGTCATCCTCGCCGCTTGCGCTCACACAACGCCGCCGCAAACGCGCGCGTTCATCCTCGGCGGACATCGCGCGGGTCAGGAGACGGTGACGACGAGCGGCGGCACGCGGACGGTCGACTTCGAATACAACGACCGAGGGCGCGGGCCGAAAACGCATACGGTGATGACGACGGATGCGCACTCGATCACGACGTCGTTGAAGAACGAGGGCAATGATTACTTCAAAGCGCCGGTGAGCGAGACGTTTGCGAACGGCGCGTGGTCGAACGGCGCGGAAAAAGGGAGCGCGGCGTCGAACGCGTTCTACGTTTCGATGTACGGGCCGCCGGAGGAGACCGCGGTGCTGGCGCGGGCGCTCCTGGCGGCGCCGAATCAGAAGCTGGCGCTGCTGCCGGCGGGCGAGGCGTCGATCCGGCGCGTTGGCGAGTTGCATGTCTCCGCGAGCGGAAAGTCGCAGCACGTCACCTGCTACGAGATCAGCGGACTCGGATTCACGCCGTCACCCGTTTGGCTCGATGATCGGAACGAACTCTTCGCGTCGGCGTCATCGTGGTCGTCGGTGATCGCGGACGGATGGGATTCGGTCATCCCGCAACTGCTGGAGGCTCAGGACAAATGGCGCGATGAGGCGGTCTCCCGCGCGACAGCCCGGCTCACGCACGCACCGGCGGGCGGCGGCATCGTCATCACCAACGCGCGGCTGTTCGATCCCGTCACGATGACGACGACGCCGGGAACGACGATCGTCATTCGCGGCAATCGGATCGAGAGCATCGGCGGCACCGCGCCCGACGGATTCGAGCGCATCGATGCGCAGAACCGCATGGTCATTCCCGGCCTGTGGGACATGCACACGCACAACTCCGCCGACGACGGGATGCTCGACATCGCCAACGGCATCACCTCGGTGCGCGATCTCGCCAACGACACCGATTTCCTGATCGATCTCCGAAAGAAGTGGGACAGCGGCGCCGCGATCGGGCCGCGCGTGATCATGGCCGGCATCATCGACGGGCCGGGCAAGTTCGCGGGACCGACGAAGGTGCTGGTGGATACCGAGGAGCAAGCCCGCGCCGCGGTCGATAACTACGCGAAGCTCGGCTACGAGCAGATCAAAATCTACAGTTCCGTCAAGCCCGAGCTGGTGCCGATGATTACGCGCGAAGCGCACGACCGCGGGCTGCGCGTGAGCGGCCACATCCCCGCGTTCATGCGCGCCGAGGAGGCTGTGCGGGCGGGATACGACGAGATTCAGCACACGAATTTTCTCTTTCTCAATTTCTGGCCCGACGTCGCCGACACGCGCACGCCGGTGCGCTTCACCGCGGTCGCGGAGCGCGCGGCGTCGCTCGATCTGAAGTCGGCGCCGGTGCAGGCGTTTCTCGATCTGCTGCGCGAGAAAAAGACAGTCATCGATCCGACCGTCTCGATCTTCGAAGGGATGTTCACATCACGGCGCGGCACGATGTCGCCGAGCTACGCGATGATCGCCGACCGCCTTCCGCCGCAGGTTCGCCGCGGTTTCCTCACCGGCGGTTTGCCGGTACCCGAAGGGAAGGACCAGCTCTATCGCGACTCGTTCCGCAATGTGCTGGCGATGGTGAAAGCGCTGTACGACAACCACATCCCGATCGTGGCCGGCACCGACGCGATGGCCGGCTTCTCGCTGCATCGCGAGCTTGAGTTGTACGTCCAGGCTGGGATTCCGCCCGCCGAGGTGCTGCGCATCGCAACGCTCGGCGCAGCAACGGTGATGAAGCACGACGATCAACTCGGATCGATCGCACCAGGCAAGCTGGCCGATCTCGACATCGTCGACGGCGATCCGTCGATGAACATCAGCGACGTTCGTCGCGTGGTGACGGTGATCAAGGACGGCAAGATCTTCGACGCGCGGGCGGTGGCGGGGGAGATTGGGGTTCGTTAGCGAAATTCACCCTGCGCGCAGACGCAGGATCTCCGGTGAGACCGCACGAATGGAGGCACGAGCGCAAACTGGTGTGGCACAGACACTCTTGTCTGTGCTTGTGAGGCTTGCGCGACTCTCGCATGTTGCGCGGTAGCCCCAGGCACAGACAAGGTGTCTGTGCCACATGGATTCGTTCGGGGCGTACGTCGGCGCCACATTCAGAATCCTCGCGGCGCCACCGGAGACCCTGCGTCTACGCGCAGGGTGAACTGCGCGAGAGCCCTACGACTTCGTGCCCGTCACCCGCCGCCGTTTCGCGTGTAACCGGTCGATGAGCTTCGTCGTCGAGCGGATCTGTTCGAGGATCTTCTCCTCCAACCCGGCGCCTTTCGCTTTGAAGCTTTTCGCTTTGCGGAAGACGACGCGGGCGCGTTCCTTCTGGCCGCTTTCGAGGAGGGCCATGCCGAGGTGCATGAGGTTCGTCGCGGTCGGGCCGAGATCGGCGGACTTGGTCAGGAAATCGACGGCGTTGGTGAAATCGCGGCGCTTGAAGTAGACCCAGCCGAGCGCGGCGAGCGGGAACTGCTTCAACTCCTTCGGCGAGTAGCGAAGCGCGAGCTGCGCGGATTCGAGTGCCTCATCGAGGTTCTCTTCCATCTCCGCGAGGTTGTATGCCTTCTCGTAGTACGCGATCGACTTCGCGTAGTTGGACGTGTAGTCGTGCAGCATTTCTTCGAGCGCGCGATTGGCGTCTTTGAAGTTGCCCTCGGCACGCAGCGCTTCGACGAGCGTGGTGTACGCGGCTGCTGCGACGACATCCGTCGGACGCTGGCGCAGCACGCGGCGCGCTGCGGCAATCGCCTCGGTATTCATCTCGAGGTGCGAGCAGAGCAGCGCGTACGGCATCAGGATGCTGGTGTTTTCGGGATCGATGGCCGAGGCGCGGCGGTAGTGATCGAGCGCCTCGATGTAGTTGCCGGACGTTGCCAGACCCTCGGCGTGCTTGAACTCCTCGGCGGCGGGACCTTCCAGCGGGATGTGGCCGGAGATGCCTTCGTAAATCTTCACGGCCTGCTGGTACTCGATCTTGTTCGGATTGAGCTCCAGCGCTTCCTGGAAGCAGTCGATCGCTTTGCGGTTCCAGTTGCGGTCGAGGTAGCAGAGGCCGAGGTGGTAGATCGCCTCTTCGT
>JAXDIO010000353.1:0-6458 GCA_034663965.1 Thermoanaerobaculia bacterium | reverse complement strand
ACTTTCGCGTAACTTACGCTTGACTTTCGCTCCGTTACCGCCTACATTGCGTTGCACGAGGCGGAAATGACGTATTTGACTGAGCGTCAGCGCGACATCCTGCAGTTCATCCGCGACTTCCAGAAGGAGCGAGGAGTCACACCGACTCACCGCGAGATCTGTGATCACTTCGGGTTCTCTTCGTACGGCACCGTCTACAAGCACCTTTCGCTGCTGCAGAAGAAGGGGCTGATCAAGCGGGACTGGAATCAGAAGCGGGGCGTCGAAGTCGTCGAACAAGGCAAGCCCGGCGCCGCGGTTTCCACCGGCGCGATCGAGTTGCCGCTTTTCGGCTACATCGCCGCCGGCCAGCCGCTGGCCGTCGAGATCTCCGACGAAACAATCACTGTTCCGGAGCGGCTCACCAGCCGCGGTGAGAACTACGTGCTCAAGGTTCGAGGCGACTCGATGATCGATGACGGGATCATGGACGGCGACTACGTGATCATCGCCCGCCGCGAGCAAGCGGACAACGGCGAGATGGTCGTCGCGAACGTCAGCGGCGAAGTCACTCTCAAGCGTCTCTACCGCGAAGGCGAGAAGGTTCGCCTCCAGCCTGCCAATTCGATGATGCATCCGATCTACGCCGCTGCGCGCGATGTCGCCGTGCAGGGCGTCGTCGTCGGTTTGATGCGCCGTTTCTGATCGCGAAAGTGAGGATCAACATGGATCTCGTACTCAAACTTCGTGAAATCCGCCGCCTCAAGGGTCTGAGCCAGAAAGATGCAGCGCGTCTTTCCGGAGTCGGCGAGAAGACCATCAGTTCCTTCGAGACGGGTGAGCGCGTCGGCGCGATGAAGCTCTGCCAGTTGAAGCGCCTGCTGGCCGTCTACGAAATGACGGAGGCCGAATTCTTCGGAGGCGGTGTCGAGAAGCAGATCGCCCCCTGGGAGCTCGATCCGGAGCAGTTCGCAACCGCGCGGCTGATCGACGAGTTGCAGTCGCTGCCGAAACACTCGCAGCGTTCATTGCTCGCGAAGTTCCAGCTCATGATCGAGACGGTTTCCGAAGTGCACGAGCCGCGGCAGAAGCGTCCGCCTCGTTACATGCGCGACGATCCTGAGTGGCAGATGATGGCGTCGCGAAACTGATTGGTCGACAGGCTGCTATTAGTGCAGCAGTTCCGCGCCCTGCATCCCGACGTCCCACATTTCGACGCGGTTGCGGCCGCGGTGTTTCGCCGAGTACAACGCCTGGTCCGCGCGGTCGATCAGCATCGAGGGGCTGAGAGCCGCTTCCGATTCGATTGAGTCGATGCCTGCGATGCCGATCGACGCGGTGACGACGACCGAGTCATTGCCGACTTCGAAGCGGCTCGCGGCGAGACGTTCGCGAATCCGTTCTGCGACCACGGTCGTGTTGCCGACCTTCGTCTCCGGCAGAACGACGCAGAACTCTTCGCCGCCGTAGCGGCCCGCGACGTCGTAGACGCGGCAACTGTCGCGGAGCACCTGTCCGACCGAACGGAGGACGCGGTCGCCGGCGCTGTGACCGAACGAGTCGTTCACGCGTTTGAAGTGATCGATGTCCAGCATGATCAGCGACACAGGCGAGCGGTGGCGCAGCGAGCGATTCATCTCGCTGTCGATCTTCTCCATCACGTACCAGCGGTTGTAGAGACCGGTCAGCGCGTCTCGCGCGGAGATCTCGGACAGAGCGTTGTTGCGGCGGAGCAGCTCCTCGTTCGCCGATTCGAGACTCGCCAGTTGCTCCTGCAGTTCGCGCACGCGTTCGTCGCGTTCGCCGGCGAAGCGAATGAGCGATACGATTTCGTTTACGAGTTCGCGGGAGGCGGCGGTGAGTGGCGCGTCGAACTGGAGAGAGGTCGCCGGCGTCAACGCGAACGAGCGCTCGGCATCTGCCGACGCGGAGTCGATGATCGTCAGTTTCTTTTTGAATGAGGCGGACAGCGACCGCACGATGCGGGCCGCCGCGTCCTCGGCGAACCTGCTCATTCCGCACACTCCCCCTGAACTGGATCGGCGGAGTATCTGAAGACGGCGCCACGCCGTCAAGCGGCGATTATGGCAAGCACCACCGCGCGCACGCCTAGCGGTGTTCGATGCGGAAGCGGTTCACGCCCGCGCGAATCTCGTCGCCGCCCTGCACTTTTGTGTTCTGCGCCGGCAGCGTGTTGAGGTACGTGCCGTTGCGGCTGCCGAGGTCGCGGACGCGTATGGTGCCGTCGGGGTCGGGACCGACTTCGAAGTGGCGACGTGAGAGAAACTCGTCGGGAACGCGGACATGTCCTTCGCGGCCGACGACGAGACCGCTCGGAGGGATCTCGAACTCCTGACCATTCAGTGGACCGCCGATGCAGATCAGCACCGGCCGCGTTGAAGCCTTCTGCGCCGCGGTGCGTTGCGTAATCTTGTGAACGAGTTCCGCCTCTTCGATTGGTTTCGGCACGTCGAGGCGAATCGGTTCGACAGGAATGCCCTTCTCGTGTGTCGGCTCGATCGTCACGAGTGCGCTGCCCACGCGCAGCAAGTGCATTCCGTCGGTGATTACCGCTTCTTTGATCTGTTGTCCGTCGAGGAAGGTGCCCATGTGCGATTCGGCATCACGAACGACAAGATTGCTGCCGATCAGCGAAATCGAACAGTGGCGGATCGAAAGCTCCGCTTCCGCCAGTTCCACGTGGGATCCGGCACGTCCGATCCAGAGCGGATGCAGACCGATCGTGAAGACGGCGTTGACTGGATCGTGAGCGCCGCGGGCAATCACGCGGACCGAACGCGGAACACCAAGCGTTGGCACTTCGTGCGGATCGACAGAAGGCGCCGGCGTCTCGACGCGCTGCACTTTGTACGGCTGGAGGTCGACTTCCTTGACGACATCGGGATTGCCGAGGCGCGCGAGGAGCGCGGCCTTGCTGCCGGAGAGCCATTCGCCGCACGCGCAGGTGGCGATCGAATTCGGCAGGCGGACGGCGATCACGCCAGGCACGTCGTACGCCTGCCCGCACTTCGCGCAGCGGATGACGGGCATGCGCGGATGATAGCGCAGCGCCATACGCTACACTTCCGGCCATCGGCATGCTCTCCGGCGCTCCATCGGAACTCCCGCGAAATCGCGTCGGCCTTCGCCCGAAATTCATCCTCGCGTTCGTGGTGCAGACCGTCATCATCGCGCTGCTGATTGTCGGATTCGTGCAGTGGCGCGTACGCAATCTGTTTCACGACCAACTGCTCGCTCGCGCCGAAGGCATCGCGCGAACCGTTGCGGTGGCGAGCGACAACGCCATGAAGAATGGCCGCATCGAAGAGCTTCAACCGGTTGCTGACGACATCAAATCGCGCGCGTGGGCCGACTACGCCGACTTCGTCGCCGCCGATGGGCGCATCGTCACGAAATCGGGGACACCGCCCGCGGGTCTGACTCTGACCGCCGGCCGCACGGACCTGCGGGATACGAACGGCGACGAGCTTCACCTCTTCGCCATGCCGATTGCCAGCGGCGGATTCTTCCGCCTCGTTGCGAACGAACGGGAAGCGATGAGCGTGGTCCGTCAACTCCGCTGGGCCAACCTCGGCGTGGCGCTTCTGGCGCTCGCTGCCGCCGTTGCACTTGCGGCGATCGGGTCCCGCTTCATCATCCGCCCCGTTCTCCATCTCGCCGAAAACGCGCGCAACTTATCGAACGGCGACCTCACGCAGCGCGCGGAAATCGGTTCGAGCGACGAGATCGGCGATCTTTCCTCGGCCTTCAACACCATGGCCGCGAACCTGGAGAAAACCGTCTCCAAACTCGTCCGCTCGCAGGCGCAGCTCAAGACCGTGGTCGAAACCGTCGGTTCCCGATCGCGCACCGTCACCGAGCGCGTCGACGAGCAGCGCTCGATGATCGACAGCACGTATCACTCGATCGATCAGCTCAACAACGGTGTTCGCAAGATCACCGACAACGTCGAGGCGCTTTCAGCGGCGTCGGAGGAGACCTCGTCGTCGATGCTGGAGATGGTGGCCTCGATCGAGGAAGTCAGCCGCCACACCGACACGCTGTACAACTCCGTCGAAGACACCGCCTCGGCCACCGGACAGATGGCCACGTCGATTAACGAGGTCGATCAGAACGTCGACTTCCTCTCGAATTTCGTCACCGACACCTCCTCGTCGATGGTGGAGATGAGCGCATCGATCGCGCAGGTCGAGTCGAACGCGGCGAAGTCGTACGACCTCGCGCTCGCCGTCGCCGACGCCGCCGAGTCGGGGATGAAGGCCGTGCGCGAAACGATCGACGGCATGGAGCAGATTCGCCATTCGGTCTCCGAATCGAACGCCGTCATCACGCGGCTCGGCGAACGTTCTACCGCGATCGGCAAGATCCTCAACGTCATCGAAGACATCGCCGAACAGACCAACCTGCTCGCGCTGAATGCCGCGATCCTCGCCGCGTCCGCCGGCGAACATGGCAAAGGCTTCTCCGTCGTCGCCGCGGAGATTCGCGATCTGTCGGAGCGGACTGCATCGTCCACGCGCGAGATTGCGAATCTCATCCGCTCCGTGCAGGACGAAGTCGGCAACGCGCTGCGTTCGATGTCCGCCGGCACGAAGCTCGTCGCGGACGGCGTCTCGCTGTCGCACGAAGCGGGCAAGGCGCTCAACAACATCCTCGAGTCGTCGACGAAAGCGTCGGAGATGGGCAAAGAGATCGCTGCGGCCACGCGCGAGCAAGCCAAAGGGAGCGAGACCGTCACGCAATCGGTCGGCCGGCTGCAGGAGCTGGTCAGTCAGATCAACAAAGCGACCACGCAGCAGGCGCAGGGCTCGGACCACATCATGAACGCGGTCGAGTCGATGCGCGAGGTCACGCGGTACGTGCGCCAGGCGATGGTGGAGCAGCGCTCCGGCTCGTCGATGATCTCCGCGTCGGCCGAGCGGATGATTGACATGATCCACGAGATTTTCCAAGTCGCGGCGGGTCAGGCGATGGAGAGCGAAAAGATCGTGGCCACGATGGAGAAGGTCCGCGTGATCGCGGAGGGCAACGGCAACTACGCGATGGAAATGGGCGAGTCGCTGACGCTGCTTTCCGAGGCCATTCGCGGTCTCGACGAAGAAATCCGCCGCTTCCGCGTGCGCGGATGATGACGCTGCGCGGGCGCTTTACGCGGCGCGGCGGCGGCGCGATCGTCCACTTCGACCATCCACCGATTCCGGATGTGATCCATTTCGCAGGCGCTGACTGGCGCGCGAAGCGTGAGTTCCACATCACGCTCGTTGGCACCACGACGATGCGTTTGCTGACGCCGGAACCCGACGACGTCATCAAACGTGCGGCGCGGCGGCTCACGTTCCGCATCACGCCTCGGGATGAGTTCTGGCACGTGCGCGAAGAGAAAACGCGAACGATCATCCGCACGTGCGACGTCAGCGGTGCCGAGGAGTTTTTCGCCGCTCTCGAACGCGAGTTGCGGATGGTCATCGAACGTCCGCCGTATCACGTGACGCTCTACACGATCGGGACGTTGCGCGGCATCGGCGTTGCCACCCGCGCGGATCTGGAGCGACTCGGCGAAGTGCTTACGGAACCGGAACGGGACGCGCTGTTGTCGGTCATACAATGAACGCCATGCCCGACCGCGCCGTGGAATTGCGACTGATCACCTTCACCGTCGGTTTCGAGACATTCGTTCTCGACATCATGGGCCTCCGGCAGATCATCCCGTACACAGGCTCGACGACGGTACCGACCGCGCCGCCGTTCATCGAAGGCATCATCGTCCTGCGCAACGAAGTGATCCCGATCGTCGATCTGCGCGCACGGCTCTACCCGCATCTGGAGGAGCGGTCGGACCAGCCGCTCGTTCTCATCACGTACAGCAGCGCCGGCATCATCGGCATCAAAGTCGACGCCGTCCGCCGCATCGTCAACGTCAACGCGGACGCCCTCCTCCCACCGCCGCCGATCATCCGCGGAGTCCGCGGCGAGCTCCTGATCGCGATTGTTCCCTACGAGGACGAGGTCTACCTCCTCATCGACATCGAGAACATCCTCAGCGGGGACGAGAAGCGCGAGCTGGCGGAGGCGGATTTGACGCCGGATCAGTCTTTGGACGCTTCTTCTGCCGGCGCGTCGCTTCTCTGATCGTTGCGAAATCCCCATGGGCAGTGGCGGCAGCCGGATTCGCAGCAGTAGCCGCGGTCGCGGAGGAACTTCTCGGTGAAGACCATGTACGGGCCTTCGTAGTAGAAGTCGACGCCTTCGATCAGCGCGGGCATGGCCGCAACGATATTCCGATATCCTTCGCGCGTGTTTGCGCGGACGCGTCTCCTGCAGATAGCCGAGGG
The DNA here is from genome assembly GCA_034663965.1 of Thermoanaerobaculia bacterium. GTDB lineage: Bacteria > Acidobacteriota > Thermoanaerobaculia > Gp7-AA8 > Gp7-AA8 > JADGNZ01. Next base: position 126 of record JAXDIO010000353.1, on the reverse strand, counting down.
GATGAAGGGGCGGCGAATCGTCGTGTATGGAGACATCGTCGCGGACCGATTCATCTACGGCACGCCGAAACGGATCTCGCGCGAGGCGCCGGTGCTGATCCTTCGCCAGTATCGCGACGACACGCT